>CAZOEB010000095.1:2194-13017 GCA_964578685.1 uncultured Caulobacterales bacterium
CGCCGTTACGACTGATCGGGCAGTCCCGCCTCGACGATCGCCGCCAGCTTCGGCCATTCACGTTCGAGCGCGCCGAGCGTCGCCGCATAGCCGTCGATCACGGCGAGATCATAGGACTTCCAGTCCCGAAGCTGGACGCCGGCGACCGGCGGCGTCACCAGAATGTCGGCCGGGCTCTCTTTCGGCCGGGATTCCTGGCGCGAGGTGGCGGCCCTCATCAGCAGGCTGACGATCGGCGGGGCCGAGCGGAAGCCGTGCCGCCAGACCCACGAAAGAAATCCCGGGGGGTCCTCGAAGGCGTCCGGCGAAATTGAGCCTTCGCGCGCCACATCGACGCCGATCGTCACGCCGCGATGGAGGCTGTTCATGAGGTCGGTCGGAAAATTGTTCATGACCGCGCCGTCGACAAGAAGCTCCCCGTCGGCGACGACCGGCGGCAGGATCCCCGGAAGCGATATCGATGCGCGAAGCGCTTGGCGCAGCAGGCCGCGCCGATGGATGCGCGTGACGCCCCGCGTCATTTCGGACGACGTGCAGAAAAACGGGGTCTCAAGATCCTCAATTAAAGTCTCGCCGAAATGGCGTTTCAGGCGTTCCTCAACGCGCTGGCCGCGCGTGAGCGCGACGACCGGCAGGACGTGATCGCCCAAAGGATTTGAAGACACGAACGCGTCGCGGACGCGCGCCTCAATCTCTTCGTCGTCCCACCCCATCGCGACGCAGGCGGCGATGACCGCGCCCATCGAAGCGCCGCCGAGAAAGTCGATCGGCACCCGGCGTTCACGCAGCGCCTTTATCGCGCCGATATGGGCGTAGGCGCGCGCGCCGCCGCCTGACATGACGACGCCGACCGATACGCCGGCGAGCGCGCGGGCGAGCCGCTCCAGCGTGCGCGAACCGGAAACAGGGAACACGCGATGGGCGTCGACCGCATCGACCCAGTCGGCGACGCTGCCTGACTTCGATCCTTCGTGCAGCATGGCGACGTCGACAAGCCTGAACTTTCGCGCCGGAGAATCCTCCGTGAGCGTCAGGGGGAACGGCCGCGGCGGCCGCGCATCCTGCCGGGCGAACACGATGAAGCGATCCGCATGGCGCAAGGCGAAGCGGAACTCCGGGCTGTCGGCGACGCGCGCGGGCAGCAGCGTCACGTCATGAGCGCTTTCGATCCGCTCGAATTCCCCTTCTCCGAGCCGCTCCGGGGCCTCAATCAGCGCCGCGCGCCGGCCGTATCGTTCGATGATATTTGCGATCGCCTTCGCTCGCGCCTCGATTTCGATCGAAGGCGAGGCGCCGATCAGCGCAAAAACGCTCGGGCGCGCCCGCACGAAACTCATGGTCGGATGACGAGCGCGGGCGACAATCGAATTGGCGAGCGCGTGCGCAAAATCCGCGCAATTGTCGAGCAGCCAGTCCGCGTCGGCGCGGTCGAACGCCAAGAGTTCCGTATCGCGCAGCGCATAGACGGACGCTGAGCGCGCTTCCCCGGCGAGAAGCGACATCTCCCCGACGGGTTCGCCGGCGCGCACATAGCCGACGACCTCCTCGCCGAAGGAATCCCGGCGCACGACGATCAGGCGACCGGAGAGGACGAAATAGACGCTATCGGGCGGGTCGCCCTGCCGGAACAGCTCAAGGCCGCCTGTCAACGAGAACCAGCGAGCGCGCTCAAGGACGAGGGCGAGCGACTCGTCGTCGAACACGTCGAAACTCTTGAACTCGCGGCAGCGGCGAGCGAGCGGCAGCATCTGAAGAGAAGAGACCGAAGCGGAGGGCGCTGGCAAGGGCGTCGAAGGCCGGTCGACGTCAGTTGACTTTCTTCTTGTCAGCGACGGCGCCCGGCGCCGCCGGCAGGGGCGCGATCGCGACTCCTTCGTCGACAAGCTCCTTCACTTCCGCGCCGGACGCCTCGCCGTAAATGTCGCGATGCTTCGTCTCGCCGTAATGGATGCGGCGGGCCTCCTCAGCGAACCGATCGCCGACATAGTCGAAATTCTTCTCAACATAGTCGCGCGCTCTTCGGGCCGCTTCCGCCATCGCTTCACGCATTTCCGCGAGGCGCGAAGACCGCGGCGGCGCGTCGGCGCCGCGCACGAGAGACGGGGCCATGATGGCGCGCTCGACCTTCGTCGACGCGCAATAAGGGCATTCAAGCCGGCCTTCGCCCGCTTGCACGTCAAAGTCTTCGCTCGACCGGAACCAACCCTCGAAGGCGCATCCGGAACCGCAGGTTAAACTGTATTTTATCATTAATCGAAACTGACCACGCGGACTGGATTTTCAAGGGCGGCTGCGTCGAGCGAAAGGCTCGGAATCTGACGGCGCGCCGCTTCGACGCGCTTCACGTCTATATCAGCGAAGATAACGCCAGGTTCATCGCCGCGCGCCTCGGTCAAAATGTCGCCCCACGGCGAAATCACCATTGAGTGACCAAAGGTCTCGCGGCCGTCTTCATGAACGCCGCCTTGCGCCGGCGCGAGCACGAATGCGCCGCATTCGATGGCGCGCGCCGTCAGCAACGTTTTCCAGTGGGCCCGGCCTGTCTGCCGGGTGAAGGCGGCGGGAACGCAAAGAACCTCGGCCCCGGACTTGGCGAGCGCGCGGTAAAGCGCCGGGAACCGGAGATCATAGCAAATGGACAGACCGAACGCCGCCAGCGGCGTTTGAACGACGACGGCTTCACGGCCGGGCTCATAAATCCGGCTCTCGCGCCAACTCTCACCGTCAGCAAGGCTGACGTCGAACATATGGATCTTGTCGTATCGCGCGGCGATGACGCCGTCCGGACCGAAGAGAAAGGACCGGTTGGCGAGTTTTCCTTCCGCTCGCCGGATCGGCATCGATCCGATGAGCAGCCAGACGCCATGGTCGGCGGCGGCGGCGGAGAAGGCCTCGACTTCGGCGAGGCCTTCGCCTTCCGGCAACGAGGCCGCAAGCCGCGCTCCATCCCGATCGACAGCCGTCGTCATTTCCGGCGTCGCGATGAAATGCGCGCCGCCTTTCGCCGCTTCGGCGATAAGGGCGAGCGCTGCGTCCGCATTGCGGGCGCGTTCGACGCCCGATCGCATCTGCACGAGGGCCGCGCGAAAAGACGACCGGTCTTGCTGGTCGATTTCAGCCATCGAGGAGCGCATCAAGCTTTCCAGCGGAGTCGAGCGCGTGGAGGTCGTCGCTCCCGCCGACATGAAAATCGCCGATGAAAATCTGCGGATAGGTCGATCGTCCGCCCGACCGCTCGATCATTTCGGCCCGCAGCTTGGAATTAAACGCCGCTGAAATTTCCGTCACCGCAGCGCCTTTTCTCTTGAGCAGCGAAAGCGCACGGACGCAGTACGGACAAAGCGGCTTGGTGTATATCGTGACGGGTCGCATGGGCCGGACGAATTGATGACGCCGACAAGATGTCTCAAATCCGCGTGCGCGCCTAGATCCTGACGCACGATTCCAGTCCTGCAAAGCTGGCTTGAACTCCGCTTATTGAAGCATTCCTCCGATGGCTTCTCGCCCCTCAGCCTAACACGGCGCCGTCTTTCATCGCCCGGGCGAGAACCAATGCGTCCACGCGCGCCGCGCCCGCCTTGCGCGCCGCGCGGGCGCAGGCCGACAAAGTCGCACCCGTCGTCATGACGTCGTCGATGATGATGACGTGTGCGCCGGCGGACGCCTCGGGGCCGGGCCCGATGGCGCCCGCGAGATTTCGCCGACGCTGGTCGGCGGACAGTCCTTTTTGCGATGGGGTCGGTCTCAACCGCTTCAAATAACGGGGCGCGAAGACGGCGCCGGTCGCTAGCGCCAGCCTTTGGGCCAGGATCGCCGATTGATTGAACCGCCGTGCGAAGAGCCGCTGCGGATGAAGCGGCGCCGGCGCAAGAACGCTCGCCGGCGTGATGAGACCGGCACCCGCCCGAGCAAGCCAGCCGGCGAGCAAAGGCGCGAGATCGGTCCGGTCCGCATGTTTGAACCCGACGATCAGCCCGTGAGAGGCGTCATCGTAAACGACGGCCGCGCGCGCGCGATCGAAAGCTGGGGGATCGGCGACGCAGGCCGCGCATTCTGCGTCCGCGCCGTAATCAACCGCGAACGGAGCGCCGCAACGCGCACAGAACGGCGCGTCGATGAAGCGGATTTTCCTCCACGCCGCGACGCTGAGCGAGCGTGCGGACGCGACCGGTTCGTCAGTAACCGGACAAACGGGGGGCAACAAAGCGTTAAGCACGTCGACGCTCAAGCGACATGCAAGCGCGTTTATGTCAAAACGACCGGACCGCATGAACTCGCTGAACATGATGAACCGCGCTTAACCGCGTTTACTAACGAGCGATTAATTACCTCCCAGTAATTCAATCGCGTATCTGCGCGAAGTCAAGCCGGCGCGTCCCGCGTCAATGCCTTCGCTGGGTTTGGGTGGCTCTCAGAGGAGAGGCGTATGATGCGGACGAGTTCTTTCAAGCGGTCTGAGGACGGCAATATCGCCATGCTGTTCGGCCTGACCTTGCCCCTCTTTCTGCTGTTTGCGGGCGGCGCGGTCGATTTTTCGAGGCATAACGCCGTGCGAGCCGATCTGATTGAGTCGCTCGACGCCGCCGGCCTTGCGATCGCCCAACTTGATGCGGCCAACGGGCCGGAGATCAGAAGCCTCACCGAAGCTGAGCGCACGGAATATCTGAAGGATTTTGGACGCGACTTCTTTGACGAAAACTTTTCGCATGACGGCATCGTCGAGGATCTTGAAGTCGATTTCGATATCGACAATCTGACGATTACGCCGCGCGCGAGCGGGCGGCTGAAGACGCTGCTGCTCGGCGTCGCCGATCGCGTCTTCCAGGGCAGTTCCGCATTCACCTACATTTCGATCGATTCCGACACGCAGATCACGCGCGCCGCCTCCGGCGACACGGAAGTCGCGCTCATTCTCGACACCACAGGGTCGATGGCGTCCGACAACCGGATTGAGGATTTGAAAGCGGCCGCGAAGGAGTTCGTGGACGTGCTTATCCGTGAAGATCAGACTGACTTCTATTCCAAGGTCGCGATCGTTCCCTATGGCGGTTCGGTGAAAGTCGGCTCGCACGCGCTCGCCGCCCGCGGCCCGATCGCCGCTCCCAAATCGATCACGGCGATCAACAAGAACAGCCGAGTGACGATCACCGCGCCAGACCACGGATTCACAGACGGCGCTTTCGTAAGGATCAGCGGCGTCAACGGCATGACGCAAGTGAACAACACCGGCGAGAATGTGTATGTCGTTCGGAACGCGACCGCCAATACGTTCCAGATCCGTCATGTGAACGAGTCGAGCGGCGCGTCCACCGGCAGCTGGGTCGACAGCAGCGGCTGGAGCACTTACACAAACGGCGGCTCCATTTACTGCACGACGCCGGGTTGCCAATACAACTTCTTCCTCAGCGACAGCGGCGACGACTGGCGCCTGTTCCAGATTACTGATTGCGTCTCGGAACGCACCGGCGTCGACGCCTATACCGACCAGAGCGTCGCCGCGAGCAAGGTTGGACGCGTTTATGCGCGCCTGGACAACCCATATGTTTGCCCGCCGTCGGAAGTCGCCGGGCTGACAAGCGACAAAGAAGATCTTAACGATACGATTGACGACTTGGCCGCAAACGGCAACACCGGCGGTCACATCGGCATCGCCTGGGGCTGGTACACGGTCTCGCCGAACTTCAGCGACCTGTTCCCAGGCGACAGCGCGCCAGCAGCCTACGATAATGATGAAGTCGCAAAGAGCGTCGTCATCATGACGGACGGCGAGTACAACAGCTCCTATTGCAACGGCGTCGTCTCGCAAACGTCGACCAGCGGTTCCGGCGGTTCCTCCGACAAGATCAACTGCGATGCTCCGAACGGTCATTCCTACGACCAGGCGCTGGCGCTTTGCGACGCGATGAAGGACCAGGGGATCGTCGTCTATACGGTCGGCTTCAAGATCGTGGACAGCGTCAACGCCCGAAACATGATGAGACAATGCGCGACGAGCCCGGCCCATGAATATCTCGCGGAAGACGGGGCGGCGCTCAAACGTCACTTCGCCGCGATCGCGCAGGCGATTTCGCAGCTCCACGTCAGCCGCTAAGAGGGCCCGATATGGCGAATTTCAAGAAACTGCGAGCGAAGGCGGCGAGGCGGCGCGACTTCCGACGCCGGTCAAAGAGCGGCGCGGCGGCCATTGAATTCGCCTTCGTCGCGCCGGTGTTCCTAACGTTGATGTTCGGCACGTTCGAAGTGGGCTGGTTCTACTTCGTCAATTCGCAGATTGACGCAGCGACCGTCGAGGCCGCCCGCCTGATCCGCACCGGCCAGGCGCAGAAGAGCAATCTTACGAAAGAAGAGTTCTACGACCGGGTTTGCTCCCGTCTCGCAGCGCTTGGCTCTTGCGACGGAAAGCTGACCGTCGAAGTCAAACACTTCGACTCCTTCACCGACCTCGCGGCCGACGCCTCCTCGCTGGCCTGCAGCGACGATACGGCGGCGGAGATCAACGCGCTCCCTTATGAGCCCGGCGCCGACAACGACATCGTCCGCCTGCGCGTTTGCTACCTCTATAAGACGATGAACCCCGCGCTCGGCGTCAACCTCTCGGATCGGGCGAACGGAAAACGCCGCCTCTACGGCGCGTTCCTTTCGCGGAATGAACCGTTCTCAAGAGGCTCGGGCGGCAGCTAACCGGCTTCAAGGGTGCGACGATGCGATTGAACAGGTCGACTATATTCCGAGAATTTTTCGCCTGCCGAGAGGCGATGGCGGCGGTCGAATTCGCGCTTATCGCTCCGATCATGTTCGTATTGTTTTTCGGCATGATGGAGGCTTCCGACCTTATGACGGTGAAAAGGAGGATCGCCAACTCGGCGAACTCCCTTTCAGATCTCGTCTCGCATGACCCCATGATCACGGAAGCGCAGCTTGCGGATTCGATCGTCGGCGTGAAGCGCCTGCTTGAACCGACGGACACCTCAACCCTCACCGTCAGGGTCAGCAGCGTCTTGCGCGGCCCGAACCCGGGCGATCCCGTCACCGTGCACTGGAGCATTGATAATGAGGGGGCCGAACCCTACGCGCCCGGCGAAACCTTCACGAAGCTTTCGAACGACGCGATGGTCAACAACGTCGCATCTCTGATCGTCGTTGAAATGGAATACACTTATGTGACAAAGCTTGGCGGCCGGGTGTTCAATACGCCTTTCGAATTTGAGCAGATCGCCCGTCGCTGGCCGCGCAAGTCGCCGCGCGTGCAGCTTTGCGCGACGTCGGATCCTGCGACTTGCACGTCCTGATCCCTCAACTGGCCCGGCGCGCCAAGCCGGGCGGTCGAACGCCGGGCGGGACGGCGCAGGTATAAGACAAGGGGCTCAGCGCTGCGGCCCGCAAGCGCTTTTCCGAAACCGTCGCGCCGGTTTAAAGAGGCCGGGTGACCGATCCGATTTTCAATCGCATTCTGTACAGGCGCCGCCGCGCGCGCGCCGCCGCCGGTTTTTCCGCTCACGACTTCATGCATCGGCGCGCGATGGCGGATGTCGTCGATCGCCTTGAAACCGTAACGCGTGATTTTCCGCGCGCGCTGTTTTACGGCGCCGGTCCGCTTGTTTCGACGCTGACGCCGACATGCGGCGTCGGTTGGGTCGTGAATGGAGACCTTGCGGGCGATCGGCTGCCGCGGTCGGGCGGTCGTATCGTCTTTGATGAAGAACTGTCTCCGGTCGTCGATGAGGGCTTCGACCTCATCGTCAGCCTGTTGACGTTGCATGCGACGAATGATCCGGTCGGCGCGTTGGCGCAGCTGCGGCGCGCGCTGAAGCCTGACGGCCTGCTGATCGCCGTCGTATTCGGCGAAGAGACTTTGTCGGGTCTGCGAGCGGCCCTCTATGCGGCTGAGACGGAGGCCGCCGGCCGCGTGTCGGCGCGGGTCATCCCGTTCGCAAGCGTGCGCGACTGGGGCGCCGCCCTGCAGCGCGCAGGCTTCGCTCTGCCTGTCGTCGACCTCGATCGCGTCCGTGTGCGCTACGATAACCCTGACAAGCTGATCGGAGACTTGCGTGGAATGGGCGAGACTTCAATGCTCGCAGGTCGCAGGCGGCCGCTATCGCGCGCATCTGCTGCGGCTCTCATTTCGCGCCTGGCGAAAGCGCCGGAGATCCGGTTCGACCTCGTCACGCTGACGGGCTGGGCGCCTCACGAAAGCCAGCAAAAGCCCTTGGCGCCGGGGACCGCGAGAGCCTCGCTCGCGGATGCGGTCAACAATAGCTTGAAACGGTGAATGTGACGCGGCGGCGCGCCCGGCTGCAGCAGGGGCGGGCCTCGCGACGTCGAAAGCGCGCAGCCATCTGGTTCGATCAGACCGCGGGATCCCGGAGTCGGGGCAGCGCGATTTTGCTTATTGATTGCCCCAGCGTTTCTGCGTGAAGCCGCGCGCAAATCCGCGTAACATCAACTTTCAATGACTCTTGATCATCAAACCTTGGCGAGCGCGTCCGCGTATCCGCATAAGAGCGACGACGCCTTTCAGCGATCTGTCACCCTCACTGAAAGCGATTATAAGCCGCTGGCGACCCGAACCAGGTCGCGCGATTTCGCCGCGGACCAGCGTTATTTCGCGCTTCGCGCCAAACCGGCGGACGACAAATATGGATCGTCCTCCGGTCCGGTTCTTGGCGGTCGCGCCGGGATTCGAAAAACCGATGATTCCACTTTTTCGGCCCGCGCCCTAATTCAGGGCGCTGACGATCTCCGAATACATGTCGTTCGTATTGCTTGCGAAAGTGTTCACCGAGGTGACCACGGCGAGAAACACCAGCGCTACGATCAACCCATATTCAATCGCGGTCGCGCCGCTTTCGTCGCGCAGGAAGCCGCCGATCATTCGCTTGAAACTTGTCGTCATCGTCAGGCCCCCTCGAAACCAGTTACAAAAGATCACGCATTTGGGCCGCCAGCGGCTTGTCCGCCGGCGCAAGGTCGAAGTCGGCGAAAGCGGCTGGTCGCGCCCAGGCGATCGCCTCATGCTCCAGCGCCCGCGGAACGCCGGTCCACTTCCGCATCGCGAACAAAGGCATCAGGAGATGATGGTCGGCAGAGGCATGGGACGCGAATGCGATCGGCGCCATGCACGCCGGCTGCGCTTCGATTCCCAACTCTTCCCGCAACTCCCGCACCAGCGCGCCCTCCGGCGTTTCGCCTTCATTGAGTTTGCCTCCGGGGAACTCCCAGAGGCCCGCCATCGCCTTGCCTGCCGGACGCCGCGCAAGAAGCACGCGGCCGTCGGCGTCGATCAAAGCGGCGGCCGCCACAATGAGCAGCTTCGCCATGTTTCCGCCCCAATTATTAGGCGCCGCGCCTTACCAGGCTGTTTCCGACGCCGTTAAAACTTTAACGATTTCCAGTCAGCTGCCGCCCGCCGAGCCGCTTTCGCCCTTATCATCGGGAGGGAAGTAAAGCACATCTCCACTTTCCTTAAGGGACTTCAGCGTGTCGTCGATCGCTCGAAGGGTTAAGAACCGCTTAATGTTGTCCTCGACCGCCGCGAAGGCGACGCCGCGCGTGGGGCGGCGATCAAGGACCTCCAGGACATGCCAGCCGAAATCCGACCGAAAGGGCTCCGCGACGGCGCCGACCGGCGTTGCGAACGCCGCCTCGCCGAGGGTCGGCGTCATCATATCCCGGGTGAACCAGCCGATTTCGCCGCCGAGCGGCGCCGTCGCCCGGTCGAGGGAACGGGCGCGGGCGTAAGCGCCGAAATCACCGCCCGCCGCGAGAGCGGCGATGATCGCCCGGGCATCGTCCTCGGTTGCGACGAGAATGTGCCGCGCCCGCACCTCATCGCCAAGGCGAGTCACGTCGGCCTGGCTCTCATAGAGGCGACGTACGCGTTCGGGCGTCACCGCGGCGTCGATCTTCGCTTCCATATAGGACGCCGCCAAAATGCGATCGCGCGCGGCGCTGAGCCGCGCCGCCACCTCGGCGTTGCGCTGAACGCCTTCTTCGACGGCGGCCTTCGCCAGCAAGCGCTGTTCGACAAACGCATCAACAAGATCGCGTGCGAACGCCGCTTCGACCGTCAAAGTTTCGTCTTCCAAGAGCTGGCCTGAGGTTTTTGCGGCAGCCTCGATTTCGCTCAGATGAACAAATCGACCGTCGATGCGCGCGACAATCGGATCCGCGGCGTCTTCGGGCGGCCGAAAAATGGCTTCAAAGCCCGCGGACTGCGACGCCGCGCCCCGGATCTCATCGACAATCCAGAGCGCGGCCACGACAAGGATAACGCCGGAGAAAGCTGCATAGGCGCGCCCGCCGCGCGACGGCAGCCAGGCGAAGACGTCGCCGATGGCGCTTGACGCGACCTCAAAGGATGATCCGACCGCGCGGGCGGTGGTCGCCGCGCCGAGCTTGGCGCCGCGCCAAAGCGCGCTGTCGAGGGCTCCTGCGAGGCGCCAGATCGTCGAGACGGCCTTTGCAAAGGCCCGAAAGACCGCTTGAAGCGCCCCAAGGCGGGATCGGGCGCCGACGGCGCCTTCGGCTTGCTTCTTGTCCATCATGAGCGTTTGCGTTCGTTGACAGTCATAGGGGCCGTCACTATCTCTCCGCCGCCGGGCGACAGGCCCCGCCGACCCCGCCGCCGGCCATCCTCATCCATTGAGCGACGCCAGCGCCGAAGGGGCCGCATCCAATCGCGGCGGCGCGTCCGCTCTGTCCCTTGGGTCCGTTCAGAAGGCCCGATCTGAAGGTTCGTCTCTCCATGGCGCTTTTCGGCATTGCGAAGAAGATTTTCGGCTCCTCGAACGACCGCCGGATCAAGCCATTATGGCGCCGCGTCG
>CAZOEB010000096.1:0-6564 GCA_964578685.1 uncultured Caulobacterales bacterium
GGATAGGCCTTCGACTTTCCGGCCCAGTAATACTCCGCGCCGTGGTACATGTCGGCTGACCCGTTCGAGACCGCGTCGAAGCTGTCGAACGCGCCGACAAGCTCGCCCGCGGAGAAAATCCGTACACGGATGGCGCCGCCGGAAAGTTCCGTGATGAAGCGCCCGACGCGCTCGGCCGCGGTGCCGAGGCCGGGGAAATCCTTCGGCCATGTCGTCACCATGCGCAGCTCGCGCTCACGGATCGCGCCGGCCACGGAAGGCAGTCCCTCGGGCGCGCTGCAATCGCAGCCGGCCGCGAGGCCCGCAGTCCCCGCTGCGAGCAGGTTTCGTCGATTGATCAAGCCGTTCCGCCCGTCCCTGTTTTGGGGCGGGAGAATGGCCTGCGCCGCTCTGAATTAAAAGGCTAGGCTTTGAGGCGCGACCACCCGCCGGGCGTCAGGCGCTCCAGCGGCTGGTAGCTGCGCTTGTAGTCCATCTTCGGCGAGCCTTGGACCCAATAGCCGAGGTAGACATAAGGAAGCCCGAGGTCGCGGGCGAGCGCGATGTGGTCGAGGATCATGAAGGCGCCGAGACTGCGCGCTTCCTCGTCCGGCTCAAAGAAGGAATAGACCATCGACAGCCCGTCGGCGAGGCGGTCGGACAGCGCGCAGGCGAGCAAGGTGTCGCGCCCGCTCTCGTCGCGGCGCCGGTACTCGATCATCGCCGTATCGACTGCGGTCTCCTCGACCATGGAGGCGTAATCGAGCACGGTCATCTCCGCCATGCCGCCGTCGGGATGGCGCGCATCGAGGTAGCCGCGCAGGATCGAGAACTGGTCTGACGTCGCCTTCGGCGCGCGGATGTGGCGTTGAAGGTCGACGTTGCGGCGCAGCGTCCGCCGCCGCGCGCGCGTCATCTCGAATTCATCAACGACGATACGGACGGGCGTGCAGGCCGAACAGGCGTCGCAAGCGGGGCGATAGATGATGTTCTGCGAACGACGGAAGCCGCGGCGCGACAGCATGGAATTGAGCGTCGGCGCCTGCGGGCCGCCGAGATAGGCGAACACCTTCCGCTCGACCTGTCCCTCAAGATAGGGGCAGGGCGAGGGGGCGGTGATGTAATACTCGCCCCCTTCAAGGCCGAGCTGGCGGGTGACGTCTTCCTTGCGCATCAAACCATCCTGACGCGCGAATCTTAGCGGCGCCTTACCGGATGGGCAATCGGTGATGCGGGCTGTTAATCGGCGGGCGGCTGAAGGTAGAGTTTTCCGACGATACGATACTTATGCTTCGTGACGTTGCGCTTCATATCGCGCGCCGTGAAACTCAACCGGACATGGCCCGCAGAGGAGTCCGGCACGAACTTGACGGCGTAAACCGCTACGTCGAACGCCTTCTTGCGGTTACGGAAGTAATCGAGGTTGACGTCGGCGTAGCTCCCTTCGCCGGGCAGCTCGAAATTCGCGTACAAGACGTGAATGTCGGCGCCCATGAACATCGGCTGATCGAACGGGCAGACAATGTAGCCGTTTTCGTCCGGCGCCTCGGCGCAATCGGCCGAGGCCGGCGGCTCCTCGCCTGATTGGGCTTGCGCAGCCTGCGCCGAGACAAGCAGGAATGCAGAGGCGATAATCGCATAAGAGAAGGCGCGCATGATGTTCTCCCCTCGCGGCAAAAGCGGTCTCTCAATAGCAGATGACCTCGCGGATTGCAGCGTCTCCGGCGGCGTGGGGAGGATATTCCATAAGCCTCGCCCGCTTCCTCGATTTCCGGATTGATGCTAGGCCGCGACGACCGGCGCGCGTTCCCGCGCCTTTTGCGGACCGCGTGATGACCGACCCTTACCGGCCACTGAAGAACGCCTTCGGGCGCTTTGCGACCGGCGTCGCCGTCGCCGCCTGCGCCAACACGCGCGGCGGCTACACGGCGATCACCGTCAATTCCTTCACATCGGTGTCCTTGGAACCGCCGCTCGTTCTCTGGTGTCTTGAAAAAAAGGCCTCGTCCTTCGGCGACTTCATCGGCGCGCCGTCCTATTCGGTCAGCATCCTGAATGATCGCCAGCAGGCGGTCTCGGAACGCTTCGCGCGACACAACCCGGAACCGCTCCAGCCGCATGAATATGAGCTGTGGCTCACGGGCGCGCCGGTGCTCTCTGAACGGCTTGCCGGGTTCGACTGCCGCGTCGTCGATCGGCACCGGTCGGGCGACCATGTCATCCTCGTCGGCGAAGTCGTCCAGTTCGCATCGAGCGACGGCGCGCCGCTGATGTATTTCGCGAGCCGCTACGCCAAAGGTCCGTCTACGGACGGGCGAGAGGGGGCGTGATGAAGGTTTCTTTCTTGGGGCTTGGCGTGATGGGCGCGCCGATGGCGGGCCATCTCGCCGCGCATGGGCTCGATCTCACCGTCTGGAACCGCACCGGCGCGAAGGCGGAGGCTTTCACCGCCGCGCACAAGGCGCGGCGCGCCGCCTCGCCCGCGGACGCCGCGAAAGGGGCGGGCGCCGTCATCACCTGCCTTGGCGACGACCCCGATATCGAGATGGTGCTCGGCGAGGTCCTGCCGCTTGCGGCGAAGGGCGCCCTCGTGATCGACCACTCGACCGCGAGCCCCGATCTTGCCCGTCGTCTCGCGAGCGCCTTCGCCGACAAGGGCGCGAGCTTTATAGATGCGCCGGTCTCCGGCGGGGAGGCGGGCGCGAAGGCCGGCAAGCTTTCCGTCATGTGCGGGGGTGAGGCGGCCGCGGTCGAGCGCGCCCGGAGCATCCTTGAGGCTTACGCCGCGCGCATCGTCCATGTCGGGCCGTCAGGCCATGGTCAGCTTTGCAAGGCGGTCAACCAGATCTGCATCGCCGGGTTGCTTCAGGGGCTTTCCGAAGGGGTGCATTTCGCCAAGACCGCAGGGCTAGACATCGACCGCGTGCTGGAGGCGGTTTCGGGCGGCGCCGCCCGCTCCTGGCAGATGGAAAATCGGGCGAAAACCATGGCCGAGGGGGCTTTTGATTTTGGCTTTGCGGTCGACTGGATGCGCAAGGATCTGAGGATCGCGCTGTCTGAGGCCCGAAAGAACGGCGCGCAGTTGCCGGTAACCGCCCTCGTCGATCAGTTTTACGCGGAAATTCAGGCAATGGGCGGCGGGCGCAATGACACGTCGAGCCTTATCCGGCGACTGAAGCCGCCTGACAGAACCAGCTAAAAAAACTTAACTTCCTGTCAGAAGCCCCTCGACTCAGGATGATTCGAATTGTAATTATATAACTTATCGGGGCGCTGGGGGCGACGCGCTTCGGGGTGGGGACCGTGATCACTTCGGTCCCTAGGGTGGTTAAAAAAGGGCGCAAACAAAAATGGTATCGATCGCAGCGACGGTCGGCTTGGTGAGCCTTGGGCTTCTCCTGGTCGCTGTCATTGGGTTGCTTCGCCAGCTGGGGGCTAGCGAGGCGGCGAAGGGTCTTCTTTACCTGACCGGCGCCGTGTTTCTCATCGTGATCGCTTCAACCTATGTGCCGGCGTTGATTTCGGGCATTTAGTCGGCGGTCTCCGTCAGAAAACGGGCGAAACTTGAAACGCCGCGGATGGTTCTCCATCCGCGGCGTTTTCGCACTGCATGACGCGATTGCGGGAAGGGCGGGCGCGGGGATAATCGCGTTGAGCTTTACCGCATGTTCCCCGTACCGACGGAGCCGCCAATGCCCGCCCTTCAAACCGCCACCCCTGCCTGGAAGACCGATGACCTTTTCCTGTTCGAGGAAGAAGCGGGGAAGTTTTTCAGCCGCGAGCTTGCCCCTCACGTCGAAAAATGGCGCGAGCAGGGAAAGGTCGACCGCTGGGCGTGGGAAAAGGCGGGGCAAGCGGGGTTCCTCTGCGCGTCGATGCCGGAGGAATGGGGCGGCGCAGGCGGGTCGTTCGCCCACGAACAGATCCTCATCGAACAGCAGGTGAAGGCCGGCGTCGAGGGTTTCGGCATGGGCCTCCATAACTGCATCGTCGCGCCTTACATCCTCCACTACGGCACGGAGGAGCAGAAGAAGCGCTGGCTGCCGCGCATGGCGTCGGGCGAACTGATCGGCGCGATCGCGATGACGGAGCCGGGCACGGGCTCCGACCTCCAGGCGGTGCGGACGACGGCGCTCAAAGACGGCAATCAGTATGTCGTCAACGGCTCGAAGACCTTCATCACCAACGGCCAGACCGCGAACCTCATCATCGTCGTCGCGAAAACCGATCCCAGCGAAAAGGCGAAGGGCGTGTCGCTGATGGTCGTCGAGACCGACGAAGTCGAAGGCTTCCGCCGCGGGCGCAACCTAAAGAAGATGGGCAACAAGGCGCAGGACACCTCCGAGCTCTTTTTCGACGAGGTGCGCATCCCGCGCGACAATCTTCTCGGTACGGATGAGGGTATGGGCTTCTTCCAGCTGATGGAGCAGCTGCCGCAGGAGCGACACCAGATAGCCTGCATCGCGATCGCCGCGATCGAGCGCGCGCTGGAGCTGACGATCGCCTACACGAAGGAGCGTCAGGCCTTCGGCCGGCCGATCTTCAACTTCCAGAACACCCAGTTCAAGCTCGCCGAGTGCAAGGCGAAGGCGACGATGGCGAAGGTCTTCGTCGATCACTGCACCGGGCTGCTGCTCGAGAAAAAACTCGACGCCTCGACCGCCTCAATGGGCAAGATGCTGCTGACCGATCTTGAAAACGAGATCATCGACGAATGCCTGCAGCTCTTCGGCGGCTACGGCTACATGGACGAATACCCGATCAGCCGCATGTACGCCGACGCCCGCGTGCAACGGATTTACGGCGGGACGAACGAGATCATGAAGCTTTTGATCGCGCGGTCGATCTAGACGATGGACTTTAAGGGCAAGACCGTCTGGGTCACCGGCGCTTCGTCCGGCATCGGCGAAGCTTTGGCCCATGGGCTCGCAAAGCGCGGCGCGCGGATCATTCTTTCGGGCCGGCGCGTCGATGCGCTTGAGCGCGTCGCGAAAGCGCTCGACGCCGAGACCTTGGTCTTGCCGTTCGAGGCGACGGATTATGATGCGCTGCCCGCAGTGGTCGCCAAAGCGCAAGCATGGAAGGGCGGGATCGACCTTCTCATCAACAACGCCGGCGTCAGCCAGAGGAGCCTTGCGCTCGACACGACGTTCGAGGTCTATCGCACGCTGATGGAGGTCGATTTCTTCGCGCCCTTGCGCCTGACGCAGCTTGTGCTGCCGGGCATGGTCGAGCGGAAGTCCGGCGCCATCGCCGTCGTCTCCTCCGTCGCCGGCAAGGTCGGCGCGCCGATCCGCACCGGCTATTGCGCGGCCAAGCACGCGGTCGTCGGTTATTTCGAAGCGCTGCGCGCGGAGGTTGAAATCGCCTATGGAATATCCGTGCACGTCATTTTGCCAGGCTCGGTGAAGACGGGCGTATCCGTCAATTCGCTCACCGGCGACGGCACGCGGCGCGGCAAAAACGACGTCAACATCGAAAACGGCATGGAGCCGGACCGCGCGGCGGAGATCATCCTCGACGGCGTCGCCGCGGGCGCCCGCGATATTCCGGTCGCGGAGGGGATGGAACTGATGGCGCTGCAGATGCGAAGCGCAAACCCGGAAGCGCTCTACGCCTTCACCGCGAAGGAAGGCGCACGGCTCGCCGAAGCGCGCGCGAAGGGCGAAGCGGTCGATCCGGGACGCGTCAACCAGTAAGCATCAGAGCGCCAGCGCGACGGCGAACAGCGCGACGTGATTGTTTGCGTCGTCTGCATTCTCGCGCCGAATGTGATTGAACATGTAGCCGCCCTCAAAACGCAGGCGCTTGTTCGGATGAAGGCCGAACCCGAAGAAAGTCCTCGACTGGTCGTAGCCGCCGACCGCGCCCCAATTCGTGTCATTGAAACCGAAGAACGTCTCGTTCCACGCGATGGCGGAGTAGGGCGCGCCGTCAAAGCGCCGGTCGAAGCGCACAAACTGGCGCAGCCTGTGGCCTGTTTCGCCGCCAGTGTCGGCGAAACGCTGTTCAAGCCTTGTCCGGCCCGTGATGCGCCCGCCAAAGACGTCGGCTACGGAATAGGTCGCCTGCTGCCACAGGCGGTGCTCCTCAAAATCCGGTCCGGTCTCTCGCCGTGCGACGACGCGCGCATACCCGGTCCAGAGCGACAGATCGTCGGAAACCTTCCAGCCGAGGCCCGGACGCAGGATCGTGACGCCGAGGTCGGTCGCCCGGTCGCGGAACCGCGCATGGCCGTCGAACCACAGGAGGAAGCGACCACTCTCGCTCGCCGGGCCGTTGGCGAAGAGCGCCGTCCAGAGCTGGCCGTCGCTTTCCGCCGCAGCCGAACCGGCGGCGAGGGTGAGGGCGAGCGCAGCTGCGCAAAGGCGCTTTCCTTTCATGGCGGCGAACTCCAGACTTGGCGTCACATGAGGGCGACTTGATTCAGCGATTTTCTTGGGAGGTTTCACTCATGAGAGCAATATCGCTCTGCATCCTTGCGGCGATTGCGCCGGTCGTTGCGTTCGCAGCCGCGCCCGCATCCGAGGCGACGCGCGCGGCGAACGAGGCGGCTGCGCAGAACTTGCCGGCGGATCGCGAGGA
>CAZOEB010000096.1:6664-12827 GCA_964578685.1 uncultured Caulobacterales bacterium
CGACGCGCGCGGCGAACGAGGCGGCTGCGCAGAACTTGCCGGCGGATCGCGAGGACGAGGCGTTCGCCGCGCGCGGCTTCATCGCGACATGGGGCGAACCTGACATCAAGGGCGCGAACGGCGACGTCATCGCCGACCTCGCCGCCTTCGACTTCCTTTCAGGCGCGGCGCCGGCGACGGTGAATCCCAGCCTCTGGCGCCATGCGAAGCTCGTCACCAAGCACGGCCTCTTCAAGGTGACGGAGCGCGTCTATCAAGTGCGCGGCTTCGACCTCGCGAACATGTCGATCATCGTCGGCGAGAAGGGCCTTATCATCGTCGATCCCCTGACGAGCGTTGAAGCCGCAGGCGCGGCCCTAAGGCTCGCGCGCGCCCATCTCGGGGAGAGGCCTGTCGTCGCCGTCATCTACACGCACAGCCACATCGACCATTTCGGGGGCGTCAAAGGCGTCGCCGGCGCTGAAGACGCTGCGGCGGGGCGCGTGAAGATCATCGCGCCGCAGGGCTTTCTCGAACACGCTGTGACCGAGAACGTCATCGCCGGCGCCGCCATGAGCCGGCGCGCGACGTTCCAGTTCGGCGCCGGGCTCGACGCCGGCCCCGAAGGCGCGATGACCTCCGGCATCGGCCCGCGCGTTTCGGGCGGAACGCGCTCGATCATCGCGCCGACGCATGAGATCACGCGCACAGGCGAAACGCTGACGATCGACGGCGTGAAGTTCATCTTTCAGCTGACGCCGGAAACCGAGGCGCCGGCGGAAATGAATTTCTTCCTGCCGCAATTCGGCGCGCTCTGCCTTGCGGAGAACGCCAATCCGACGATGCACAACGTGCTGACGCCGCGCGGCGCGCTCGTGCGCGACGCCAAACGCTGGGCCGATCACCTGACGGAGGCGCAGCGTCTTTACGGCGCGGGGACGGATGTTCTGTTCACCTCGCATGGCTGGCCGCGCTTCGGGCGCGAGGCGGTGGAGGACTTCATCGCCAATCATCGCGACGCCTATAAATATCTCCACGACCAGACCGTGCGCCTGATGAACATGGGTCTGACGGGGGAGGAGATCGCCGACCGCATCGCGCTGCCCGCAACCTTGGCGGCGAAATGGTACAATCGCGGCTATTACGGCACGATGCGGCACAATTCGCGCGCGATCTATCAGCGCTATATGGGCTGGTATGAGGGAAATCCCGCCGGCCTCAACAATCAGCCCAAGGAGCAATCGGCGCCGCGCTATGTCGCGCTGATGGGCGGGGCGAAGAAAGTCCGCAAGGCTGCGGAGAAAGCGATGGCCGTCGGCGATTACCGCTGGGCGGCGGAACTGCTCGACCTCGCGGTTTTCTCCGGCGACGCGGCGTCGAAGCCGCTGCTCGCCGAAGCGCACCGTCAGATGGCCTATCAGGCGGAAAGCGCGATCTGGCGCGCGATGTATCTGACCGCGGCGCGCGAACTGACCGAGGGCGTCACGCCGTCGCCGCCGGTCGGGGAGGGCGTCGACTTCATCGCGGCGACGCCGACCGCGACGCTGCTCGACCTCCTCGCCGTGCGGATCGACCCGGCGAAGGCGCGGGACATGACGCTCAACCTCGCCTTTCCCGACCGTAAGGAGGCCTTCGCGGTGACGGTGAGGAACGGCGTCCTCATCCACGAACAGGGCGCGCACGCCGAAGCGGATGTTTCCCTGTCGCTTCCGCGCGCGGCGTTTCTCGGGGCGATGTTCGCCGGCATGCCGGCGGCGTCGGCGAAGATCGACGGCGATCCGGAAAGCTGGAAGGCGTTCGCAGGGTTCTTCGACGCGCCCGACCCGAATTTCGCGATCGTCACGCCGTGATTATTTGAGCGTCTTAAGATACGCGATGATCGCCGCGCGCGTTTCGGGGTCCGCTTCGCCCGGATAGCTCATGCGCGAATTCGGCACGACTGAACTTGGCGACGCGATATAGGCGTCGAGCGTCGCTTCATCCCAGACGAGGTTTGCACGCCGCATCGCCGGGGAATAATCGTAATCGGAAAGGCGCGCCGACGGCGCGCCGACGATCCCAAACAGGCTCGGACCGATGAGGCGCGGCGTCGCCGGGTCGGCGGGGTCGGTGCGCGCATGACAGACCGCGCAAGCCCTGAACGCTGACAAACCACGCTCCTCGATCGTCTGCGCGGGCGCGGCTTTTTCTCCGCCGCATCCGGCGAGCGCGAGCAGGCCGAGGGCTGAAAGGGACGCCGTCAAACGCATCTCTCCCCATTACGCCGCGCCGCACGGGCCATGGAAGCCGCCGCGGCGCCGCACGCCCTTCCGCGCCGGCCGGATTTGCCTTAGGGACACCGCCGCGGGACGCCGGCTTAGCTCAGCGGTAGAGCAGCGGTTTTGTAAACCGAAGGTCGGGGGTTCAATCCCCTCAGCCGGCACCAGTCGCGGGCTCTTTGCTTGATAAAAGACGCGGCGCGGCCCATCGTCATCGGATGGAGGGCTGGTCCATGCACAAGCTTGTTGTTCTGTTCGCCGTTCTATCGCTCGCCGCCTGCGCGAAGGCGCCGGAAGCGCCCGCCGCCCCCGCTGCATCCTTGGGCGACGCCGTCGCGGGGCGCGAATTATTCGTCCAGAAGGGCTGCGTGCTCTGCCACTCGGTCAACGGCGTCGGCGGCAAGGCCGCGCCGGCGCTCGATGTCGCGGACGACTATGTGAAGCCCGACCCCTTGGGCTTCGCCGCGCGCATGTGGCGCGGCGCGCCGGCGATGGTCGAATTCCAGTCGCTGGAGCTCGGCTATGTCATCGACCTCACGGGCGACGACATCGCGAACCTCGCCGCCTTCGCCGCTTCGCGCGAGGAGCAGAAGAAGCTGCTCGACTCCGCAATTCCAGGGCCCATGCGCAACCAGCTCCTTGATGAGCGGTTCTGGGAGACCGAGGACTGGTCGGAATTCCTGAAGGAAGGGCAGGAGGGCTACGGCGACCCTCAGCCGCCCGAAAGCGAGACGCCTGAACCCTAGGGGCTTCGTCGACCGCGACCTTCCACAATTCTGTGACCCCGGTGCGCGCCGAAGGCGCGAACCCCGGGGTCCGCCTTTAGTCGCGTGCGGAAGCGTGGACCCCGGATGCGCCGCTCCGCGGCGCTCCGGGGTGACGGCGTTCAACGGCGCGGGTTTCGTGGCCCTATGTGTTCTTAACCGCTTGCTTCCCCTCGTAAAATTGAGATCCTTCACGCGCCCCCGCGCGACGCTATTTCGCGTTGCCTTTCGCAAGGGCCCACAATAGGGTCCGCCGCGATTCCAAGCCCCGGAGCCTGACCTTTGGCGACGCCCGAATTTCTGCTCAACTGGCTGCCGATCATCGTCTTCCTGGCGATCGCCATCGGCCTTGCCGGCGCCTTCACCATCCTGCCGCTCGTCATCGCGCCGAAAGAGCCCGACCCCGAAAAGGTCTCGACCTACGAGTGCGGGTTCAACGCCTTCGACGACGCGCGCATGAAGTTCGACGTGCAGTTCTACATCGTCGCCATTCTCTTCATCATCGTCGATCTCGACGTCGCGTTCCTGTTCCCGTGGGCGGTGACGCTGTTCAACCCGACGCTCGGCGCCGACCGCGGGTTCCAGATCTTCGCCTTCTGGTCGATGTTCGTCTTCCTCCTCGTCTTCGCCATCGGCTTTCTCTACGAGTGGAAGAAGGGAGCGCTCGAATGGCGCTAGACGAAAAATTCGCCGGCATCGAAGGCCCGGTCTATCGACCCGACGCGAAGGACCCGTTCTTCACGGACCTTTCCAAGCAGCTTGCGGATGAGGGCTTCTTCACGACCTCGTCCGCCGCGATCATCAACTGGGCGCGCACCGGCTCGCTGATGTGGATGACGTTCGGCCTCGCCTGTTGCGCGGTCGAGATGATGCAGGCCTCGATGCCGCGCTACGACCTTGAGCGCTTCGGCTTCGCCCCGCGCGCATCCCCGCGCCAGTCCGACGTGATGATCGTCGCCGGCACGCTGACCAACAAAATGGCCCCGGCGCTGCGCAAGGTCTACGACCAAATGCCGAACCCGCGCTACGTCATCTCGATGGGCAGCTGCGCGAATGGCGGCGGCTATTACCACTATTCCTATGCGGTGGTGCGCGGCTGCGACCGCATCGTGCCGGTCGATATCTACGTGCCCGGCTGCCCGCCGACGGCGGAAGCGCTCGTCTATGGCGTGTTGCAGCTGCAGAAGAAGATCCGCCGCGAAGGCACCATCATTCGCTGAGGACTTATGAGTGAAGAACTTCGTGAGCTTGGCGAGCACATCAGCGGCGCCATCGGCGACGACATCAAGGGTTGGATCGTCGCCTTCGGCGAATTGACCGTCACCGCCCACGCCCCCCGCATTTCGCATGTTTTGAAATTCCTGCGCGATGACACGCTGTGCCGGTTCATCCAGCTCATCGATATTTGCGGCGTCGATTACCCGCAGCGCCTGAAGCGGTTCGACGTCGTCTATCACCTCTTGTCGATGCACAATAACCAGCGCGTACGGGTGAAAATCGAGGCGGCGGAGGACGAGGTCGTCCCCTCGGTGCGCGACATTCACCCTTGCGCCGATTGGTTCGAGCGCGAGGCGTTCGATATGTACGGCCTCATCTTCGCCGGCCACACGGACCTTCGCCGCATCCTCACCGATTACGGCTTCACCGGCCACCCGCTGCGCAAGGATTTCCCGCTGACGGGCGAGGTTGAGGTCCGCTACGACGACCAGCAAAAGCGCGTCGTCTATGAACCGGTGAAGCTCGTGCAGGAATTCAGGAATTTCGATTATCTCTCGCCCTGGGAAGGCGCCAGTTATGTTCTCCCCGGCGATGAGAAAGCGAAGAAGGCGTGACTATGGAAAGACGCACCGGCGGTTGCCTTTGCGGCGCGGTGAAGTTCGTCGCGGCGCCGAAGCCGCATGACGACGGCGTCCACGTCGACGCCTGCCACTGCACGATGTGCCGGCGTCAGGTCGGCGGGCCGCTGATGGCGGTCGCGTGCGACAGCGTCGAGGTGACGGCGGGCGAAGCTTATTTCGGCGTCTATCAGTCTTCGGACTGGGCCGAGCGCTGTTTCTGCAAGCGCTGCGGGTCGAACCTCTTCTGGCGGATGCGCAACGGTTCTTTTTTCACCGTGAACGCCGGGTCGCTTGACGATCTTTCAGACGCCAAGTTTGCGGCGCAGATCTACATCGATCAAAAGCCGGATTACTATGATTTCGCGCAAGTGACGCCGAAACTGACGGCAGCGCAGGTGCGCGCCCTGTTCAGAATTTAGGAAGCCAGTATGGCGGACGGAACAAAAATTCTCGAAGTGCAGGACTCTCCGTCAGATGCTTCGGCGGGAAGAAACTTCACCATCAACTTCGGGCCGCAACACCCGGCGGCGCATGGCGTTCTGCGCCTTGTCCTCGAACTTGACGGCGAGGTTGTCGAGCGCGTCGATCCGCATATCGGGCTTCTCCATCGCGGCACCGAGAAGCTGATCGAATACAAGACGTACTTGCAGGCGATCCCCTATTTCGACCGGCTCGACTACGTCGCGCCGATGAATCAGGAGCATGCCTTCTGTCTAGCGGCCGAACGCCTTCTCGGCGTCGAGGTTCCGCGCCGCGCGCAGCATATCCGCGTGCTGTTCTGCGAGATCGGGCGCGTTCTCTCGCACATCCTCAACGTGACGACGCAGGCGATGGACGTCGGCGCGCTGACGCCCCCGCTCTGGGGCTTCGAGGAGCGCGAGAAACTCATGGTCTTCTATGAGCGCGCGAGCGGAAGCCGCATGCACGCGGCCTATTTCCGCGTCGGCGGCGTCCATCAGGACCTCCCCGACGCGCTCATCGACGATATCGACAAGTGGTGCGATCAGTATCCGGAAAAACTCGCCGACATCGAGACCCTCGTCACCGAAAACCGCATCTTCAAGCAGCGCAACGTCGATATCGGCGTCGTCTCGCGCGAGCAGGCGTTCGAATGGGGGTTCACCGGCGTCATGCTGCGCGGCGCGGGCGTTCCGTGGGATTTGCGCAAGTCGCAGCCCTATGAGACTTACGCCGAATATGAATTCGACGTGCCGGTCGGCAAGAACAGCGACTGCTGGGACCGCTATCTCTGCCGCGTCGAGGAGATGAAGCAGTCCGTCTCCATCATGAAGCAGGCGATCGCGAAAATCCGCGCCGAAGGGCC
>CAZOEB010000097.1:0-12459 GCA_964578685.1 uncultured Caulobacterales bacterium
GCCGGCGATCGCTTACGCGCCGGCGGCGGCCGCTCCTGCAGCCGCGGCGCCCGCAGCGCCGCAACCAAGGCCGCAAGCGGCCGCCGAAGCCAAACCGTCAGGACCTCCGGCGGGCGCCGTCACCTCGCCGATGGTCGGCACCGTCTACCTGTCGCCCTCGCCGGGCGCCGACGCCTTCGTCAAAGTCGGCGACAAGGTCGCGCAAGGCCAGACGCTGATGATCGTCGAAGCGATGAAGACGATGAACCCGATCGCCGCGCCGCGCGCCGGATCGGTCAAAGAGGTGCTCGTCCGCGACGCGCAGCCCGTCGAATATGGCGAACCGCTGATCGTGGTCGAGTAGCGCAATGTTCAACAAGGTCCTGATCGCGAACCGCGGAGAAATCGCGCTGAGGGTCCACCGCGCCTGCAAGGAACTCGGCGTGTCGACCGTGGCGATCCATTCGACGGCCGACGCCGACGCGCTGCATGTGAGGCTCGCGGATGAGAGCGTCTGCATCGGCCCGCCGCCGCCGAAGGACAGCTACCTCAATATCCCGGCGATCATATCGGCTGCCGAAATCACGAACGCCGACGCCATTCATCCGGGCTACGGCTTCCTCTCCGAAAACGCGCGCTTCGCCGAGATCGTGACGGCGCACAACATCACCTTCATCGGTCCGACGCCGGAGCATATCCGCGTGATGGGCGACAAGATCGCCGCCAAGGAAGCGGCCGGCGGCGTCGGCATCCCGCTTGTACCCGGCAGCAAGGGCGCGCTCGCCTCGCTGGAAGACGCCCGCCGCGCCGCCGACGAGATCGGCTGTCCGGTGCTCGTAAAGGCGGCGGCGGGCGGCGGCGGCCGGGGCATGAAGGTCGCGAAAACGCCCGACGCGCTCGCTGAGGCGGTTTCGACGGCGAAGGCCGAAGCGAAGGCCGCATTCGGCGACGACAGCGTCTATCTCGAGAAATACCTTGAGCGCCCGCGCCACATCGAAATCCAAATCATCGGCGACAAGTTCGGCAATGTCGTCCAGCTCGGCGAGCGCGACTGCTCGCTGCAACGGCGCCACCAGAAGGTGCTGGAAGAGGCGTTGTCGCCGGCGCTGACCGAAAAGGAACGCAAGGAAATCGGGGACATCGCACGGAACGCGATCGCCAAGCTCGGCTATCTCGGCGCCGGCACGATCGAGTTCCTTTACGAGAACGGGCGCTTCTATTTCATCGAGATGAACACCCGCATCCAGGTCGAGCATCCGGTGACGGAGCTTGTGACGCGCACCGATCTCATCCGCGAGCAGATCCGCGTCGCCGCCGGCATGCCGCTGTCCTTCCGGCAGGAAGACATCAAATTTCAGGGCCATGCGATCGAGTGCCGGATCAACGCAGAGAATCCGAAGACTTTCCGCCCGTCGCCGGGCGAGGTCAGTTATTTCCACGCGCCTGGCGGACCCGGCGTGCGTTTCGACAGCGCGATCTACACAGGCTATCGCATCCCGCCTTATTACGACTCGATGGTCGGCAAGCTGATCGTCTTCGGCGACGATCGCGATCACTGCATCCGCCGGCTGCGGCGATGCCTCGCCGAAATGGCGCTCAACGGGGTTGAATCGACGATCCCGCTTTTCCGCGAGCTGATTGAGCAGCCGGACTTCATTTCCGGCGATTATCATATCCACTGGCTTGAACAGTGGCTGGCGAAAGAGGCGGCGGCTAGCGCGTCTTGAACTCGGCGGCGATAAGGAGATCGACCTCGTCTCCGACGAAGCCGCTCCAGGCGTCGAGGCCGAAATCCTTGCGTGAAAGCCTGGCCTTTGCGGAGAATCCAGCCCGCCTGTCGTTGAGGAGCGGCGCTCTTCCGCTGCCGACGAATTCGGTCTGCAGGGTGATCGGCCGCCTCGCTCCCTTGATGGTGAGGAGGCCGTCGACATCGGCCGTGCGCTCGCCCGTCCTCACGACGCGCGTGCTCTCGAAGATGATGTCCGGATAGGCGGCGGCGTCGAACATATCCCCGCTTCGAAGCTTCTCGTTCAGCTCCTCGCTCGTCGTGTCGATGCTCGCCGACGCGATTCTGACGGCGACTTCGCTGCGCTCGGGCGCTTCGACGTCGAGCGAGAGCGTTCCGGAGATCTCCGAAAAGCGCCCGTAATAGACTGAGAACCCGAGGTGATTGACGGCGAAAATGACGGACACATGGTCCGGATCGATTTCGTAATCGCCGGGCTGGGCCTTCAAGGCGTTTGTGTTGACCGGGTAAACGACCCGTGCGGCCGCGGCGCAGGACGCGCACAGCAATGCGGCGGACGCGATAAGGGCGGATCGCTTCAGCAAGGCGCGCATGACCTCATTCCGGTTGATCCGAGGACGGAAAGCTCGTTCGGAATGGCGGCTCAAACTTGAGGCCCGGCGCTTCGCCGCGAACGCCGGCGAAAGGCTCGGCGGCGTCGAGCGCCGCATCGAGATCCTTCTCACGTCCCGAGAGCGCCGCGCCGAGCGGCGCCGCTTTCTCAAGAATCAACGTTTCGAATGCGTCGCGCGGCGAAAGTCGGGCGAGCTGCGCCGCCACGTCGATCGCGGCGAGCCTGTCCTGCCGATCGCCGGCCGCGAGAAACCGGAGTTGTTCGAAGAGGATGACGGGATTGTCAGAATCAAGACGGGCCGCCGTCATAAAGCCGCGACGCGCTTCGTCGCGGCTTGCGCCGAGCGCGATGCGGCCGATGCCCGCCTGGCGGGTGACGTTCGCGTGCCAGCCGGCGAGCGCCGCACGCGCGAAGCCGCTGTCTGGAAACCGTGCGACCGCATCAGCAAAAAGCTTTTTCGACGCCGTTGCGCCGCCGACGCTGTGAAGGCGCTTTGCTTCAAATCCGAATCCGATCGCGTAATTGACATAAGGCCCGACGCCCGCGCCGCCTGCCTCGATGACCTTGGCGCAATCCTCGATAGCGCCGTGAAGGGAGCGCACGCGCGCTTCGCCTTTCTCGATATAGGAACCGAGAACAAGACCTGCCTCGCAGGCGAGCGCCAGCCCTTCGGCGTCGCCGGCGGCGCGGCCTGCCGTTCTGGCAGCTGCGAAGTCGCCGGCGGCGAACGCGCCGACGGCGTCCGCCGCGCGCGCCGCCGGACTTTGAAGCAGAGTGAGGATGAGAAAAAGAGCGAGAGCGGACGCCTTCATGCGATAACACCTAAAGTCGGCGATTGATAACGCAAAACGCCGGCGGCGACTATCGAGCCGCTTATGAGTTGAATCTCCCCCGCCAATCGACTGATGATGCCCCTCATGCCGCGCGATCCTTCCGCCTGCATCGATCCGGACGATCTTTTGAAGGCCTATACGCTCGGCTATTTCCCGATGGCGCGCACGCGCTTTGACGAGCACGTCGTCTGGGTGCTTCCCGAGCAGCGCGGCGTGCTGCCGCTTGAAGAGGCGCGCGCGCCGAGGCGTCTTCTGCGCACGCTGCGACGGGAGCCGTTCGAGGTCACGATCGACACGGCCTTCGGCGACGTGATCGCGGCTTGCGCGAAATCCGCCAGGGGCCGGACCGACACCTGGATCAATCACGCTATCGAAGAAGTCTTCATGACGCTGCACGCGGCGGGCCATGCGCACAGCGTCGAATGCTGGCGGGACGGCGAGCTCGCAGGCGGACTCTACGGCCTTGCGCTGGGTGAAATCTTCTGCGGCGAGAGCATGTTCTCCCTCGCGCGCGACGCCTCGAAAATCGCGATGCTGCACCTCATCGCGCGCCTCAAGCACGCCGGCTTCAGGCTGCTCGACACCCAGTTCCACACCGAACACCTGTCGCAGTTCGGCGTGCGGGAATGTCCGAACACGGACTATCAGGCGATGCTTGCGGGAATGCTCGTCCGCCGCGCGGACTTCAGAAAGCCGCCGCTTCAGTTGTCGACCTTGACCGTTTTGCAGTCGATCACCCAGATGTCGTAAACGGGGTGCTGCATCGCGCTTAAGGCGGGGCTCGACGCGAACATCCAGCCGGAAAAGATCATGTTTTGCGGCAGCGCCGAAGAGGACGCAGGCGCGGCGGGAGAGAGAGCGCCCTCATGATCGCCCGCCGCCGGCGCCGGCGCGCTCTTCACTTTCGTCGCCGTCTTCTTCTTCGGCTCGGCGATCTTGAGATTGGATTTCGGCGGCGGCGCCCGGTCAACGACCTCAATGAAGGCCGTCGTTTCGGGAAATTCCTCCGGCGGGCGCTTGTCGCAGGTGCGCGCGGTGATCGTCAGTGTGCCGAAGGTCGCCTCGCCGTCCATCGGAATGACGATGTCGGTGTATTTGGCGATGATCTTGTCGAGCGCGCGCAAGGTGACTGACACGGGCTTGCGCTTCTCGACCCTGGCGATTTCCGGAAAATCGGCGTCGGGCGTTCCCTGGCTGAGCTCGTCGAGTTCGCTCGGCCCCGCCGGCGCGGCGCGTTCCTCCGGCGCCGGTTCTTCAAGGAGAATGTCGTCGAGGGCCGGATCGCTTGTCTGCGCGAAGGCCGCGCCGGCGCAGGCCCACGCCGCGAGCAGGGTGAGAAAACGCTTCATTGACCGTCTCCGGAGGATGGATCAGGCGCAGGTTCCGCCGGCGGCGCCGCGCTCGTTTCGGATTTCGCCGCGTTGCTCGAAAACGCCTGCATTGCGAGGCCGAGAAGATCGACCGAGCCCTGCGTGATGGAAATGGTGTCGCCGGCTGCAAGCATGACGTCGCTGGCGCCCGGCTCAAGCGCGATATGCGCGCCGCCGAGAAGCCCGTCCGAGACGACCTTCGCCGCCGTGTCCTCAGGGAGTTCGACGCCCGAGGAGACGTTCAGCGTGACGCGCGCTTCATAGGTCTGCGGGTCGAGCGCGCTCGCCGACACCGCGCCGACCTTGACGCCTGAAATCCGGACTTCGGAGCCGACCGTCACGCCGTCGATGCGGCCGAACACGGCCTTGACCGGATAGGTGCGCGCCGTCTGCCCGCGGCCGCTGACCTCATAGGCGTAATAGAGAAAGCCGGCGGCGACGCTGAGGACGCCGACGCCGACGATCGTTTCAAAAACGCTTCCCTTCGCCATCGTCCGTACTCAAACTTTCTCCGCTTCAGGCGACCACGCTTCGTAATCGGAGGGCGTCGCGATTTCCCGCCGCGCGAGGCTGCCCGGCGGACGATAGGCGAGCGGCGTCCCCGTCATGTTCGGCAAATGGTCCTTTTCAAAGGCGCGCCGCTTCAAGGGCGCCGCCGTCGGCGGTTCGTCGAAGGTGTGATGAAGCCAGCCGTGCCAGTCCGGCGTCACCCGGCTCGCTTCCGCGACGCCGTGATAGACGACGTAACGGCGCGGACGCCCGTCCGGTCCGGTGCGGCCCGCTTCCTCGTAATAGCGGTTGCCCTGCTCGTCCCTGCCGACGAGGCGCGCGCCTTTCCGCCACAGCGAGAAGGAGGTGCCGATCGTTGTTGAATCCCACCAGGCGAAAAGCTGCTTCAGCATGACTCTCTTTTTGCTTCTTCGATCATCGCCTCGCGGCGCGCCATCCGTTCCGGTCCGAACATCCGCACCCGATCCGCCGCCGAGTAGAACTCGGCATAGGACTCAGCGCCCGCGGGGATCAGCACCCAAGGCTGTTTCGTTGACGTGAATATATGAACATCCGGCGGGCAACGCGACGGGTCATCGAGCGTTCCCACCCGGACAAAGGCGAGTTTCGTCGCCAGCGTGGCGTATTGGCTCCAGGCCGCCACCCGGCATTTGGGGCGGCGGGCGATCTTCTGGCCCTTGCCGCTCGCCGAAGGCATCCAGCTGCAATGGCGGCAATGAGTGAAAATCGGGGCCGACAGGAGCGCATAGCGCACCGCGCCGCAATCGCAGCCTCCGGTTGCAAAGGACCTGATCATTGAACCTTCCGATCTGCGTCCAGACAAGAGCCAACCCGTCAGACGACCGCCTAGTCGAATTCCGGCGGCGAGGCCAGCGCGTTTGCCGCCGTCAAATATCGCGAGCGAAATCAGTGCGTTATCAATTCCTTGCGAGACACCCAGAACATTGAGATGAGGGCGGCCCGTCGATACTATATCGAAGGCACGAAAGGGCCCGCAGCGACCATGCGCTTTGAACGACATTTCACGACCGCGAAGGGCGGGCCCTTTCAGGGGATCCGCTTCCGCCGCGTCGACAGCGAACTCAAAGACGCGAGCGGCGAGGTGCTTTTCGCGATCAGGGACGTCGAGGTCCCGGCGGACTGGAGCCAGACGGCGGCGGACATCCTCGCCCAGAAATATTTCCGCAAGGCGGGCGTGCCGGCGGCGACGAAGCGCCTGCCCGAAAAGGGCGTGCCGGATTTCCTGCAGCGCTCCGTTCCCGACGTCGCTGCGCTTGCCAAGCTTTCGCCCGAAAAGCGCTTCGGCCCGGAAACGAGCGCAAGACAGGTGTTCGACCGGCTCGCCGGCGCCTGGGGCTATTGGGGCTGGAAGGCGGGCCTTTTCGCCGGCGCAGGCGAGGCGGAAATCTTCGTCGACGAGATGAAGGCGATGCTCGCGCGCCAGATCGGCGCGCCCAATTCCCCGCAATGGTTCAATACCGGCCTTCATTGGGCCTATGGCCTCGAGGGCGAAGGCCACGGCCATTTCTACGTCGATCCGGCGACGAACGCCGTCGTCGCTTCCGACAACGCCTATGAGCGCCCGCAGCCGCACGCCTGTTTCATCCAGTCGGTTGAGGACAACCTCGTCGGCGACGGCGGCATCATGGATTTGTGGTCGCGCGAGGCGCGGCTTTTCAAATTCGGCTCCGGCGCCGGCGCCAATTTCTCGGCGATCCGCGGCGCTGGCGAACCTTTGTCGGGCGGCGGCAAGAGCTCCGGCCTGATGAGCTTCCTGAAGGTCGGCGATGCGGCGGCGGGCGCCGTCAAATCCGGCGGCGTGACGCGGCGCGCGGCGAAGATGGTCGTCGTCGACGGCGATCATCCCGATATCGAAGAGTTCATCCGCTGGAAGGCGGTCGAAGAGGAGAAAGTCGCCGCGCTCGTCGCCGGCAGCCGTGCGCTCAGCGCCCATGTGCCGAAGATCATCGCCGCCTGCTGGGCCGTCGACGGCGAGGAACGCACCGACCCGCGCAAGAACGAGGCGTTGAAGGCGGCGGTCAAGGCGGCGAAGAAAGACTTCGTGCCGGAAGCCTCGATCCGCCGCGCGATCGAGCTTGCGCGCGGCGGAGCGCGTTCGGCGCGCGTCGAGCGCTACGATCTCGACTGGGACGGCGAGGCCTATCGCACCGTCAGCGGGCAGAACGCCAACAATTCGGTGCGCTTGACCGACGCCTTTTTCGAGGCGCTCGAGCGGAACGGCGATTGGACGCTGACGCGGCGGACGGACGGCGCGCCGGCGAAGACGATCAAGGCGCGAAAGCTCTGGGATGAGATCGCCGAGACCGCCTGGGCCTGCGCCGATCCGGGCCTGCAGTTTCACGACACGACGAACGCCTGGCACACCTGCCCCGCCGGCGGGGAGATCCGCGCCTCCAATCCGTGCTCGGAATATCTTTTTCTCGACGACACCGCCTGCAACCTCGCCTCGATCAACCTCTTGAAGTTCAAGACCGCGAGCGGCTTTGACGTCGACGGATTCGAGCACGCCTGCCGTCTGTGGACGGTGGCGCTCGAAATCTCCGTCGGCATGGCGCAGTTCCCTTCGCCGGCGATCGCGCGGAAATCCTACGATTACCGGACGCTCGGGCTCGGCTACGCCAATCTCGGCGCGCTCTTCATGGCGTCGGGGCTTTCCTATGACAGCGTCGAGGCGCGCGCGATCTGCGGCGCCGTCACCGCGCTCCTGACCGGCGCGGCCTATCGCGCCTCCGCCGAGATGGCGGGCGCGATCGGCGCTTTTCCGATGTGGCGCGAGAACCGCGAAGCGATGCTCCGGGTCTTGCGCAACCACCGCCGCGCCGCGCTCGGGGCGCGCGCCGCCGGCGAGTTCGAGGGGCTTGCAATGGCGCCCGTCTCGCTCGATCACGGCGCTCTTGTCTGGAAGGCGCTGTCCGACCGCGCGCGGACGATCTGGAACGAGGCCTATGAGCTCGGCAGCCTCAACGGCTTCCGCAACGCGCAAGTGTCGGCGATCGCGCCGACAGGGACGATCGGCCTCGTCATGGATTGCGACACCACCGGCATCGAGCCCGATTACGCGCTCGTCAAATTCAAAAAACTCGCCGGCGGCGGCCAGATCAAGCTCATCAACCAGCAGATTCCGGCCGCGCTCTCCACGCTCGGCTACAAGGAAGCCGAGATCGCCGACATCGTCGATTATGTCGTCGGGCGCGGCACGCTCGACGGCGCGCCGGGCGTCACGCCGGAGGCCCTGCGCGAAGAAGGCTTCACCGAGAGACATCTCAAGGCGCTTGAAGAGCGGCTGAAGCTGTCCTTCGACCTTACTTTCGCGTTCACGCCCGAGGCGCTCGGCGAGGATTTCTGCCGCCATATTCTCGGCTTCACCGAAGGCCAGATGCACGCCAGCGGCTATCAGGTGCTGCGCGATCTCGGCTTTTCGGACGAAGACATCCACGCGTCCAACCTTTACGTCTGCGGCGCGATGACGACCGAGGGCGCGCCGCATCTGAAGCTTGAGCATTACGCCGTTTTCGATTGCGCGACGCCCTGCGGGCGCATCGGCGAGCGCTCTCTGTCGGTCGATGCGCATCTCGCCATGATGGCGGCGGCGCAGCCTTTCGTGTCGGGCGGCATCTCGAAGACCGTCAACCTGCCGAACCGTGCGAGCGTCGCCGATTGCGCGCGCACCTATCTGCGCGCGCACCAGCTGGGTCTCAAGTCGATCGCGCTCTATCGCGACGGTTCGAAACTGTCGCAGCCGCTCGCGGCGACGCTGCTCGCCGCCGAGGACGAGGACGACGCCGACGACATCGCCGCGACGATTGCGGCGGCGCCCGCCGCCGAACGCTCGCGCATCGTCGCCGAGCGCATCGTCGAGCGCATCATCGAGCGGACGCCCGGCCGGCGGCGCCTTCCCGACCGCCGCAAGGGCTACATCCAGAAAGCGATCGTCGGCGGCCACAAGGTCTATCTGCACACCGGCGAATTCGACGACGGCGAGATCGGCGAGATTTTCGTCGACATGCACAAGGAAGGCGCCGCCTTCCGCAGCCTGATGAACAATTTCGCGATCGCGGTGTCGCTCGGCCTGCAATACGGCGTGCCGCTGGAGGAATTCGTCGACGCGTATGTCTTCACGCGCTTCGATCCGTCGGGCCCTGTCGAGGGCAACGACCAGATAAAGCACGCGACCTCGATCCTTGACTACATCTTCCGCGAGCTTGCGATTTCCTATCTCGGCCGCAGCGACCTTGCGCATGTCGACCCGGGCGAATCGGCGGTCGATGCGATCGGGCGCGGCGTCAGCCGCGAAAAGGCGCAGGAAGACGCCTCGCGCCTCATCTCCAAGGGCTTTTCGCGCTCGACCGTGACCGACAATCTCGTCGTGCTGCGCGGCGGCGAGTTCGACCGCCTCAGAAAGCCCGTCGATGAGGCGATCGCCGCGACGCCGCCCGAGATCGAGGCGCATGTCGCGCGCCTCGCCGAAGCGGTGAGCCGCAAGGCGCCGCCGGGAAGCCTCGCCGCGCCCGCTTCGCGGTCGTCGACCGCCCGCGCCAAAGGCTATGAGGGCGACGCCTGTCCCGAATGCGGACAGTTCACGCTGGTGCGCGCCGGCGCGTGCCTCAGATGCGACAGCTGCGGGGCCTCGACGGGGTGTTCCTGAGCCCCCGCGAGCCTGCGCAGCTTTAATAAAATCGAAACTGAGTTTTAAGCGATCGTCAGCCCTTGGCGCCCCATTATGAGGCAAGGCGGAGAAACCGCCATTACGCGCGCCCTTAGGGCGGGGACGAATTTTATGATCCGCATGATCCTTCTCATCATTCTTTTCATGGTGATGGCGTTCACGCTTGTCACCAATCTCGTCGGCGAGCGGACCGGCGGGCGCAAGGTGAACGTCATCGACGAATTCGGCCGCGGCGTTTCGAATACGCTGAACAGCGCCGACAAACTCGCCCCCAATCTCTCCGGCGCGATCGGCAGGGTCGATGAAAGCATCGGAAAGCTCGCAAAACTCGGCGGTGATGACAGCGCTGCGCCCGCCTTCGCGGCGTCGATGAACATCTCGCACGCCAATTTCTCCGGCGTGCAGGCGCCCAAAGCCGTCTTCGCCGGCGTTGAAATCAACGAAACGAAATTCGTCGGCGCCCTTCTCGATGAGGCCTCTTTCGAAGGCGCGACGGGCGCGAAGCCGAATTTCCAGAAGGCGCGCCTCGCCGGCGCGAATTTCACCGCCGCTTCCGCGCCGGGCGCCGACTTCACAGGCGCGGCGCTCGGCAAGGCGGCGATGCGCGCGGGCGATTTCTCGGGCGCCAATTTCACCGGCGCCGACCTTACGGGCGCGAGCCTCTCCGGCTCGACGCTGACGCAGGCGATCCTTACGCGCGCCTTTGCGCCCGGCGGGCTCTTCGTTGATGTGGTCGCGGACGGCGCCGATTTTTCGGGCACGGATTTGCGCGCGGCGAAATTCACCGGCGCGAGCCTTCGCGACGTCAAATTCGCCGCCGCCGATCTCGCCGGCGCCGATTTCGCCGGCGCGAAACTCCAGGGCGCCGACCTCACCGCCGCCAATGGTTTGACGCCGGCGCAATTGCAGGGCGCCTGCGGCGACGCCAGCACGAAACTTCCGCATGGGTATGGCCTGACAGCGTGCGAATAGCGTCAGTCGCGCTTTTCGCCAGGCTCGCGCTCAAGCTCGCGTTCGGGCCCGCGCCAGTCGATCGCCTGCAGCACCGCCAGCACGAGCGGCGACAGGCTCTTCGTTTCAAGACCAGGCGATCCGGCGCGCGCGCCGAAGGCGGCCGTTTCGCGAAAAACCTCGCCGGCGACCGCTGAGACGCCCTCGCTGATCGCTGATTTGATCTCGGTGATCGCGGCCTTCGCCCCGCCGATCGTCTTGCGGAAACTGTCGATGACCTCGCCGACGGTGCGTTCGCGCGCGCCGTCGAAAAAGACAGGCCGGTTCGCCGCCGCCGCCGACGGCAACAACGCCGCAGCGCTCGTGCTGCGGTCGGCGGAAAGAAGCGCGCGCGCGCCGCTCGGCCCCAGGAAATGCGCCGCATAAAGCTCGGCGCCGTCGACCGCGCGGCCGAGCGCGCCTTCAAGCGCCCGCTTGTTCTCCTGCGCGAGTTCGGCGGCGAGCGCGGCCGCCTTGTCGGCGTCGAAGCGCAGGTCGAGGATCGCCTGCCGGCGCGCCGGATCGGCAACCGTGAAGCGGCCGTTCGCGCCGTTGACGATGGCGCCGGCTTCTGCGGACAGTCCGTATTTGGCGCCGTATTTTTTCACCGAGGCGAGCCAGGTCTGCTCGATGAACTGAAACAATCCGGCGGCGGAGGAAGTCTTCGCCTTCGCGGAGGGGTTGAGAGAGCTTTCGCGCACCGCCACGCGGTAAAGATAATCAAAGCCGACGCCGGTCGAGGCCGACGCCTTCTTGAGAGCGCCCGATACCTTTGCCGCGACCGTCGCGGCGCCGATGGCGTCAGTCATGGCGGATGATCCGATCTTCGGAAAAACGCTCGCAGGTCATGGTCAACAAACTCCTAACTGGTGGTTCAAGTTCATTCCGTCACCCCGGACGCCGAAGGCGATCCGGGGACCAGCGCTGGTAAAGGTTTCGAGCGAGGTCGGCGGATTTTCTTCCGCTCATCCCCGCGCAAGCGGGGATCCCGAGTCTCAAAGCTCCGTACCTTGGGTCCTGGATTCCCGCTTGCGCGGGAATGAGCGGGGAGAACGCATAAATCCGTGAACATTATGGGCGTCATGCGTCCCCCTTTCGCGCGTTGAACCGCCGCCCACTGAATGCGGCGGGCGGCGCCTCTCCGCGCGTGATGGCGCGCGCGAGCATCGCCGCCGTCGCCGGCGCGAGGAGGACGCCGTTGCGATAATGGCCGAGCGCATAAAGAAGGCCCGTCGGCCCATCCGGCCCCTCGCCGATGATGGGGAGGCCGTCCGCCGTGGCGGGACGAAGGCCCGCCCACCGTTCAAGCTCTGCGACGGCGGCGAGCGCCGGGACCGCGCGCGCGGCGCCTTTTTTCAGGCGCTCGATGCGCGCCGCGTCGGTGGTGATCGACGCGTCGCCGGCGATCTCGGTGGCGCCGACGACAAGGCGCCCGTCCGCTTTCGGACAGAGATAGGCGCTCCTTGTACGGACGACGCGCGACGGCGGGCCCGCCCCGCGCGACAGCGCCAGCGCCTCGCCCTTGACGGGAAAGACAGCGCCCGGCGGCAGGGGCGCGAGACCTTCGATGCGCGCGCCGGTCGCGATGATGACCGCGCCCGCGGCGAGCCGTTCCCCGGAAGAGAGCCTGACGCCGCAAATGGCGCCGTTTTCCTGCGCGACGCCCGCGACGCGCTGCCCGCGAATGAGCCGCCCGCCATGGCGCGCGATCGCCGCCGGCAGGGCGCGCA
>CAZOEB010000098.1:0-12324 GCA_964578685.1 uncultured Caulobacterales bacterium
GACATGTACCACGGCGCGGAGTATTACTGGGCCGGAAAGTCGAAGGCCTATCCCTTCTTCACCGCCGTGCCCTTCGGCATGACCGCGTCCGAGATCATCGGCTGGACGGAGTTCGGCGGCGGCCAGGCGCTGTGGGACGAATTGTCGGCGAAGTTCAACATCAAGCCCTTCACGGCGGCGAACACCGGCCATCAGCTCGGCGGATGGTTCAAGAAGCCGATCGACTCTCTCAACGACCTCAACGGCCTCAAGGTGCGCATGCCGGGCCTCGGCGGCGAGGTCCTGCGCCGACTCGGCGCCTCGCCCGTCACCATTCCCGGCGGGGAGATTTTCGCAGGCCTTCAGTCGGGCCTCATCGACGGCGCCGAATGGGTGGGCCCTTGGAACGATCTCGCCTTCGGCTTTTATCGTGAGGCGAAATACTATTACTGGCCGGGGTTTCAGGAACCGGGCGCGCAATGCGCCGCCGGGATCAATCTCGACGTGTGGAACGGCATGGCGCCGCAGGAACAGGCGATCATCGCCAGCGCCTGCCACCGCGCAAATTATCTCTGCCTCGCCGAGTTCACGCATTTCAACGGCGTCGCGCTCGAACAGCTCATTAAGGAGCACGGCGTCGACGTGCGCAAGTTTCCCGATGAGGTGATGGCGGCGATCGCGCGCGAGTCGAGGTCCGTGCTCGAAGAGGCGGCGGCGAGCGACGACATCACCCGCCGCGTATTCGAAAGCTACCGCGCGGAGCTCAACCGCGTGAAGGAATGGAGCCGGATCTCGGACGAAGCGTTCCTCGCCGCGCGCCGCGCGGTTTTTTCGCTCTAGTCATGCAGGGCGCGACGATCAGTCCGGCCCTCTGGAGCGCCCTCGGATTGCTCTACGCGCTCGCGCTGTTGCCGATCACCGCATTTGCGCGCGGGCGGGCGATGTCGGCGCTTGTCTTTCTCGTGCTCGCCGCCGGCGTTTTCGTCGCCGCGATCCTGTTCGCCCATTTCGCCGTCGACATCGACCCGCCAAAGCTCTCCGCAGATTTTATCATCCTGTTCGCAGCCCCCATCGCCGCACTCGCCGCCGCCCTCGCCGTCTGGGGAGGCGAGGGGCTGCTTGCGAAGGCGGCGCCGCTGATCGAGCGCCTCGTCCGCGGGCTGGGGCGAGTTTCAATCGTTCTCGTTCTGGCGATGGCGGCGATCCAGTTTTCGGCGGTCATCCTGCGTTATGTGTTCGGCGTGAACCTCATCGCCGTGCAGGAAAGCGTCACCTACCTGCACGGCGCCGTCTTTCTCCTCGCCGGCGGCTATGCGCTCCTCACTGACGATCATGTGCGCGTCGACATATTCTACCGCGACGCTGGTCCGCGGAAGAAAGCGGTCGTCGATCTCGCCGGGTTCTATCTGCTGTTGGCGCCGTTCTGCTTCGTCGCGCTTTGGGCGGCCGTCCCTTATGTCGCCAATTCTTGGGCGGTGCGCGAGGGGTCGGTGGAACAATCCGGGATCAAGGGCGTCTATCTCCTTAAAACGCTGATCCCGATCTACCTGACGCTGCTCCTGCTCGCCGGCGCCGCCCTCGCTGCGCGCGCCGCCGCGATCCTCAGGAAGAGCGGATAGCCCATGGAAGGCTTCTGCCTTTGCGCCGCGGCGCCCTGGCTCGACGTTGCGATGATCGCGACGCTCTGCATTCTCATTCTCGCCGGCTATCCGGTCGCGTTCAGTCTCGCCGGCACGGCGCTGCTCTTCGCCTTCATCGGCCTTTCGATGGGCGTCTTCGACGTCGGCTATCTGCGGCCCCTGCCCCAACGCATTTTCGGCGCCGTCACCAACCAGACGCTGATCGCTATTCCAATGTTCGTCCTCATGGGCGTCATCCTTGAAAAAGCGAAGATCGCTGAAGACCTTCTCGACTCGATGGCGAAGCTTTTCGGCTCGATGCGCGGCGGGCTCGGCCTCTCCGTGACGATCGTCGGCGCGCTCCTCGCCGCCTCGACCGGCATCGTCGGGGCGACCGTCGTCACCATGGGATTGCTCAGCCTGCCGACGATGCTCAAGCGCGGCTATGATCCGGCGTTCGCCGCAGGCTCGATCGCGGCGGCGGGAACGCTCGGCCAGATCATCCCTCCCTCGATCGTTCTCATTCTCCTCGGCGATGTCATCTCCAACGCCTATCAGAAGGCGCAACTCGAAGCCGGCGTCTTCGCGCCGAAGGCGATTTCGGTCGGCGACCTTTTTGCGGGCGCGCTGCTGCCGGGCCTGATGCTGGTCGGACTTTATCTTCTCTATCAGGCGCTCGTCGCTCTCTTCGACGGCAAGCGCGCGCCGGCGATCTCCGCCGCCGAGCTCGGCACGCGCAAAGAGATCTGGGCGGCCGCCTTGCGCGCGCTTCCGGCGCCCCTCCTCCTCATCATCGCCGTGCTCGGGTCGATCCTCGCGGGCGTCGCGACGCCGACTGAAGCGGCGAGCGTCGGCGCCGTCGGCGCGCTCCTCATCGCGGGCGCGCGCTTTGCTCCGACGAAAGGTTTCTTCACGGGGCGCGGCGCCATCGCCGCGTCGGCGCTGGCGATCGTCGCGCTCCTGACGCTGACGGCGTTCGTCGACCTGCGCGTCGGGCGGACGGAAGTCAGCGGGTTCGAGCAGGCCGCCATGGCGGTCGCCGCCGCGCTTTGCGTGCTGCTGCCATGGGGCGTGCTTGTCAGCGGCCGCCACCTCGTGAAGCAGCGCGCGCTCGGGGCCATCGCCGATCAGACCGCGCGCGTGACGACGATGGTGTTCACGATCCTCATCGGCGCGGCGATGTTCAGCCTCGTCTTTCGCGGCCTTGGCGGCGATGACGCCGTGCATCGCGCGCTCGATGCGCTGCCCGGCGGCGTCATCGGCGCGATGATCGGCGTCATGGTCATCATGTTCATCCTCGGTTTCTTCCTCGACTTCATCGAGATCACGCTCGTCGTCGTGCCGCTGGTCGCGCCCGCGCTGCTGAAAATGGGCGTCGATCCGATCTGGCTCGGCGTGATGATGGCGGTGAACCTCCAGACATCCTTCCTGACGCCGCCCTTCGGCTTTGCGCTCTTCTACCTGCGCGGCGTCGCGCCGCCGGGCGTCAGGACGCTCGACATCTATAAAGGCGCAGTTCCGTTCATCGCGATCCAGCTGTTGGCGCTGGTTCTGCTGGCGATGCTGCCGGGCCTCGCGACCTGGCTGCCGGGCGCGCTTTACGATTGACCGCCCGCATAATTCTGCAGCGCCGCAATACGCTTCTCGATCGAGGGATGCGTCGCAAAAAGCCCCGCGAAGTCCGACTTGTTGTCGAGCATCATCTGGCGCACCTCGGCGGGGGCGTCGAGTTGCGAGTTGCCGGAAATTTTTCTGAGCGCGGAGATCATCGCGTCGGGGTCGCGTGTGAGGTCCACCGCGCCGGCGTCGGCGAGATATTCGCGCTTCTGCGAGAGGGCGAAGCGGATGACTATCGCGAGAATATAGGCGATGACGATGAGCGCGACGGCGACGAGGATGAGAATGCCGCCGCCGCGGCTGTCGCCCTTGCGCCCCGAGGAATGGCCGCCGACGCGCACGCCCGTCCGAAAGATGTTGCGGAAGATCAGCTCGCCGAAGAACGAAAAGATGCCGACGAAAATGACCCCGATGATGAGAAGGCGCACGTCGCGGTTGCGGATATGCGTCAGCTCATGCGCCATCACCGCCTCGATCTCGCGCTTGGTGAGATTGTCGACAAGGCCGCGGGTCAGCGTGATGGCGTAGGTCTTGTCGCTGATCCCGCTGGCGAAGGCGTTCATGGCGTGCGTGTCGATGATCGACAGCTTCGGCATCGGAATGCCGCGCGAGATGCAAAGATTTTCGAGGAGGTTGTAAAGGTCCGGCGCCTCGGCGCGCGTCACGGGCTTGGCTCCCGTAGACATGTTGATGAGCGCCTGATGCGCCGTCCACGCGATCAGGAACCAGACGCCGGCGGCTAGAAAAGCGAACGGCCAGATGCGGAAAAGCTGGTCGCGCGCGAGGAGCAACCCTTCCTCAACGCTCGTAAACTCCACGGCGACGCCGACATAGCCGACGCAGAGCGCATACATCAGAATGAGGAGCAGCAGCGGAAAACCGGCGAGCAGCAACACGGATTTCAGATTGTTGTTCCAGATATGCGTCTGCAGGCCGTAAGCGCCCATGGCTCAGCCGTCCGCCAGCGCGAAATCGAGGCCCGCCGCCGCATGCAGCGCTGTCGTGTCGAACACCGGGATAGCGCTGTCTTTCTGCGTCAGGATCATCGGCAGTTCGGTGCAGCCGAGAATGACGCCGTCTGCGCGCTCGTTCGCCCGGATGATCTGCTTGAGCTGCGTGCGCGAGGCCTCCGTCACCACGCCGCGGCAAAGTTCGTCGAGGATGATGCGCTCGATCTCGCCCTGATCTCCGGCGGCGGGCGTCAGGATATCACCGTCGAACCGCTTGAGAAGCGCCGCCCGATAGAACGGCCCCGCCATCACCGGCGGCGTCCCGAGCAGCAGAGGGCGCCTCACGCCTTTCGCGGTCATCGCCGCCGCGAGCGCGTCGAGCAGGTGGATGACGTGCGCGCCGGTCGCCTCGCTGAGCGCGTCAGCGGCGACGTGCGTCGTGTTTGAGGTGATCATCAGCGCGTCGGCGCCGGCGCGCACCAGCGCCCGCCCGGCCTTCACGACTTCCGCCGTGAACTTCGGCCATGCGCCCGCGCGGTAATGCGCGATCATCACGCCGTAATCGAGATGCGCGAGCAGGAACGCCGCCGAATGTTCGCCGCCGAGCCGGGCGCGCACGCCCTCGTTCAGGCGGCGGATGTAGAGCAGCGTCGATTCCGGGCTGACGCCGCCGATAAGGCCGAGCGTTCGCACCAACGACGCCTTTGCTAGAATTTGACGTTCGGGGCCGCTTCGACCGCTGCGCGCGAACCTTCGGGCAGTTCGAAGAATTCGCGCTGCTTGAAGCCGCCCATCGGCGCCACGAAATTGCCGGGGATCTGCTGGATCGCCGTATTGTATTCCTGGATCGCGTTGTTGAAGAAGCGGCGCGCCGCCGCGATCTTGTTTTCAACGTCGGAAAGCTCGCGCTGCAATTCGAGGAAATTCGTGTTCGCCTTGAGGTCAGGATAGGCCTCTGCAAGCGCGAAGAGTTTGCCGAGCGCGGCGTTCAGCATGCCCTCGGCCTGCGCCTGCTGAGCGGGACCGTGCGCGGCGGACGCCGCGTTTCGCGCCTGGATGACCGCGTCAAGCGTGCCGCGCTCGTGGCTTGCATAGCCTTTCACGGTCTCGACGAGGTTCGGAATGAGGTCATGCCGCTGGCGCAGCTGGACGTCGATGTCGGCGAAGGCCTGGTCGCCGCGCTGGTTGAGGCCGACGATGCGGTTGTAAATGCCGATGACGATGAAAACGATGGCGACGGCGATAATCAGGAAAATCAAGATGCCCGACATGGGGTCTCCCTCCGCGAGGACGCGCGCGCCGAGCCCACTCGCCCGCGCACGCCAAAGCGTCTAATTAGGGGGCGTCGCCCGGCGCTTCAATGCCGGCGGAGGGGCGTCGCCATGGATGTCGAGATCATCGCCGAGGGTCTTCAGTTCCCGGAAGGTCCGATCGCCATGCCGGACGGCTCCGTCATCCTTGTCGAAATCAAGCGGCAGACGCTGACGCGCGTGACGCCGGACGGCCGGCGCGAGACGATCGCCGAAATTCCGGGGGGGCCGAACGGCGCCGCGCTGGGGCCCGACGGTCGCGTTTATGTCTGCAACAATGGCGGCTTTGAATGGCGCGAGGTCATGGGCCAGACAATTTCCGGCGATGCGCCCGCCGATTACCGCGGCGGATCGATCGTCGCTGTCGACCTCAAATCCGGGAAAGTCGAAACGCTTTACAAGGAGGTTGGCGGTCATCGCCTCAAGGGGCCGAACGACATCGTCTTCGACAAGGCGGGCGGCTTCTGGTTCACCGATCTCGGCAAGAGCTATCACCGCTGCCGCGACCATGGCGGGCTCTATTATGCGAGGCCGGACGGTTCGAAGATCATCGAGGCCGCTTACCCGCTCTTTTCGGCGAACGGCGTCGGCCTGTCGCCGGATGAGAAGACGGTCTACGTCGCGGACACCTTCACCGCGCGGCTTTACGCCTTCGATCTCTCCGCACCCGGAGAAATCGCGCCGACGCCGCTGCCGCTCCCCGGCCGCGTCGTCGGGTCGGTCCCTGGCATGCAGTTCTTCGACAGCCTCGCGGTTGAGGAAAGCGGCCGCATCTGCGTCGCGACCCTCCTTAACGGCGGGATCACGGTGTTCACGGAAGACGGCGCGTTCGAGCACGTTCCGATGCCCGATCTCTTCCCCACCAATCTCTGTTTCGGCGGCAGAGACCGTCGCGACGCCTACATCACGCTTTCCGGAACGGGGCGCCTCGGCAAGGTTCGCTGGCCGCGCCCCGGCCTTGCACTCAATTTCTCCCCCACCTGACGAAAGGACGCCTGATGCGCCGCCGCTTTGTTTTCGCCGCCCTCGCCCTGTTGGCCTCGGGCTGCGCCAGCGCCGTCTATGACTCGCTCGACCGGCGCGGCGTCGACGCCAAGACCATTCTTGCCGATCGTGTCGCAGACGCGCGCGACGACGCCCTCGCCGCGGCCGCGAAGGTCGACGCCGCCGCCGCTGCGCTCAGCGCTGCGAAGAGCCTTGACGGCCCTGACCTCGCCCGCCAGCTCAGCGCTGCGCTCGGCGCATCACAGGACGCCGCCGTCGCTGCGCAGGACCTTCGCCTGTCGACGAACGCCGCTGGAGCTAGCGGCGCGCGATATTTCGAAGTGTGGGAGCAGGAGATCGGACTTCTTGACTCCGCAACGGAGCGCGACGCGGAGTCGAGCCGCTTCAAGGCGCAGGCGGATGCGCACCGGAAACTCGGCGCGGCGCTTAATGCAGCGAGCCTACGCCTCTCGCCTGCGCTGTCATTGATCAACGAGGAGGTTGCGACGCTGCGCAAGAGCCCGACGAGCGGCGTTGCTGCAAGGTCACGCGCGGGGCGCATCGACGCCGCCTCCGCTGCCTCCGGCGAGGCCGCCGCAGGCTCGCGTGAAGCAGCGGCGGAGGCGGACCGATTTTTGGCCGTGCTGAACGCCGCGCCATGACCTATTGAATCGGCGGCTTCGGCGCCCACATCGCGCTTCGCTTCTAGAACCGGAGACAACAGATGTTCGACGCCCGCAAGATCCTCGCCGACCTCCAGCACCAGGCCGAACTCGCCGCGCGACAGATTGAGGACAGCGGCGCCGTCGACAAGGCCAAGAAGGCAGCGGGCGATTTACGAGAGCGCCTCAAAACCGATCCGCAGGCGCAGGCGATCGCGGCGGGCGCCGGCGGGCTCCTCCTGCTCGGCATGCTTGGCTCGAAGGGCGGCCGGCGCATGATGGGAAATATCGCGCAGACGGGCGCCGTCGCCGCGCTCGGCGCCCTTGCCTACAAAACGTGGATGGAGCGCCATGGCAGGAAGGTCGATGAGAAAACGATCGTCCGCGACGCGCAAGCTTCCGGCTTCCCGATCGATCCGGCGTCCGATCCCGACTTTGCACTCGCCGTCGTAAGGACGATGCTCGCCGCAGCCTATGCCGACGGCGTCATCGACGCGCATGAACAGCGCATCATCGACGGCGCAAAAGCCAAAGCGCAGATCACCGAAGACGAGCGGCGCATGCTCGCCGGCGAAGTTCCGGAAGAAGAGACGCTGCGCCTGATCGCGAGCGCGGCGAAGACGCCGCACCATGCGTCGGAGCTTTACGCCGCCGCGGTGATTTCCGCGGGAGAGCTTAACGAGCGGGAGTCGGCTTTCCTGAAGAAGCTCGGCGAGCGTCTCGGGTTGACGCCGGACGAGACGAGCGCGCTGCGCGCCGGCGCGCTGGAGTGAGCGGCTGGCGCCTTCCCTGGGAGGCTGCGTGCCTTTGCGGCGCGGTGAAAATGCGGGTGACAGCGCCGCCGGCGATGTCGGCGGCGTGTCACTGCCGGGACTGCCAGAAACTGACCGGCGGCGCTTATTCACTGACGCTGATGATCCCGTCAGCAGGCTTCGCCGTCACCGCCGGCGAACCGTTGATCGGCGGCCTCCATCGCGCGGAGTTGCAGCACCGGTTCTGCCCGCATTGCCATAACTGGCTGTTCACGTCCGGGTCCGCGCTTCCGGGCTTTGTGAACTTGCGCCCGGCGATGCTCGCGGATTCTTCTTGGGTGAAGCCCTTCATCGAAACCAAGACGGCGGAGCGGCTGCCGGGCGCGGTCACCGGCGCGGCGATATCCTTTGAAGGATGGCCGCCGCCGGAAAGCTTCGGAGCGCTTCTTGAGGGCTTCGCACGCCAAGGTGCGCGGCCGGTTTGACTTCGACCGCTGCGTTTGAGCGCCTACTCCTCGCGGATCATTCCGCGCACAAGATCGGCGAGGCCGACCTGCCGATAGCGGCGCAGCCTTTCGGCGAGGAGAATCGCGCGAAGCATCTGCTCGGATTCGTCGAGATCGTAATTGACGATCACATACTCATACTCGGCCCAGTGTGAAATTTCGGCGTCCGCTTTCGCCATGCGCGCCAGCACAATGTCCTCAGGATCCTGATTCCGAGCGCGCAGGCGTCGCTCCAACTCTTCTCGGCTCGGCGGCAAAATGAACACCTTGACGACGTCGCCGCGCGCACGACTGTCGAGCTGCTGGGCCCCTTGCCAGTCGATGTCGAACAGATAGTCGCGCCCTTCCTCAAGATCGTGGAAAACCTTGGCGCGCGGCGTGCCGTAATGGTGCCCGAAGACCTTTGCGGATTCGAGGAACTCTCCGTCAGCCTGCATCCTCAGGAATTCTTCTTCGGATACGAAGTGATAATCGACGCCGTCAACCTCGCCGGGGCGCGGCGCGCGGGTCGTCGCGGACACCGACAGGCGAAGGCTCTGATCGGACTTCAGCAAGCGCGCCGCGAGCGTCGTCTTCCCCGCGCCCGACGGGCTCGACAGAACGAACATCAGGCCGCGCCGTTTCACTTTTCCCGCGATCACCGTCATATCATTCCACGTTCTGCACTTGCTCGCGCATGCGATCGACGGCGGTCTTAAGGTCAAGGCCGATGCGCTTGAGGCCCATGTCCTGCGCTTTCGAGCACAGGGTGTTCGCTTCGCGGTTAAGCTCCTGAGTGAGGAAATCGAGCTGTCGGCCCATGGCGCCGCCCTTGGCGATCATCGCGCGCGCCGCCTCGATATGCGCGCCGAGCCGGTCAAGCTCTTCGCGGACGTCCGCCTTCACCGCCAGCGCCGCGGCTTCCTGCGCCATCCGCTCTTCGGAAAGGGCGCCCGCGAGCAGGTCTGCGAGCTGGGCGGCGAACCGGTCGCGCGTCGCGGCGGTCGCCGACGCCGCCGCGCTGCGGGCCGCCGCCGACAACGCCGCAATCTCATTGAGAAGATCGTTGATCATCCGCTCCAGCGCTTCGCCTTCCTTGCGGCGCGAGCGCGCGAGCGCGTCCGCCGCATCCGCAAAGCTTTTCGCAAGAGCGCCCGCAAGCGCGGCGCGCTCGTCCTCATCGTCGAGCGAGGACTGAACTTCGGCGACGCCGCGGATCGCCAGGATGCCTTCGGCCCGCGGAAGGTCGCACGGAATGAGCGCGCGTATTTCTTCAACGAGCTTTACGGCTGAGGCCAGCGCCGCGCGATTGACGACCAGGCCGCCCTCGACCGCGGCGCCCTTCAGCGACAGGTGGATGTTGAAGGACCCGCGCGAAAACCGCTCGCCGAGGACCTTGCGCAAGTCCTGTTCCAGGAAATCGAGCCCCGGCGGCAGGCGGAAGCGCGGCTCCAGCCCGCGGCCGTTGACGCTTTTCAATTCCCAGGTCCAGCGTGTTTCGCCTTTGACGCCCTCGCCGCGCGCAAAGCCGGTCATTGAAGAAAGCGCCATCTTAAGGGATCAGCCTTCCTGTTGCCGGCGCTCGATCTGGCGCCATTTCACGACATTGCGGTTGTGTTCTTCAAGCGTCGGCGCAAAAACATGCCCGCCCGTTCCGTCCGCGACAAAGAAGAGATAATCGGAGTCCGCCGGATTGAGGACCGCCTCGATCGAGGCGCGTCCCGGATTGGCGATCGGCGTCGGCGGCAAGCCTGAAATCAAATAGGTGTTGTAGGGCGTCTCGCGTTCAAGCTCGCTTTTTCTGAGGCCGCGGCCGAGCGGCTCACCCCCAGTCAGGCCGTAGATGATCGTCGGATCGGATTGCAGCCGCATGCCGCGGCGCAGGCGGTTGACGAACACCGCTGCGATCAAGGGCCGCTCGCTCGCGACGCCGGTCTCCTTCTCGACGATCGACGCAAGAATGACGGCTTCCTCCTTCGTCATGATCGGCAGATCGTTCGCCCGTTTCTCCCACAGCTCATCCAGAACGGCGTTTCGCGCCTTCATCATCTCAGTGATGATCCCGTCGCGCGTCTGCCCGCGCGTGAAGGAATAGGTTTCCGGCAACAGCTCGCCTTCGGCCGGCGCCAGCGTGATGTCGCCTTCTAGAGCTTCATGCGCGGCGATGATCGCGAGAATCTGCTTTGTCGTTTTGCCTTCAGGCGCCGTCAGGCGATGCAGGATGCTCTTGCCGCGCTCGAGCAGGTCGATGATGTCGAAGACGCTCGCGCCCGCCGGAATTTCATATTCGCCCGCCTTCAGCGCGCCGGCCTTGTTACGCGCGCGCACCGCTGCGACGAAGAGCTTGGCGTTGCGAACGGCGCCGGCCTTTTCAAGCTCGGCGGCGATCGCCGCGACCGACGTTCCTGGTTTGAAGAGCACGACGGCGCTCTCCGAGAGCGGCCCGGGGCGCGTCGCTTCGCGCCACGCGAAATAGCCGCCGGCCCCGAGGATGATCGCCGCAAGCAGCGCGAGGCCGAAGATCGCGGACAGGATTGATTTCACCGCCCCGCCCTTTTCATCAGCCGCCATCCGCCGCCTCCGCCCCGTCCCACTGAGGGAAATGTTAGCGGTCAACGCGCGCGACGACCAGAGAGGCGTTGGTGCCGCCGAAGCCGAAGGAGTTCGACAGGGCGACGTTCACCGGCTTCTTCACAGCCTTTTTCGGCGCAAGATTGATGCGCGTGTCGACTGTCGGGTTGTCGAGATTGAGGGTCGGGGGACAGACGCCGTCGCGAATCGCAAGGAGCGAGAAAATCGCCTCGACCGCGCCCGCGGCGCCGAGAAGGTGCCCGATCGACGATTTCGTCGAAGACATGACGAGCTTTTCAGCGCCCTCGCCGCCGAAGAGGCGTTCGACAGCCTTCAATTCAATTTCGTCGCCGAGCGGGGTCGAGGTGCCGTGGGCGTTGACGTAATCGATGTCGGTCGCGTTAAGGCGCGCGCGGTCGAGCGCCATTTTAATCGCGCGATATCCGCCCGATCCGTCTTCGGCCGGCGCCGTGATGTGATAGGCGTCGCCGGAAAGTCCGTACCCGATGATTTCGCCGTAGATCTTCGCCCCGCGCGCTTTCGCGCGTTCGTATTCCTCAAGGATGAGGACGCCCGCCCCTTCGCCCATGAGGAAGCCGTCGCGATCGCGGTCATAGGGGCGTGAAGCCGCTTTCGGATTGTCGTTGAAATGCGTCGTCAGCGCTTTCGTCGCGCAAAAGCCGGCATAGCCGATCGGGCAGATCGCCGACTCGGCGCCGCCTGCGACCATCACGTCCGCATCGCCCCATTGAATGAGACGCGCGGCGTCGCCGATGGCATGGGCGCCGGTCGCGCAGGCTGTGACGACCGCATGGTTCGGTCCCTTCAATCCGAAGCGAATTGAAACCTGTCCGGAGACGAGATTGATAAGGCTTGAGGTGATGAAGAACGGCGAAACGCGACGCACGCCCTGCTGATGCAGAACCAGCGTCTGCTTGGCGATGCCGTCGAGACCGCCGATGCCTGAGCCGATCAGAACGCCGGTGCGTTCCTGTTCTTCGGACGTGTTGAATTCAAGCCCGGAGTCGGTGACGGCCATCTGCGCGGCGGCGATGCCGAAGACGATGAAGTCCTCGATCCGCCGCTGTTCCTTGGGCGACACCCAGTCATCAGGATTGAAAGCGTCGGCGCCCGCCTCGGCGCCGCCGCCATACCCGCTCGACCGCGGCACCTCCGCCCCGATCTTGCAAGGCATGTCGGTCACATCGAACTTTTCGATGCGGCCGGCGCCCGCCTCGCCGGCGATGAGCCGGCGCCAGGTCGCCTCTACGCCCGCCGCGAGCGGCGACACCATACCAAGACCGGTGACGACGACGCGTCTCATTCGGTGCGGACTCCGGGGGGCCGGGATCAGCCCTTCTGTTCGGAAATGAACTTGATCGCGTCGCCGACCGT
>CAZOEB010000099.1:0-11760 GCA_964578685.1 uncultured Caulobacterales bacterium
GCGACTTCCACGACAAGACCCTGCCGAAGGAAGCGCACAAGACCGCGCATTTCTGCTCCATGTGCGGTCCGAAATTCTGCTCGATGAAAATCACGCAGGACGTGCGCGACCACGCGGCGAGCCTCGGCGACAACGAGAAGAAGGATCTGGAGCGCGTCGCCGCCGAGGGCATGGCGGCGATGAGCGGCAAATACCGCGACATGGGCCGGGAGCTTTATCTCGAGGCGGACGCGGTGAAGAACGCGAATGGGGCGTTGTAGCTGGACCGCCGAATCAGGTTTTACACGCTGCAACCTCTCATTTTGGTTTCCAAAAGACTGATTCGGATATTCCATGTTCTCTATTGAAGCTCTGGCTACTTCGGTAATTGGCGGGCTAATTCTAGCCGCTATTGTATGGTACATAAGTCAACGTAGATTATACGTGGTCGTTCCAAAACTTTTTGCCTATTCAAGCTTAGTAAGCAAGTCGAAGACTGTCGAATTGACCATTCTGAATAGGGGGTATCGATCGGAAGAAAAAGTTAAAATTGAGTTTGACCCAAAGCTTAGCTACGAACAGCTTGCGTCTACAAATCCTGCGGTAAAATTGATTGGTTCAACCCTCGAAATTGACCGAGTCTCAGCAAATGATGAGGTGACCGTATTAATTGTCGTCGAGGGCGGGGAGTTCGGGACAGCTTCAATCGCGAGCATATCGTCAAGTGAATGTAAGGGCGCTATAGTAGAGAAATTGGAAAACGTCCCGCTATCGTTCGGTACCTCTGTAGGGGGAATTGCAACCGCCATCACTTTGATTGTCTTCTTTATTTGGTTGGGTTGGATTGCAAGAGGAACTTCAGCTTGGGAAGTCCTAGAGGATTTTGGGATCCGAATCCCGCCCCCGACCCATATTCAAGAGGACGGGTGGGAGAACGCACACCGCTTTTCCGGTTCAAAGCTGTATAATGATTCAGAAGTCAAGGCGTTTCCGGTAGAAATCAAGGCGGTTCGACATAACGATAGTCAAGTCGAGGTAGACCTTGAAATTCAAAATTACGGCGACAAGCGTCTTGAAATTTCGGTTTGCCTAACAAGCCCAGGATTGGGACGGGCGGGAAGCGAGTACGGATTAATGCTGTTACCTGGACAAGCAGTGAAGCGCACTCTAATTGCTGAAGATGTAATTGAAGATATGCATATAATTTATATTGAAGTGAATTTTACTTATGATAATGAGTTTGTCTACGAGTTAATAAAAGAGCTAAATCTCAATAAGTAGCTTGTCGCCGCCGGAGAACTGCGGCATCCGAGCGATCCACAAGATTTGAGCCAGAGAATTGCTTTTATGAGTCTGAGTGCGACGGCGGCCATTTTCTTGAGCGCGTTTTCGCTTTCCGTTGTCATCAACGGCTCCTCACCAGACCCTTTCACCACCCAGCAAACCCGCCTCCTGGCTGAAGCCGAAGCAACGCTCGCTGAAAACCCAACCGACGCCGATGCGCTCATCTGGAAGGGGCGGCGGCTCGGTTATCTCGGGCGCTATGAGGAGGCGATCGCGGTCTACGAGGCGGGAGCGAAACTTCACCCGGCCGACGCGCGCTTCGCGCGCCACATCGGCCACCGGTTGATCAGCCTGCGGCGTTTTGAAGATGCGGAGGCCGCGCTGACCCGCGCCGCCGCGCTCGCCGCCGCGGCGCCGGATGCGGTGGAGCCTGACGGCCTGCCCAATGCGGCGGGCGTGCCGACTTCAACGCTGAAGGGCAATATCTGGTACCACCTCGGCCTTGCGTATTACCTGCAAGGTGAGTTCGAGGCCGCGGCGCGCAGCTACGCCGGCGCCGCGGCGCTGGCGCACAATCCGGACGCCGCGGCGGCGGCGCTTTACTGGCTCTATCTCTCGCTGAGGCAGGCAGGCGATGAGGCGGGCGCAATAGCCGCGCTGGCAGCCGTCGACGCTGAATGGACGCTCATCGAAAACGGCGTCTATCACGAGTTGACGCTCTGCTTTCGCGGCGAGGCGGATTGCGAGGCGATCCTGGCGCGGGCGGAGCGCTCTGAAGGGATCGATTACGCAACGCCCGCCTACGGCGTCGCCATGCAGCGCCTGCACAGCGGCGACCGCAAGGGCGCCCGCGCGCTGCTTAAGGAGATCGTCGCCCGCGACGCCGGCGCCGCCTTCGGCCGCCTCGCGGCGGAGGCGACGCTGGCGCGCCTTTAGGCTGGGCTGGCGGCCCCTTCTCACTTTGCTATCATGTGGGCGGAGAACGAAGGGGAGACCACCATGAAACGATCATTTGCCGCCGCTGCGGCGCTTGCTGCGCTGTCGCTCGCCGCGCCCGCCGCCGCGCAGAAGGAGCCGGTGGTCAAGCTGCCGGACACCATCAAGCTGCCGGACGGGATCAAGCGGCCGGACCTCAGGCCGGTGGGCGCCGAGCCGCTGCCGGTGACCGTGCGCGGCTGCATCGTCAGCGAAACCTTCAACACCCAGTCGGCGACGGATTATTCGATGCAGTTCCGCATCCGCACCGCGACAGGTTTTGAAATGTTCAATTTCACGCGCGACCATATCGTGCGCGCCGACCCGGCCTCGTTCACGCTGGCGACGCGTGAGGATACGCTGCGCTGGACGCGCATCATGGATGCGCTTGAGCGCGCCGCGCAGGAACAGCGTACGATCGACGTATCCTATGACGACAGGAACCAGCGCGTCTTCGGCATTTCCATCAACTGGAACGAAGACTGCCTGCCCTGAGCGGATGAACGGCGGCGCTTCGTCAGGGGGATGGCGCGTCATCCGTGCCGGCGAGGATCGCCGTCGCCGCGCTCGGCGCTGATCAAGGGATGAGGCCGCGCCATGATCCAGCTTTTCGAGAATCTCGTTCCCCCTGCCGCCGTCGCCGAGATTCGCGCGGCGTTCGCGACGATCGCCTTTCGCGACGGCAAGGCGAGCGCGGGCGCGCAGGCGCAGCTCGTGAAGGACAATCTCCAGGCCGTCCCCGGCGACCCCGTCGGCGACCGCATCAAGGCGATGCTCGCCGACGCGATTTTCCGGCACCAGGAATTTCGCCTCGCCATGCGCCCGAAGCGTTTGAGCCCCATCGTGCTCAGCAAATATGAGCCCGGCATGGAGTATGGCGCCCATGTCGATCACCCGCTGTCGGGCGAGGACATGCGGCGCGACGTCTCCTTTACATTATTCCTCAGCGAGCCTGAGACCTATGACGGCGGCGCGCTTGTCATCATCGACGGCGGCGGCGAACGCGCGTTCCGGCCGGCGGCCGGAACGCTCATCGCCTATCCCGCGACGAGCATTCACCGCGTGTCGCAGGTGACGCGCGGGAGCCGCCTCGCCGCCGTCGGCTGGGCGCAAAGCATGATACGCGACGCCGCCGAGCGCGAACTCCTCTACGACCTCAATGTCGCGCGCCTCAACCTCTTCGACCGTCACGGCAAGTCGGAGGATTCCGACAGGCTCGCCAAATGCGCGGCGAACCTGTTCCGGAAATGGGCGGACCTTTAAAGATCGCTCAGCGATTTCACTTCGATCGGGCCGAGGCCGAGCGAGGCGACGCCCGCTTCGATCTTGGCGCGGTCGCCGACGATCACCCAGACGAGGCTTTCCGGGTGCACGACCTCCGACGCCGCGGCGGAGATGTCGGCGAGCGATAGCGCCTCATAGCGCTCCTTCAGCGTCTCCGGGTAATTCCACGGCCGCCCGAAGCGGTTGGAGCTGATCAGGCTGCCGAGCACGTCGCCCGAGGTTTCGAACGAACCGGGGAGCGATCGCGTGTTGTTGTCGATCGCGCGCTTCAGTTCGACCGCCGTCGCCGGCCGCGATCCCTTGAAGGCGTTCAGCTCCTTCAAAAGCTCGGCGAGCGACTCCTTCGTCTTGTCGGTCTGCACGGGCGCATAGACGAGATAGGGGCGTTGCCCGCGCGCGTCCTGCAGGAAGGTGTAGGCGCCGTAGGCCCAGCCCTTGTCCTCGCGCAGGTTCATGTTGACGCGCGCCGTAAACTGGCCGCCGAGAATGTCGTTCATGGCGTTGATGGCGACGGCGTTCGGCGCGCCCGACGGCGGCGCGACATGGCCGGCGAGGATGAGCGACTGCGGCGAGCCCGGCTTGTCGACGAGGATGACGCGCCCCTTCGCCGGACGCGTCACCGCGGCGACGTTCTTTTTCGGAACCGCGCCCGCGGGCGCCCGCCAGTCGCCGAAGGCGCGCTCCAAGAGCGGCTTCATCTCCGCCATCGTCGCATCGCCGGCGACGAACAGCGTCGCATTGTCCGGGCGCAGCCATGTCGAATGAAATTCCGTCAGGTCATCGCGCGTCAGCGCCTTGATCGTCTCGACCTCGCCCGATCCGGTGAAGGGGACGCCGTAGGCATGGCCCTCGCCATACATGACGGGCGGCAACAGGCGCAGCGCAAGCTGCACGGGCTCGGCCTTTTCCTGCTCGATCTGCGCCAGCCAGCGCGCGCGCAGCTTCTCAATCTCGCTGTTGTCGAAAGCGGGGTTGCGGACGACATCCGCCATGATGTCGAGCGAGGGGGCGAGATTGTCCTTCAGCGCCGACAGGGTGACGCCCGTCATGTCGAGATTGGAGCCGACATTGAGCTGCGCGCCGAGGCCTTCAAGCTCAGACGCGATCTGAAGCGCCGTGCGCCGTTTCGTTCCCTCGTCCAGCATCGCGCCCGCGAAGGACGCGGTCCCGAGCTTTGCGCCCGAGGCGTCGGAGGCGTAGCCGGCGTCGAACTGAAGGGCGACATTGACGACCGGCACGGTCGGCCGGTTGGCGAGAACGACCTTCATGCCGTTTTTCAGCGTCGCTTCCTCGATCGCCGGGAAGGTGAGATCGGGCGAGGACGTGACGGCGGGCAGCCCCTGCGTGCGGTCGACGCTTGAGGCCGTCGTTGAATATTCCGGGAACGGAAGAACGGAAAGCTGGTAATAGCCCGCGTTCATGACGTCGCGCGCGGCGCTGAGCACCTCGGCGGGCGTCGCGGCGTCGAGCCATTCAAGCTGCTGCAAAACGAAGCCCGGATCGCCGGCGTAAAGCGCGCCCTCGGCGAGCGCGGTCGCCTTGCCGCCGAAGCCGCCGACTTTTTCCAGTCCGCGCAGCACGCCCGCCTCGATCGAGGTTTTGGAACGTTTCAGCTCCGCAGCCGTCGGCCCCTTGGCGAGGAACTCGGCGACGACCTTCTCCATCTCCGCTTCGGCCTTCGCGGGATCGACGTCCTTCTTCGGATCGACCGTCACCGACCAGAAGCTCATCAGCTCCTGCTCCTGCAGGTTCGCCGTCGCCGCGGTCGCAAGCTCAAGATCATAGACGAGACGCTGATAGAGCCGCGACGTCTTGCCCCCGCCGAGAATGTCGGCGGCGAGCGTCAGCAGAACCGCCTCTTTCGTCGTGCGCCCGGGCGCGACCCAGTTGCGGTCGATTTTGACCTGCGGCACGCGGTCATACATGATTTCCTTCTTGGAGACCGCGAGCTTCGGCGCGTTCGACTTCGCGCGGGTGAGCGGCGGGCCGGCTTCGATATGGCCGAAATATTTCTGGACCTTCTCGCGCGCGGTCTTCGCGTCGATGTCGCCGGCGAGGACGAGAACCGCATTCGCCGCGCCGTAATATTCGCGGAACCAGTTCTTCACCGTCTCAAGATCGGCGGCGTTGAGGTCCTCCATCGAGCCGATGGTCGAATGGCGATAGGGGTGCCCCGCGGGCAGCAATCCTTCGAGTACGGAATATTCCATCCGGCCGTAAGGCTGGTTGTCGCCCTGGCGCTTCTCGTTCTGCACGACGCCGCGCTGCTCATCGAGCTTTTCCTGCGTCACCGCGCCGAGAAGGTGCCCCATGCGGTCCGATTCCATCCACAGCACCCGGTCGACCGCCGGCGTCGGCACGGTCTGGAAGTAATTCGTGCGGTCGAACCAGGTGGTGCCGTTAAGGTCGGTGCCGCCGACTTCTTCGAGCGGCAGGAACCACTCGCCGTCATAATGCTCGGTGCCGTTGAACATCAGGTGCTCGAAAAGGTGCGCAAAGCCGGTGCGCCCCTCGGGCTCGTCCTTCGAGCCGACATGGTACCAGATCGACACGGCGACGAGCGGCGCCTTCCGGTCCTCATGCACGACGACGCGAAGCCCGTTGTCGAGCGTGAACTGCTCATAGGGCAGCTTGATCTCGGCGGCCGAAGCCAAAGAGGCGAACGAAAGCGCCGCGGACGCGGCGGCGAAAACGAAGCGATTCATGAAAGCCCCTCGAGGTGCGGACGCGAAAACCATTCGGAAAAAGACGTTAAGGAGCCGTGCGCCCGGGTCAAGCGCGCGAAAACGCCTCAACGCGAGGGAGAGGCGGTTCGGCGAATTCAGGCGGCGCGGCGCCGTAACCCTACTTCGGCGCGCGCTTGGCCAGTATCCGTTGCAGCGTGCGCCGGTGCATCCCTAACCGCCGCGCCGTCTCCGAGACGTTGTGGCCGCAGAGTTCGTAGACGCGCTGGATGTGCTCCCAGCGCACGCGGTCGGCGCTCATCGGATTTTCAGGGGGCTCGGGCCTTGTGCCGCCGCGGGCGAGCAGGGCCTTTTCGACGTCGTCGGCGTCGGCGGGTTTCGAGAGATAATCGATCGCGCCGGCTTTGACCGCGGCGACCGCCGTCGCGATGTTGCCGTAGCCGGTCAGCATGATGACGCGGCAGTCTTCGCGGATGTCGTGAATGGCGTTGACGACCTCGATGCCGTCGCCGTCTTCGAGCCGGAGGTCCACGACCGCGAAGGCGGGCGGGGATTCTTTCGCGAGGCGGATCGCCTCCTTGACGCCGGACGCCATCGTCGTTTCGAAGCCGCGCTTTTCCATCGCGCGCGAGAGCCGTGTGCGGAAGGCCTCGTCGTCGTCAACGATGAGAAGCGTGGCGTCTTCGGGCAGGTCGGCGCGGATGGAAAGGTCGTCGGTCATGGGCTTTCGCTCAGCTTCTTGTCGTTTCTACGCGGTATCTGCGCCGATGGGCTTCTTTCGGCAACCGTCTGCGGCGCCTTAACGCGCCTCAACCGCGACGCGGGGCCAGCGCACGGCGACCCAGGCGCCGGCCTCCCCGGCCTCGACGCCCGTTTCGGTCCACGGGCGATTGTCGAAGGCGATGTCGGCGCCGGTGCGCTCAAGCAGGGTCTTGGCGATGAAGAAGCCGAGGCCCAATCCGCCGGACCGCGCGCCGCGCTCGCGCGCGCGGCGGCCGAGATAGGGCTCGCCGAGGCGCCCGAGGATCTCCGGCGAAAATCCGCGGCCGTCGTCATGCACCGCGATCTCGATCTCGTCGCCCGACCAGTCGGCGGAGACCAGCACCTTCGAGCGGCCATAGGCGACCGCGTTCTCGATAAGGTTCCTGAGGCCGTAAATGATCTCCGGCCGGCGGCGCAGCACCGGGGGCTCCTCGCCGGCGACGCCTTTCATCTCGAAGATGATTGCAGGGCCGGTCCGCGCGTCGATGAAGGGGCTCGCCGCCTCCTTGAGGAGGAGATCGAGCCCGATGCGGTCGAGCATCGCGTCGGCCTCGGCCCCGCCTTTCGACAGGCGCCCGAGAATCTCGCGGCAGCGCTGCGCCTGTTCGACGAGCAGGCGCGCATCCTCTTCCAGAAGGCCTTCGCCTTTGAGTTCGTTCGCCATCTCCTTTGCTGTCAGCTGGATCGTCGCGAGCGGCGTGCCGAGCTCATGCGCGGCGGCGGCGGCGAGCCCGCCGAGCGCGGCGAGGCGCTCCTCGCGGGCGAGAACGAGCTGCGAGGCGGCGAGCGCGCTGCGCATCTGCGCCGATTCCTGCGCGATGCGGTGCGCGTAGGCCGCGAAGAAGGCGACCCCGAACGACAGCGCGACCCAGGACCCGGCGTTGATGAGCGGCGGAAAGACGAGCGTCTCGCCCGCCCGCCACGGCAGCGGCAGATGCGCAAAGCCGAGGACGCCGACGCCGGCGATCGCGAGCGCGGCGATGAGGATCGTCTGGCGCAGCGACAGAACGCTCGCCGCGATCGTCACCGGCGCGAGGATCAGCACTGCGAACGGGTTCTGCAATCCGCCGGTCAGGAACAGCATGACGCAGAGCTGAACGATGTCGAAGGCGATATACGCGGTCGCCTCGCCTTCCGTCAGGAATCGCTGCGGGGAAAAGCGGAGCGCGACGAAAAGGTTCAGCCACGCGCTCGCCGCGATCGCGCCGAGGCAGAGGCCGAGCTCAACGGGAAAGCCGAACGCGAAATGCACGATGAGGAGCGCGGCGAGCTGGCCCGCGACCGCGAGCCAGCGCAGCGCCGTCAGCGTGCGGATGCGCACGGGGCCCCGCAGCGCCTCGGCAGCGAACTCTTTCTCGATCGGCGGGGCGGCCATGACGATTCCGGAGCGGCGACGTGTCTCTGGCCGCGAGGTCTCCGCGGCGCTATCAGCGGTCTTTAAGGGTCCGCCGCCGGAAGGGAAACCGCCATGCATCGCCTGTCGCCCGCGCTCGCCGCGCTTCTGCTCGCCGCCTGCGGCGGCGGGACCGGGGATGCAAAGCCGCAACCCGGCGTCATCGAGCTTTCCGACCAGTTCTCAGCCGATTTCGCGCTCATCGACCAGAACGGCGCGGTGATGCGCGACGAAGACATCAAGGGCCGCGTCGGCGTCGTCTATTTCGGCTTTGCGTCCTGCCCTGACGTCTGCCCGCTGGCGCTCGGGCGCCTCAGCGCCGCGCTCAACGAGCTCACGCCCGCCGAACGCGAAAAGGTCGCGCCGCTTTTCATCACCGTCGATCCGGATCGCGACACCCCGGAGAAGCTCAAGGGCTTTCTCGCCTTCGACGACCGCATCACCGGCCTCACGGGCGAGCGGGCGGCGATCGAGGCGGTGAAAGCGAACTTCAAGGTCTTCGCCGAACCCGAAGCCTCCGCGGATTCAGCGCTCGGCTACACGATGCAGCACACGAGCTTTTTCTACCTCATCGATCGCGCCGGCGCCTTGAAGGTCGCTCTCGAAGACACGCTGACGCCCGCCGAAATCGCCAGCGCGATCCGCCGCGTGTTGTAGAGCGCGTTGCAACCAAATCGGTTCGTTCACCTTCCCCGCTCATTCCCGCGCAAGCGGGAATCCAGAGCCGCACAGCGTACCTCAAGGGTCCTGGATCCCCGCTTTCGCGGGGATGAGCGGAAGAAAGACCTGCGCACTTCTATCACAACCCGCGCTCGTAGAGCCGTAGCTCGCCGCGGTTAACCCTTAGAAATCATTACGTTAATGGCCCAGGATTGGCGCGCCCGCCGAAAGCGGATGGTAATGTTGCGGGCGCGTAATATGGCTTGCGCGGCGGAGTCGCCGCATGTCAAACTGGGTTGACGAAGGCGGCGGATCGGCGCGGGGATGCGGTCCGTGTGTCGCACTGTGTAGGAGTACCCGCGGGGGCTCATGCTCTATTCTGCTTACGAACTCGGCTACGCCGCGTTGACGCCTGCGCGCGTGGCGGCCGGCCTCGGCGCCCGCTTCTGGCGTTCGGGCCTCAATCCGATGGCGGACACCTGGGTCGCGCGCGCCTCGGCGGCGGCCTTCGACGTCTTCGAAAACGCGACGCGGCGGTACCCGAAGCCGCAGTGGACGCTCGACGCGGTGACCGTGAACGGGACCGAGGTTCCGGTCTCGGTCGACGTCGCGGCGTCCAAAAGCTTCTGCGACCTTCTTCACTTCCGCCGCGATCCGGCGGCGCTTCGGCGCGCCAAGGGATCGTTCACGGACGATCCCAAAGTGCTGATCATCGCGCCGCTCTCCGGGCATTACGCGACGCTCTTGCGCGGCACGGTCGAGGCGATGGCCCCCGACCACGACGTCTACATCACCGACTGGGCGAACGCCCGCAACGTCCCCTTGTCGGCGGGCCGTTTCGATCTCAATGACTTCGTCGATTACCTGATCGATTTCCTGCGCCATCTCGGCCCTGGCGCGCACGCCATGGCGGTCTGCCAGCCCGGTCCGGCGCTTCTCGCCGCGGCGGCGTTGATGGCGGAGGACGGCGATCCTTGCCGGCCGGCGTCGATGACGATCATGGGCAGCCCCATCGATGCGCGCCGCTCGCCGACCGTCCCGAACCTTCTGGCGCAGGAACGCGCCTTCGAATGGTTCGAACGCAACATGATCTACACCGTGCCGCCGCCCTATCCCGGCGCGCTCCGACGCGTCTATCCGGGCTTCGTGCAGCTCTATTCATTCCTCTCCATGAATCACGACCGGCACGTCAACGCCCATTACGATTACTTCAAGCATCTCGTCGCGGGCGACGGCGACAGCGCCGACAAGCACCGCAGCTTTTACGATGAATATCTTTCCGTCCTTGACCTGACGGAGGAATTCTATCTGCAGACGATCCGCGAGGTGTTTCAGGAATTCTCCCTCGCCGAGGGCAAGTTCATGCACCGCGGCCGGCGCGTGAAGCCTGAAGCGATCGTCGACATCGCGCTCCTGACGGTCGAGGGCGAGAACGACGACATTTCCGGCATCGGCCAGACGCAGGCCGCGCATGACCTCTGCGTCAACCTGCCGGCCTCGCTGAAGGCGGACTACATCCAGCCGGGCGTCGGACACTACGGCGTCTTCAACGGCGGGCGCTGGCGGAAAGAGATCCAGCCGCGCGTCGCGAAATTCATGCGCGCCCACGCGGACGTGTCGGGCCGCGCCTTGCGCGCCGCCGCCGAGTAGGCTTCCGGCCCCGCCTCCGGCTTGGTAGATTGCCGACTGCGATTCGAAGGGGCCGCGCCCCGCCAGCCGACGGGGTTGTCTTTGCGAAGCACCATCCTTTTCGCCGCCGCGCTCGCCGCATCGCCTGCCTATGCGCAGGACGCCGCGCCCGCGGACGCGGCTGGCCGCAAGACAGGGGTTTACGTCCGCGGCGGCGCCGGCCTCGGTTTCGCGGACGGGTTCGACCAGGATTTCTCCTACAGCCCCAGCTATCTGCCGGTCGTCGCGCCGCCGACGGCGAAGTCGACCGGCGTCGGCGACGGCGTCGCGTGGTCGGCGGCGATCGGCTTTCAATACGCCGATACGCGCACCGAGCTTGAATTCCGGCGTTTCGATCTCGACGCGGACGAAGTCGCGCTGACCGGGGGCGCCGCGCCCGCGACGATCGCGGACGCCGGCGGCTTCACGGTTTCCGCGCTGATGTCGAACGTCTATTTCGATCTCGTCAATTCCTCGCGCCTCACGCCTTATGTCGGCGTCGGGCTCGGCGGCGCGCGGGTCGAAAACGAACGCGGCCGGCGCGACGCCGCCTTCGCATATCAGGGCCGCGTCGGCGTCGATCTCGCGCTGTCTGCGGCGCTCTCTTTCGGCGTCGAATATTCCTATTTCCGCACGGCGGAAGTCGTCTACGGCCCGAAAGAATTCGACGCGAGCGTCCCGCCGTCGGCGACGTTCAGCCCGGACTTCGAACGTCTCGACGGAGACGCCTTCGCCGCGTCAAGCGTGACGGCGACGGTGCGCCTCGTTTTCTGAGGGCGGCGGCTCCTCCGTACACAGAATATCCGTCGCCCCGGGGCCGCCGAAGGCGGAGCCCGGGGTCCATCTTCGTCCCGCGGGGAGAGGTGGACCCCGGATCGGCTGCGCCGTCCGGGGTGACGGCGGCGGGCGGGGCGGCGGTTATTCTGTCAGTGTACCGAGCGTTTATCGCCCCAAGAACTCCCGTCACCCCGGGGCGTCGCGCAGCGACGAACCCGGGGTCCATCTTCGGCGCTTGTGGCGGCGTGGACCCCGGATCGGCTGCGCCGTCCGGGGTGACGGAGTCAGGCGGGG
>CAZOEB010000100.1:0-11595 GCA_964578685.1 uncultured Caulobacterales bacterium
GCTCGGAAACCGCGCTCACCGCGGCCTCTCGCGCGCGCATGCACAAGCTTGAAGGCGACGGCGACAAGCGCGCGCGCCGGGTCAACCTCCTTATTCGCGACCGCGAACGCCTGATCGGGTCCATCCTCGTCGGCAATAATCTCGTCAACATTCTCGCAACGACGCTGGCTTCCGGCCTCTTCGCCGCGTGGTTCGGCGAGGGCGGCGTCGCCATCGCCGTCGCCACGGCGACGATGACCGTCCTCATCGTGCTTTTCTCGGAGGTCGCGCCAAAAACCGCCGCGCTGGCGCGACCCGATACGCTCGCACTTTTCGTGGCGCCGGTCATCCGCTGGGTCGTTTTCCTGCTGGCGCCGGTCACGTGGTTCGCAAGCCGTTTCGTGCGCGGATTTCTGAGCGTCATCGGCGTCAGATCGGCAGGAGTGGAGCAGATCTTTTCCGCCGCGGACGACCTGCGGGGCGTCGTCGATCTCCATCACGAAGAAGGCGATCTTGAAAAGTCGGCGCGCGATCTCGTGCGCGGCGCGCTCGACCTTGACGAAATCACGCTCGGCGAAATCATGGTGCACCGGAAATCGATCGACATGCTCGACATCGACGAGAAGCCGGCGACCCTCCTCGCGCAAGCGATGAAGTCAGGCCATACGCGGTTTCCCCTTTACCGCGAGACGACTGAAAACATCGTCGGCGTGCTGCATGTGAAGGACTTTCTGCGGGCGCTGTGGGAACTCGAGGGCGACGCTTCAAAAGTCGTCGTCGCCGACATGGCGCGCAAGCCCTATTTCGCGCCGGAGACGACGACGCTGCAGGAGCAGCTCGACTATTTCCGCAAGGGCCAGGAGCAGTTCGCTCTTGTGGTCGACGAATACGGATCGATCCGCGGCCTTGTCACCATGGAAGACATCATCGAGGAAATCGTCGGCGAGATCGAGGACGAACACGACAGCCCGGTCCTCGGCGTCCGTCCGCAGGCGGACGGGTCGATCAATGTCGACGGCGAGGTCACCATCCGCGATCTCAATCGCGTGATGGACTGGTCGCTGCCGGACGCTGAGGCGGTGACGCTCGCGGGCCTTGTCATCCATGAGGCCCAGTCGATACCAGAGGTCGGGCAGACATTTTCCTTCCACGGGTTCCGCTTCCGGATCCTCAGGCGGCGGCGCAACCAGATCACTGGGATCAAGGTGACGCCGATTGACGTCTCCCCTCCGGCGCCCGAGTACAGAGAAATATAGCCGGAGTTCATGCGCGTCATGGCGACCGCCAAACCGGGGCCTAACGCGCTCCTGTTCATTTTCATCACGGTCATGATCAACATGATCGGCTTCGGCATCATCCTGCCGGTGATGCCGCAGCTCATCATGGACGTGACCGGCGAGGGCCTGTCGGAGGCCGCGCGCTGGGGCGGCTATATTTCGGTCGCCTACGCCGTCGTGCAGTTCGTCATGATGCCGGTCATGGGCCAGCTTTCCGACCGCTTCGGGCGCCGCCCGATTCTGCTCGGCTCGCTGCTCGCGTATGCGGCCGACTTCCTGATGCTGGCGCTCGCCCCGTCGCTGACGCTGATATTCATCGCGCGCATTTTCGCCGGCTGCTTTGCAGCGACATTCTCGACCGCCAACGCCTACATCGCCGACATCTCCCCGCCGGAGAAACGCGCGGCGAATTTCGGATTGATGGGCGCCGCCTTCGGGCTCGGCTTCATCATCGGGCCGGCGCTCGGCGGGCTCATCGGGGATGAATACGGCCACCGCGCGCCTTTTTACGCCGTCGCCGCGCTTGGGGCTCTAAACTTCGTCTACGGATGGTTCTTCCTGCCGGAAACTAATCCGCCGGAGAACCGCCGGCCTTTCAACTGGCGGCGCGCGAACGCCTTCTCAAGTTTCAAGAACTTCCGGCAATATCCGGCGATCCTGCCCACGGCGGCCGTTTTTCTTCAGCTGGCGCTCGCACGCTGGAGCTTCCCGGCCGTGTGGGCCTATTACGCGCGCGAGGCGGTCGGCTGGTCCGCGCGCGAGGTCGGCTTTTCGCTGATGGCCGTCGGGCTCTCGGCGGCGATCGTAGAAGGCGGCCTTACGCGCATCGTCATCCCGAGGCTCGGCGAGGCGCGCGCTGCAATTATCGGCGCCGGCATCGCGGTCTTTGCCTATGTCGGCTACGCCTTCGCCTCGGCGGGATGGATGATCTACGCGCTGATCGCCTTCGGCGCGTTCGCCGGCTTTGCGACGCCCGCGCTGCAAGGCATCATGTCGAAGAGCGCGCCGGCGAACGCGCAAGGCGAACTGCAAGGGGCGATCGGCAGCCTTAACGGCGTCGCCATGATCCTTGGGCCGCTGGTGATGACGCAGGTCTTTGCTACGTTCACCGGGGACGGCGCCGCGGTCTATTTCCCGGGCGCGCATTTCCTGCTCGCGGCGCTGCTTGCAGCCGCCGCCTTTTATCCCTTGATGATCGCGGTACGCCGTCTCGCAACAGCCGGGTCCAGTCCCGATCCGGCACAAGGGCGCGCCGAAGGCGCTAGAGCGCCGGGCGGAAAAGTGGAAACCGGTTTTCCGCCAAAACGGCGCGACCGCTAAAGGATTAGATCGGCGGCGTGATTCCTAAATCACGCCCGACGATCTAGCGTTTCAGGCCCTGCTGGATGACCTTAAGGCGACCATTGGCGCGTTTTAGCGCCTCGTCGACCGCCTCGAGCTGGCTTGCGATTTCGTCCTGGTGAGCGTCATTCTGGCCGAGAAGCGCGCGCGCAGCTTCGATTTCAGCGCGCAAGACCACGATTTCCTTGCGCTCATCGCCTTCAGCCTCGGCACGGGCGACGCCTGCAGTATCCGCTTTTTCGACTTCCGTGCGGTCGCCGCCCGTCCCGCGCAGCCCCCAGATCAGCCACCCGCAGGCAAAACCGACGAGAAAGGCGATCACAAGCGGCGCCAAAGGCGCTGACGCCATCAGAGACTGCAAAGCCTCACTCATACCCGAACCAACCGACCCCGGCCGGACGCCGGCGGCGCCGCGGCTGTCCGCCATCCACAGCAAGCAATGCGCCAAGGCCGCCCATTTCGCAATTGGCGGCCCTTCAAGGCTCGGATTTCATTGAGTTTCGCCTGCGCCGCCCTCGCGGGGGGGGGCGAGCCCAGCCCGGATTATCGCGGGGCCATCACCATCATCATCTGTTTGCCTTCGAGCTTGGGCATCTGCTCGACCTTGGCGACATCCTCGAAGTCAGTCTTCACCTTTTCGAGGAGGCTCATGCCGCGGTCCTGATAGGCCATTTCGCGGCCGCGGAAGCGCAGCGTCACCTTCACCTTGTCGCCCTCGGCGAAGAAGTTCCGCATCTGCTTGGCTTTGACCTCGTAATCGTGGTCGTCGATGTTCGGCCGCATCTTGATCTCTTTGATCTCGATGACCTTCTGGTTCTTCTTGGCCTCGGCCTTTTTCTTCTGCTGCTGATATTTGAACTTGCCGTAATCGAGGATCTTGCAGACCGGCGGCTGGGTGCCCGGCGACACTTCAACGAGGTCGAGCCCGACTTCGGCGGCCATTTCAATCGCGCGGGCGGTCGGCACGACGCCGCGCTTTTCGCCTGTGTGATCGATCAACAGGACTTGGGGAACGCCGATTTCATCATTGATCCGGGGGCCGTCTCCTTTGGGCGGGGCGGGAGCAAAAGGTCTGCGGGATATAAAGGAATCTCCTCTCAGGGCTTCAGGGGTTCAGGATGCGTTGCGACTTGTTGCGGAGACGGCTGACGTTTCATTAACGCCGGCGCGCTGCAACACGGCGCTATATAAGCTTTCCGGGACGGGGATCAACGGACGGCCGAGCGCGGGCTCGCCGCGCCCTTGGGAATTAGTCCCATATTGTTGAGCGCGCGCCACACGAATTCCGGCGACGCCTCGCCCATGTCGGTCCGGGTCGTCAGGGTGATGACGTTCCGGCCCTTCGGCGACAGGTGCTCCTCACCGGCCTTGCGGATGAGGACGCCGGCGCATCCGACGCTGACGGCGAGATGGACCTCCTCGGCCGCGTCGCTCACGAAGAAGGCGGCGGACTGGGCGAGCGCGACGAGCTGGAGGTGGTCGGACTTGCCCGTGATGTCGACGAGCTCGGGCGCGGCGTTGGCGACCTCGTCGGCGAAGGTGTGAAGCTCCTTAGGACCGACCATCACCGGCATGATGCTCTTCTTGGCCATCATCCGCGCCAGTTCGGCGTAGCGGTCGGCGGGCCAGCGGCGGGTTTCGTCGATCCCAGGCATCAATAATCCGTAGACACCGGAAATGCCGAACCACGAAGGCTGCATATTCGCGGAATCCTTGCGCGTCGCCAGCGCCCAGGAAAAATCGGGAAGCCGCGTCGGCGCGTCGAGCCCGACCGAGGCCGAGAACTTCAAGGTGTTCGGCAACCCCTCTTCCGGCGCGCCGCTCCTGCGCGCCGAGCGCGAGGCCGGCGCCACCGAGCGCCATTTCGGGCGGAATGGGCCGAGCGCCGCGTAAAGCCGTCGCGCTTCTTCGTTCGCCGCAAGATCGTAAATGCAGGCGAAATGCGAAGACTGGATCTGCTTGACGAAAGCCTTGCGCGCGTCGGGATCGCGAAAGTCCGGCATCGCGGCGACCTGGTCGAAGTAAGGCGATGCGCGCGCGACGCGTTGCAGGTGGTGCTGCGTCAGCAGGCTGATGCGCGCGCCGGGATGGGCCGCACGGATGGCCTCAAAAAGCGGTTCGGCGGCGACAAAGGCGGCGAGCCCGTCGGTCTTGATGATGAGGATGTTGTCGGGACGGCGCGTCATGCCTGACCTGTCCGCGCGTCAAGCAGCGATTTGTAAGCCGCGATCGTCGCCGCCGTCATCGCCGCGGTCGAAAACTTCGCCGCGATCCTCGCGGCCGCTTTCGCACCCATCGCGGCGCGGCCTTGAGGCCCGAGTTCGATCGCCCGGACGACAGCATTTGCAAGCGCCTCAGCCGATCCCGGCGCTGCAAGGAAGCCTGTTTCCCCGTCGACGACTGTTTCCCGGGCGCCGCCATGGTCGGCGGCGATGACGACGCGGCCCATCGCGCCCGCCTCAGCGGCGACGCGCCCGAAGGCCTCCGGCCTTGTCGAAGGAGAAAGCACGATATCGGCGGCCGCATAGGCCGCCGGCATGTCGTCACAATGACCGACCAAGCGGATCATCCGGCCCAGCCCCAAATCCTCTACCCCGCGCGCGATGGAAGCGGCGTACCCGTCCCGCCCCTGCGCGTCCCCAGCGAAAATTAGCCTCAATTCCTTCGCGACGCCAGCGAGACCTGCCTTTTCGAGGCGTCCCATCGCCTCGATGGCGACACCATGGCCCTTCCAATCGGTGAGGCGCGCCGGCAGCAGGAGCACGGGCCCCTCGCCCGCCCCCAATCCCCATTTTTCGAGGATCGCCGCCCTTCGCTCATCAGAAATCAGCCGGAGGTTGAATTCCTCGGTGTCGGCGCCCCTGTGGATAATCATGAGGCGATCGCCGGGATCATTCGATGCGCGGATCGATTCGGCGGTGAAGGCGGAATTGGCGATCACGAGATCGCCGCGCGCCATCGCGGAATTATAGAATCGCTTCCAGGGCGAGCCCCCGCGATAGGCGCCGTGCCACGTCGTCACGAACGGAACGCCGGCGCGCCGCGCCGCCATCAGCGCGCTCCACGCCGGCGCACGCGAGCGCGCATGGATGAGATCGGCGCCCGTTTCGCGGATGAGACCTGAGAGGCGTGAGGCGTTCGCCACGATGGTCAGCGGATTCTTTGTTTGAACGGGCAGGATTGAAACGTGCGCGCCCGCCTGTTCCAGCGCGCCGACCATGCGCCCGCCCGACGTCGCGACGATCGCCCGTCCGCCCGCGGCGATGATCGCGCGGGCCATTTCAAGCGTCGTGCGCTCCGCGCCGCCCGAGTCCATGGCCGGGATGACTTGCAGGATGGTTTTGTCGAACGCCATCGGCGCGCTTATAGGGCGAAGCGCCCCGGAAGGAACAAGCAGCGCCATCATGGAAGAAGCCGGATTTCTCGACGGCCCGAACGGCCGCCTCGCCTGGCGCGCGGCGACTGGAAGCGGCCCTGGCGTCATCTGGCTCGGCGGCTTCCGGTCGGACATGACCGGAACGAAGGCCGAGCACCTGGCCCGCTGGGCGGCAGTCGCCGGCCGCGCGTTCCTCCGTTTTGATTATTCCGGGCACGGGGCGTCCGAGGGGCGGTTTGAGGACCTAGTCCTTTCGGACTGGCTGGAAGATTCCCTTGCCGTATTCGACAGGCTGACCTCCGGCCCTCAGTTCCTTGTCGGGTCGAGCATGGGCGGGTGGATCGCCGCGCTTCTCGCGCTCGCCCGCCCCGACCGGACCGCCGGCGCGCTCTTTATCGCGCCGGCGCCGGACTTCACCGAAACGCTGATATGGGACCAGATGACAGGTCCAGAACGCGACGAAATCCTCAAACACGGTCGCCTCATCGAGCATTCTCAATATTCGCCGGAACCAAGCGTCATCACCCGCGCGCTGATCGAAGACGGGCGCAAGCACCTGATCCTCAACGCCCCGATCGCCGTTCATTGCCCGGTTCGCATCGTTCAGGGCATGGTGGACCCGGACGTTCCATGGCGCCATGCGCTCGCCTTCGCCGAATGTCTGGAGACGGACGATCTTGAAATGACGCTGATAAAAGCGGGCGATCACCGCCTGTCAAAGCCGCATGAGCTGGCGCGGATCGTCACGGCGCTGGAAACGCTGGCGGCTTAGGAGAATTTCCGAACGAACATGGCGCCGGCGAGCGTTGAAGACCGCCAGACGACTTCCGCCGGCTTCGGCGGCGAGTCGAGGTCGATGCGGATGGCGACGTAGTCGGGCAGCGCGTCGGCGTTGTCGAGCTTCATCAGGCAGCCCGAGTCCGAAATGTTGCGGACGATGCAGGCGATGCGGCGGCCGTCTTCGAGGATCAGTTCCCCCGCCTTGAACGTCGCACGGCGGACATCACGGCGGCGCTCGTCCGGGAGAACCTCGTCAAGAGGATCGGGCTCACGCTTGGCGGCGCGCGATTTCAGGCTGGGCTTGTCCTCGCGGCTCATGTCAGGCGGTCGCCTTTCCCTTCCCCGGACGAGGGATCATCGGAGAAACCGCTGAACAGGGCGTTAACCGAGGTATGAGGCTCCATTCGGCGCGCTGAGGGCGCTGTTCATCGCAATAGAAAGGTTTTTCGCGGCTTTCCGGCGCATTCCTGAACCGGATCGGGATTGCGACATCTGTAACGACGCGCTACAGATGTCGCGACGCGGACCCTTGAGGCGGATGAAATGGCGATCGATCCTTCCCTGCAGCCGACCAAGCCGGAGCTTGCCGTCCTGAAACTGCTCTGGCGGCGCAAGTCGCTCTCTGCGCGCGAGATCACCGATGAAGTCGCGCCGGCCTTCAACTGGACCTATTCGACGATGCGCACCGTCATTGAGCGGATGTGCGAGAAGGGCCTTTTGAAAAAGAAGACGGCGGACGGCGTCAACGTCTATTCCGCGGCGATCGGCAAGGTGGCGCTGCTCTCCCGCATGATCCGCGATTTCTCGGACCGGGTGCTTGAACTCGACGCTGCGCCTTCGGCGGTGATGTTCGCCGACTCGAGGCTCCTCACCAAAGAAGAACTCGACGAACTCGAAGCGGCCCTTCGGGGGGAGGAACGCAAGTGACGACGCTGTTTGGTTTGAACCCCTACCAGTCGGAAGCGCTGATCGCCTGCCTCGCCGTTTCTGTCGTGTGGGCCGGCGTTCTCCTTCTCGGCGCCATGCGCCTTGAGCGCAGCGGCGTCGTGCGCGGCGACAAGCTTTGGATCGGCGTGCTGCTGCTGGCGATCCTGCCGTCGCTCGCAGCGCCGACGCTCGCCGCGTTCGGCGTATCGCTGCGCCAGCCCGCATCCGCGCCGCTCATCGTCGAAGCGACGGCCCCGGCGACCACGTTTGAGAACAAGGCGGATCTCGTCTCCGCGCCCCGCGCGAAAAGCGACGCGGCGCTGGTGCCGGTCTCCAGCGCAGCTTTTCCGACGATCACCGCGGAACAGACCACGACCGCCTTGTCGCTTCTCTATGTTTACGGGGCTTTTCTCGCGCTGTTCATCTGGCTTGCGCGCCAGGCGGGATTCCTCGCCGCGTCGGCCCTCGCCGAGCCCGTGCGGAATGAATTGCTTCTGAAGGCGGTCGATGACTGGGCGTTTGATTTCGGCGTCAAGGCGCCGGCGCTGAAGCGGTCGCGTCATGTATCCAGCGTTTGCGTCTACGGCGCCGTCTCGCCTGTCGTCCTGATGCCGCATGATCTTGATGACCGCGTCGCGCTGGATGACATCGCCCTGATGTGCGCGCATGAAATCGCGCATCTGAAGCGCGGCGATACGCGCTTGTTCACCGCGACGGCTCTCGCGCGCGTGCTCTTCTGGTTCAACCCGCTGGTCACGCGCATCGCCGCCAATGTCGAAATGTCGGCGGAAGAAGGCGCCGACCGGCTCGTGATCGAGGCGGGCGTCGATCGCCGCGCTTATGCGTCGTGTTTCGTCAAGGGCCTCAAATACGCGGCGATGAAGCAGAACATCCTGCCTGCGCTCGCGCCCGGCTTCACGCCCAACGACCGGCAGGGACGCCGCCGCCGGCTCGACTCCATCCTGTCATCAGGCGGGGAACGCCTGACGACCGCCGGGGCGCGCGCGATGCTCGCAGGCGCAGCGTCAATCGCAGCGCTGCTCGCCGTCGGCCAAGCGGCCTTCGCCGTCGATCCCGAGGCCGCCGCGGAGAAAAAGCGTCTCGCCATGATCGCCAAGGAGGGCGCGCCGGATTTCGGCAAGCCGGTCGACGGCGACGTGACGCTGAGCTACGGCGAAACCTATACGAGCCTTGAGGACGACAGAACTCCAGCGATCCACAAGGGCGTCGACATCAAGGCGGTGAAGGGCGCGCCTGTCACAGCCTCCGCGCGCGGCGTTGTCGTTGAAGCGACGACGCGTCTTCCTGACCTGCCGCGCTACGGGACGACCGTCGTCATTGATCACGGCCACGGCCTTGTCTCGCGCTACGCGCATCTCGACAGCTTTGCGGTAAAGGTCGGCCAGACCGTCGCCAGAGGCGATGTGATCGGCGCTGTCGGCGAAACCGGTCTCGTCACCGGCCCGCATCTCCATTTCGAAGTTCTGAAAAACGGCAAGGCGGTCGATCCGAAGTTCGCCTTTGCGCCGCCGGCGCCCAAGCCGCCCGCAGCGCCCGCGTGGCCGGATGCGGCAGCGCCCGCCGAAGCGCCGTGGCCTGTCGAACTCGCCGAGCTTGCGGCGCCCCTTGAGCCCGTTGAGCCTCTCGAGCCGGTCGTCATTCTCGACGACGATGACGCCGATCCGGCGTTTCGCTTCGTCTTCAAGGGACTGGACGACTTCGCCTTCGGCAACGGCGATACGCTGACCGATCGCATGGCCGCCGATCTTGAACAGCGCCTGTTGGGCGATATCGAAATCGCGGACGGCGCGGTTTATGATATCTCCTTCACGCTCGACGGCGAGACCCATCGATTCACGAGCGACGAGCCGATGACGCCGGAAAAGCGCGCCAAGCTGAAAGCCGTCGTCGACGAAATGCGCCTTCAGCGCGAGAGCGCGCGCAAGGAAATGCATAAGGCCCGGGCGGAACGGCGCCAGCATGCTGAAAAATGGCGCGCAAACGCGAAGACGCAAACAGAGGCGATGAAGCGCGACTTCGACAAGGCGTTCGCGAAGGATCAGACGTTCAAGTTTCGTTGGGACGAGGACAAGGAAGCTATTCGCCGCGAGTTTGACGAAGCGCGGCGGGAAGCGATCGAGGCCCAGCGTGAGGCGCGCGAAGCCTCGATTGAGGCCGAACGGCTCGCGCTGGAAGCCGAGATCGATGCGCTCGCCGACGCGCGCGCGGACCTTGAAGATGCGATCAATGACGGTCTTGAGGAGGCGATCGCCGACATTGACGCCGAGGAAGCCGCGCTCGACGACGAAGATGTGAGCGAAGAAGACCGCCGCATCATGCGCCAGGCCTTTGCGGACGCGCGTCGCAGCATCGAACTGTCACGACGCAATCACGAACGCGAGATCGAACGCGCGCGCCGCGAACTTGAACGGCGCGAAGCGGAAATCGCGCGCGAACTCGAAGCGCTCGACCTAAAATCGAACGACGAAAATTAGAGGTTTTCGCTTCGTCGCAACCGCGACTCTGCTCGCCGCTTCATCGGGGCCGTTGGTCGAATGACGATCAACGGCCCCTTGTCGTTTGGGGCTGAAATGAGGCTTATGCTGTCAAGCGACAAATGTCGCTTCCACGCGCGCTTACGGTGATCGACATGGGTCTCACGAAACTCTGCCTCAAATATCCGGCCGCGCTCGCGGTCGTGCTCGCCGTGATCTTTCTCTTCGGCGGCGTGTCGCTGACGCGGCTGCCGATCCAGCTTCTTCCGAACATCGAGCGCCCCGTCCTCGGCGTCTGGACAGGCTGGCGCGCCGCTTCCCCGCGCGAAGTCGAGAGCGAGATCATTGATCCGATCGAGCGCGAGCTGCGCGGCGCGCCTGGCCTCAAATCCATGCAGTCCTGGTCGAATTCGGGCGGCGGTTTCATCAATCTCGAATTCGCGCTCGGCACCAACATGGACAAGGCGCTGACCGAGGTGACGAGCCGCCTGCAGCGCGTGCGCGGCCTTCCCGCCGACGCCGACCGGCCGCAGATCAACAATGACGGCGGCGGCGGCGCCGGCGAAACGCTCATCTTTCTCTTCCTGCAACGCCTTCCCGGCAATGAGAGCGCAAGCGCGAAACTCAGCGAGTTCGCCGAAAGCCGCATCGCCCCGGAACTTGAAGCGATCGAAGGCGTTGCGGGCGTCGACGTCAATTCCGACGACGGGGAGGAAATCGTCCGCATCTCTTTCGATCCGTTCCGCCTCGCCCAGCTCGGCGTCACCATCGACGAGATCGCGCAAAACGTGAATCGCTCGTCGGACGTGACCGGCGGCGCGATCGAGGTCGGCCGGCGCAGCTACACGATGCGGTTTGAGGGCCGCTATTCAGCCGAGCAGCTTGAGGATACGATCCTCGCCTGGCGGAACGGCGCTCCGATCCGGCTTGGCGATCTCGCCGATGTCGCGGTCGTCAACGATCGCGGCGGCGGCGTCGTCTACCAGAACGGCAACCCTGCGATCGGCATGCGCGTCATTCGCGAGCCGGGCGCCAACACCCTCGCCGCCATCGACGGGATCACAAAGAAACTCAACGAGCTGAACGAAGGTCCGCTCGCCGAACTCGGCTACGCCATTCACAAGAGCTTCGACCCGTCGCTCTTCATCAAGAACGCGCTGTCGATGCTGACCGGCAACCTGTTCCTCGGGGTTCTCCTCGCGACGGGCATCCTGTGGGCTTTCCTGCGCCGCACGGTTGCGACCTTGCTGATCGCAACCGCTATACCTGTCTGCCTTGCGGCGACGATCGTCTTTCTCAATGTCACCGGCCATTCGATCAACGTGATCTCGCTCGCCGGCCTCGCCTTCGCCACCGGCATGGTGCTCGACGCCGCGATCGTCGTGATGGAGAATTTCGTCCGCCTTCGCGAAGAGGGTCT
>CAZOEB010000101.1:0-11486 GCA_964578685.1 uncultured Caulobacterales bacterium
TGACCTTCGCCGCGCCGAAGGTCGAAACCGACTTTCCGAAGACGCTCGCGATCAATGACTGGTATTGGGGCGATCCCGACGGCGGCTTTGATTTTCCGATGGGCCACGTCCAGCTCCTTGAATATCTCCATGGCGACGTCTTGCGCGGCCAGCTGTCGAACTCCGTTCCGGCGGCCCTGATCCCGAAAGGCTTCGCCGACGCGCTCGGCGCGCGAACGCTCGCTTTTCTCGTGATGACCGAAGACCTTCCCGAGCAGCGCAACCGGATCCGGGTCGACCGCAACGGCCGCATCAAGGTCGACTACTGGTACAACAATCTCGCCTCGCACAAGCGGCTGATCAACCGCTTCCATCATTACATGACCCGCGCCGGGCGCATCTGCCGGTGTCTGCGCGGCTATCAGGCGCGGATCGACGGCGTCCTGCCGATCTACGGCACGGCGCATCAATGCGGGACGCTCCGTATGGGAAGCGATCCGAAAAGCTCCGTCGTCGACGCCGAGTGCAAGGCGCACGAGCTTGACAACCTCTACGTCGTCGACACCAGCGTTTTCGTGTCGAGCGCCGCCGTCAACCCCGCTTTGACCTGCATCGCCAACGCGCTGCGCGTCGCCGATGCGATCGCGGCTCGCTAGCTTCGGCCGAACTCAGTCTGACCGCGCCTCGACCCGTCCGGCGACCCCACAATCGGAACCTCGCCGAATCGCTTCCGACGGAAGCCCACCGCGGCGAAAAAGGCGCTGGCAGGGGTTCAATTGGATGCGCGCACCCTGTTTTGTCGCGTTTTCCCTTCACAAACGATCGCTTTCGAATAGGTGAATACCCGTCAGCATCGCGGCGCTCGGGCCATCAGGATATAGACACCGAGCGCCTTCGCCTCGGTTGAGGTCCAAGACTACTTGTTCGGCGACGCCGCGGCGTCGTCGTCATAAATCGCCCTCAACATCTCCAGATAGAAAGTCCGAAAGTCGCCGCCGAAGACCTGGGTCATGACGACGCCGACAATGCGGTTTTCGGGATCGACCCAGAAATTGGTCGAGGCGGCGCCGCCCCAGAAATAGCTGCCATTCGGCGCCTTCGTCCGCGCGACCGCGCTATCTTTCTTGATCGCGACGCCAAGGCCGAAGGTCAAACCTTCCTTCGTGAGCGCCGGGCTTGCGGCGAGCGCTTCGGCGGAAAGTTGCTCGCGCGTCATCTCCGCGACGGCGTTCTCGCTGAGCACGCGCACCCCGCCAAGCGCGCCCCCATTGAGAAGCATTTCCGCAAAGCGCAAATAATCCGGCGCGGTCGAAACGAGTCCGGCGCCGCCATAATGCAGGGCGCGCTCGCGCGCGAAGACGCCATTTTGCGGCGGATCGGCGAGCGTCAGGACCCCGCGCTCAAGATCGCCGAATTCGGCGGCGTCGAGAACGCCGCCGGTCGCCGGCGCGCGCGTCTTGGCGGAATAGGCGGCGGTCATGCGCGGCGCTTCTTCTGCGCTCACGAGAAACGAGGTGTCCTTCATGCCGAGCGGCGCGAACAGCCGCCGCTCCATGAAGGGGCCAAGCGGTTCGCCGGCGGCGACTTCGATGACGCGGCCGAGCACGTCGATGGCGTTGCCATAGGAGAAGCGCGCGCCGGGTTGATAGAGAAGAGGTATAGCAGCGATGCGGTCAGCGAGATCAGCGCTTGATGCGACCGACGGCGAGCCGTCCCGCGGCGGGATATCCGCGCCGCTGCCGGTGTCGACGCCGCGCAGCACATAGAGCTGGTGCGTCGGATGCGGATCGGCGGATTTGTAGGTCATTCCGGCGGTATGGCGCATCAGGTCGCGAATGGTCAGCGGGCGGACGAGCGGCGTCGTTCGCATGGCCGCGATCGTGTCGCCGCCGTCATAGACGCGCGCATTCGCGAAGGACGGGATGTAATTGGCGACAGGATCGTCGAGCCCGATGACGCCGTCATCAACGAGGACGAGCGCGGCGGCGACGGTCACCGGCTTCGTCATCGAATAGATGCGGAAGAGGTCGTCAGCGCGCAGCGGCGCGTCCGTCTCGGGATCGCGCTCGCCGATCGTGACGGCGAAGGGCGGGCGCGCCCCTTCCTTCACGAGGACGACGACGCCCGGCGCGTAGCCGCGGTCAACCGCATCCCGTGCGAGCATTTCGATCTGGGGACCGGCGCGGTCGATTCTTGTCGGCGCCGTCGCGCACCCGGCGAGAATGACCGCCGCGAAAAGCGTTGAAAGGGCTTTGAAATGCATGAATTCCCACTGAACTGCGGCTCGGCGAGTCTAGGCGAAAAGCTTATTGACTACAAGTACAATAGTGGACGCGCAGCCGAGTCATGCCCCAGCGTCACGGCTTCGCCCGGCCGCGCCCGATCGCCAGTTCCGCCCTCCGGCCGAGCGCGACGCGGTTGAAGGCGAGCGCTGCGGCGATTGATGTTGCGAGGGTCACCACCATGAAATCGATATAATGGAGGGTGATGAGGCCCGCCGGCTGAAGATAAAATGTAAATGCGCCATAGAGCGCGACGCCCCAGACGACGCCGGCGATCGCCGCCGCCGCTGCGACGCCGCGAAACAGGAGGCCAGCGACGAACGCCGACAGGATCGGCATCGACAGGAGGCCGTTCAATTGCTGCAGCAGATTTATGATGCTGGTCGCGTTCTGATAAAGCGGCACCAGCATTACGGCGATAATCGTCAGGAGGACGGAAACGCCGGCCGCAAGCCGCCAGTGATTGGCGACCGGCCCGACGAAGCGCGTGTGAAAGTCGACGGAATAGAGCGCGACCGAGCTGTTGAGCACTGCGCTGAAGGTCGTGATGACCGCGGCGGCGACCATCGCCGCGAAAGCGCCGGAGAGCCAGGGCGGCAAGACCCCGGCGACGAGCGCGCCATAGGCCGTGTCGCCGATATCGCCATAGAGCTTGTAGGCGACGACGCCCGGAATGACGACGATCGGCGGCACAATCAGAATGCGAATGATCGAGGCGGCGATGACGCCTTTTTGCGCTTCCTTGACGGTCGGCGCCGCCATCGCGCGCTGCGTGATGTTCTGGTTCGTTGACCAGTAGAATATCTGGATGAAGACCATGCCGGTGAACAGCGTGTGAAACGGGATAGGAGAATCGGCGCCGCCGATCATGGTCAGCCGCTCCGGCGGCATATTGGTGACGATATCGAAATCGACCGCGGCGAGGGCGAGAAAGACGATCACGAGCGCAAGCCCCAGAATGCCGACGCCCGAATAGGTGTCCATGATCGCGACCGCCCTGAGGCCGCCCAAAATCGCGTAAAGCGACGACACCGTCGCCAGGATCGCCGCGTAACGGAGCAGCGGCGCGCCGGCGCCGAAAAGCGACTGCAGGAAAAGCGAGCCTGAATAAAGCGCCGCCGGCAAGTAGATGAGGATATTGCCGAACAGGAAGAGCGCCGAAATCAGCATGCGGATGCTCTTTCCGCCATAGCGGTTCTCGAGAAGCTGCGTCACCGTCGTGCAATTGTTGCGGTAATAGATCGGCACAAAGACGAAGGCGAGGATGAGGAGGCCGAAAAAGCCGGCGATCTCCCACCACGCGAGGAGCAACATCTGGTTGCCGTTCATGCCGACAAGCTGGTCCGTCGACAGATTGGTCAGCGTGATCGAGCCGGCGACGAAGATCCAGCTGAGGCTGTTGCCGGCGAGAAAGACGTCCTTGTCGGACCCGTCATGGCGGCGCGGCCGGCTTTTCAGCTGTAGGAAAGTCGCAAGCGCAACGACGCCGGTCAGCGTCAGGCAGACAAAAATCTGAACGAAGCTCGCGTTCGGCAGGGCGTCAGACATGCGTCGGCTTCCATTTTGGCGGGACGAGATTGGGATGCTGCGGCCGGCTTCACAAGGGCGGCCGAAAAAAAGCCCGGGCGCCTTGCAGGCGCCCGGGCGATTGATCGTTCCGGGAGGAGGAAACGATCAGAAGCCGACGCGGATGGTCGCGCCGAGGATGCGTGGATCGAGAAGGAACGCGCTGCGGAAGCTGCCGACGAGGTTCGAGTTCGCTTCAAGGAAAGTGATGCTGTCCTCGTCGAGAACGTTCTTCGCAAACAGCGTCAGCGAGATGTCGCGGTCCGTCGGCGCGATCTGCAATTGCAGATCCAGCTGCTGCCAGCCTTCGACGACGTCGGCGCCGACATTGAACTCGCGGGAGAAGAAGCTCGTTTGCGAGTAATAGTCGACGCGGGGCTTCGCCAGCCAGCCGGGAATGACCTCGCGCTGGTACTCAGCAGCAAGTTTCAGCGTACGTTTCGGCGAATTCGGCAGCTGGTTGCCCATCAGCTGGAAGAAGGCGCCGCCGCGGGTCGGATCGGATGACAGGAAATCGCTCTGGATTTCCGTGTCGAGGAGGCCGAGCGACCCTTCGAACCGCAGCCCGTCGACCGGTTCGGCGATGACTTCAAGTTCGACGCCCTTCACCCTCGATGAGGGAATGTTGACGTTCGTCGCCAGCGTGCCGACGATATTCCCGACGATCAGGTTCTCGTAGTCATAGATGAACGCCGCGATATTGGTCTGCAGCCGGTTGTCGAACATCAGATTCTTCAGGCCGAGTTCGTAGGCCGTGATGAATTCTGAATCGAACGTGTTCTGCCCAAGATTGCCGGGATTGAAGCCGCCGGACTTGAAGCCGCGCGACACCGAGAAATAGAGGTTCGTATCGTCGGTGAAGTCGAGATTCGGGCTCCAGGCGGCGACGCCGCGCCAGGTGACCTCATCGAAGGACGTGTCGCCGATGAATGGCGCGCCGAGGACGAAGGTGCCGCTGCGCGTGTTGATGGTCTTGTCGTCAACCGTATAGCGAACGCCGCCGGTCAATTTGATCGTGTCGGTCACATCGACATAGGCCTCGCCGAAGACGGCGTAAGATTCGGTCGTCGCTTCCGGCGTGTCGCCGCTGGCGATGAAACCCAGAGTCCGGTTCGCCGGCACGAAGGTCGTGACATTGCCGCGGAAATTCGCGGTCAGGTAATAGCCGCCAAGAATGAAATTGAACGGCCCGTCGAAATCCGACGTCAAATGAAGTTCCGTGCTGACCTGGCGTCCGCGGCTGTTCGACGTCTGGCAGGTCAGATAGTCGGTCGTCGTGACGGTCTCGCCGCAGAGATTATAGGTGAGAATGCCATTGCCGAAGCCGTCATTCGGCAGAACCAGCGTGCCGAACGTGCCGGGATTGAAGGCATCCGGCCTGAAGCCCTGATCGAAGTCGCGCAAGGTCCGGGAGACGCCGCGCCGGAAGCCGGTGATCGATGCGAGGGTCAAGGGTCCCAAATCATGCGAGATTTCGAGCGTGCTCAGGAATATTTCCGAATTGACCTGCGGATCGAGGTCGATCGCGACCTGTCGCAGGTCAGGCGGGTTCGTCGCAAAAGTTCCGGGCCTCACAACGCCCGGCAGCAGGAACGAGTCGATCAGGAAGTTCGATGTCGGGAAGGCGACCGCGACGGAGTCGGGCGAGCATCCGAGCGTCGCGCTGGGCGTGCACAGGGTCTTCAAGGCGCCGCCGCGACTGGAATCCTCGGTCGAAAATTCGACCACCAGATCGACGGTCGTGTACGGCGAGGGCAGAAGGCGCGTCGACGACCGGACGGACAGCTGGTTGCGTCCGTCAATCCGCGTATCGTTGAGCAGGTTTTCCGTGTAGCCGTCGCGATTGAGATAGTTGACGGCGAAGCGCTGCTGCAGGAAGTCAGAAACCGGAACATTGATGGCGCTCGAGACGCGGATGCCGCTGAAGGATTCGAACTGGGCGCTGAGAAAACCGCCGAATTCTTCCTCCGGCCTCTTCGTGACGAAGTTGACAGCGCCGCCCGTCGTGTTGCGACCGAACAGCGTGCCTTGCGGTCCGCGCAGCACTTCAATTCGCTCAAGATCGTAGAATTCCGACGAGCCGCTTCCGCCCTGCAGGAAGACGCCGTTGTAGAGGATGCCGACGCCGGCGTCATTCGATCCGCCGAATGACTGGGATCCGACGCCGCGAACGGTCAGGTTGCGATTGGCTGACAAGATAATGTTCGGCGCGTTGAACTGCAGGTCGAGCGCGTCCTCGATTTTCGCCGCGTCGAGCGCTTCACTGTCTAGCGCAGTTACCGCGATCGGCACGTCCTGAACGCTCTCCGCCCGCCGCTGCGCGGTGACCGTGATGACATCGATGCCGCTCTGCGTCGCTGCCGCCTCATCCGCCTGCGCCAGCGCGCCGCCGCTCGCCGCCGCGAGCGCCGCGAAGGACGAGACTCCGCACAGCAATTTCTGAATTGACCTCTTCATGGAAATTCCTCCCGCTCTCTTCGTTTTCATGAGAATGTCACTTATTCGACGATTGATCAATAGTAATTGGAAGAATGGTCAACAAACGAGCTTTGCCGGCCGTTCGCCTATCTCTATGATTTAGAGAGGTTTTCTGGAGCCCGCGCGCGGCCGCCGTCGCGCCGTCAACGAAATTCGTGCGTTTTCCCGCCACTGCGTCCGCGGCGCCACAGCGCGGACGGAACGCTAATTCGTCTCGCTCTCAAGGAAACGAAGAATAGCGGTCGTCGCCGCCTCCGCTCGCTCCATCGACGTCCAGTGGCCGACGCCCGGCGCGATCTCGACAGAAAGGCGTTCGCTGCGCGATTTCAGCTTGTCAATGAAGGACGGGTCAAAAGTCCGGTCGCTCTCGCCCCAGATGAGGAGCGCCGGCAGCGCGATCCGCGCGCCCGGCGCCGGCCAGCCGCGCGCCGTCGCGATTGCGTCCGTAGGCGGAATATTCGCGCGATACCAGTTATAGCCGCCATTGGTCGCCTCCGCGGGCGCGAGCGCGGCGCGGAAGAGTTCGCCTTCCTCCGCCGACAAGTCGCCGGCGGCGAGGAGGCGCGCATAGGATTGCTCGAAAATGCGCGCGCCCGGAGGATCGGCGCGCACCGCTGCGTGAGGCGTCGCGATGATCCGCTGCATATAAGTGGAAGTCGCCTGTTGCGCCGGGCTCTCCCTCAATATTTCCAGAAAAAGCTCATAGGGCGGCGCCGACAGCCCAATCACTTTCTTGAGGCGCTCGGGATGGGCCTGCGCAAACGCGAAGGCGAGGGCGGCGCCCCAGTCATGGCCGATGAGGATGAATGGCGCATCGCCGGCGAGGCCGCGCGCGAGCTTGTCGATATCGGCGGCGAGCAAATCGATGCGATAGGCGTCAGTCTCATCGGGCTTCGCCGACAGGCCCGCGCCGAGCCCGTCGACCGCGACGACGCGATAGCGGCCCTTCAGCGCTTCCATCTGGTCGAAGAAGGAGAACCAGAACGAGGGAAACCCGTGATAGAGAATGATCAGCTCGCCCTGGCCCGCTTCGACATAATGAAGCCGCCGCGCGCCCTCGCCGAAATAGCCTTCGGTATAGCGCTCTTCGCCGGCCGCGATGCGATTGGCGTAGATGACGGCGGGATCCGCCGGCGCGCTGGCGATTTCGCGGCTGCCGCTCGCGCACGCGGCGAGGAGGAGCGTCGCCGCCGCGGCAAGGCGGCCATGGCCTGGAAACCGGTTGATCAGGCATTTCATGGGCCGACATTGCCACTATTGAAAAGATAGTCAATAATTGAACGACGATGTCGAAACCAAGGGCCCGCGTTGAACCCCTCGCGCCACGCAGTTTGATCCTGCGCGCCGCCATCGGCGCGGCGTTGTTTGCGGGCTTTCCAGGCGGCTGCGGCGCGCCGCCCGCCCCGACGCCTGATGCGGCGGTCATGGCGGCGATTGAATCGACGCCCGCCGCCTCCGCTGCGCCCTATGCGGAGAAACTTTACGCCGATCATTGCGCCGCCTGTCATGACGGCGGGATGGCCGAAGCGCCGACGAGGGCCGCGCTTGAGGCGAAGAATACGGCGACGATCCTCGCCGCATTGACGACCGGCGTCATGCGCGAACAGGCGGCGATGATCTCGCCAAGCGACCGGGAAACGCTCGCCGCCTATCTCGCCCGCGCCGTTGAAGACCAGGCGCGCCGGACAATCGCCGTCAACGCTTGCCCCGCGCCGCTCAAATTCGAAGCGCCTGCGCAATGGGGCCGCTGGGGCGGCGACAAGCGCAACACGCGTTTTCAGACGGCGGCGGGTCTCACTGCGTCGACCGCGCCGGCGCTGAAACTAAAATGGGCGTTCGGATTCCCGAATGCGGCGCGCGCCCGCTCGCAGCCGGCGGTGACGGCGGAAGCGATCTTCCTCGGCAGCCAGGACGGAACCTTTTATGCTCTTGATCCTGAAACCGGCTGCGTTCACTGGCGCTATTTCGCCGGCGCGGAAGTGCGCAACGCCGCGGTGATCGAGGAAGATGCGCAAGGCAGGCCGCAGACGCTTTATTTCGCCGATTTCGACGCGACCGTCTACGCGGTCGATGCGGCGACCGGCGCCGAGCGATGGAAGGTCTCGGTGCGCGATCACCCGGTCGGCACGATCACCGGCTCGCTTGCGCTGCATGACGGGCGCCTCTTCGTTCCAATGTCGTCGACGGAAGTCGTCAGCGCCTACGCTCCAACTTACGAATGCTGCACCTTTCGCGGCGGCGTCGTCGCGCTCGGCGCGAAGGACGGGCGGCGGCTGTGGCGCTACTACACCGTCCCGCCGCCGGAAAAGACGCGCATCAACGCGCAAGGCGCACAGAATTACGGCCCCTCCGGCGCGCCGATCTGGACGACGCCGACGATCGATGAAAAGCGCGGCCTCGTCTATGTCGGTACGGGCGAGAATTATTCCTCGCCCGCGACAGCGATGAGCGACGCGATCGTCGCGCTCGACATGCGGACAGGCGCAGTCCGCTGGGTCCGGCAGACGGTCGCCGGCGACGCGTGGAACGGCGCTTGCGGCCGCACCGAGGCGAATTGCCCGGAGGAAGACGGCCCGGATTTCGACTTCGGCGCGCCGCCGATGCTCCTGACCATGACGAACGGCGAGGACATCCTGATCGCCGGCCAGAAATCCGGCATGGTGTTCGGTCTCGACCCCGATGACGGCGGAAAGATCCTTTGGGAAAAGCGCGCCGGCATGGGCGGCTTTAATGGCGGCGTCCATTGGGGCATGGCGAGCGACGGCAGAGCGGTTTTCGTCGGCGTCGCCGACACGCCCGGCCATCACGCGACAACCGGCGAACCGCGGCAGGGCGTTCACGCCTATCTCGCATCGAGCGGCGCCGACCTTTGGAGCCGCATCGAACCGCCGACCTGCGCATCGTCCGCGCGCGAATGTTTTCCGGCGATATCAGCGCCGGTGACCGCGACGGCTGACCTCGTTATCGCCGGCGGCCTTGACGGCGTCTTGCGCCTCTATCGCGCCGCCGACGGCGAACCCTTGTGGACATTCGACACCAAGCTCGACTTCGAAACCGTCAACGGCGTTCCCGCAACGGGCGGATCGATCGACGCTGCGGGTCCCGTGGTCGCCGGCGGCAGGATCATCGTCAATTCCGGCTATGACAAATTCGCAAACATCCCGGGCAACGCGCTACTGGTCTTTGAAGCGGAAGGAAAGGCAGAGCCATGAGACGATCGCTGATGACAGTCCTTGCGGTGGCCGCCTGCGCGCTCGCGGCGCCGGCGCGCGCCGAGGAGCAGGTGAGCGCCGCGCCTGCAACGACGATCAAGGGCGTGCGCTATGTCGGCGTCACGGTCTCCGACATTGATGCGACGCTCGATTTCTACGGCCCGATCGCGAATTATGAAGTCGTCAAGCGCCGCAAGGCGAAGGGGCGCACGATCGACAAGGCGCTCGTCTCGAAGCGGCCGCGCGAGGTCGAGATCGCGCTCATCCGCACCCCGACGGTGTTCCTCAAGCTGACCGATTTCGATCCGAAGCGGGCGACGACGGCGCCCGACCGGCCGGTCATCGGTCCCGGCTATACGCATATCTGTTTCCAGTCGCCGGCGGCCAACTCCGCTTTCGAGAAGTTCCGCGCCGCTGGCTTGCGCATGGTGACGCGCGGCGGCGAACCGGTCGACATCGGCGGCTATGGCGTCGTCTACGCTTATGGCCGCGATCCGGACGGGGTCATGATCGAGAACGAAGTCCTCGACAAGCCGCGTCGCGCCGAGGCCGCATGGGTGACCCATGTCGCCAATGTGACGCCCGACATCGACCGCATGGTCAGATTTTACGAATCAGTGCTCGCCCGGCCGCCGCATCGGCGGATCGAGCGTGAAAACAACGAAAAGCTCGACACGATCGCGAATATCGACAACCTGAAGATCAGCGGCGCCTGGTTCCGGACGCAGAATTTCGAACTCGAACTCTGGCATTATGCGCGGCCCCTGACGCCGCCGCGTTCGGCGCCGGCGTTGCTTGACGAAATCGGCTACAGTGAAATCGCCTTCGAAGTCGGCGATCTCGATCAAGAAATCGCTCGCCTGTCGGCGGCGGGCGTCGCTTTGATCAACGAGCCGCGGATGATCGAAGGATGGAGGGTCGCCTACGCCCGCGATCCGGACGGCAATCTCCTGTCGCTGCAGCAGAATGTGAACGCCGATCCGGCCGAGTCGGTCGTCGGCATGGAGATGATCCCGGCCTATTGATTCGGGAGGCTCGCTCTCCGCTTTCGCCGTGGCCGAAATATGGTATCGGGAGCCGATGAACGCCGCCGCCGTCAAGAAAAGACGGCGCTTCAGCCCTGAGAAGCGCCGCGAGCTCATACTTGACTTCACCGCCGACATAGTCGCGCGCGAAGGGGTCTCGGCTCTGTCGATGGACCGCATCGGCAAGGAAGCGGGGGTCAGCAAGTCGCTTGTCTATAATTACTTCCCGAGCCTTACGGAGCTTCTTCGCGAATTGCTCGATCGAGAGCTGCGGCGCTTGCGGCGATTGCAGACGGCGGAAGCGGAAAAAGCGGAGACCTTCGAGGATCTTGTTCGCGGCGTTACGCACCAATATCTAAAGTATATCGAAGAGCGCGGGCTTATCATCGAGCGCCTTCAGGCTGAGCCGAGCGTTTCAAGCATTCATGATCCGACAGACTACAGCCGAGACGCGGCGGTTGGTTATCTCGCGAAGATCGTGTCGGAGAACTTCGGGCTGCCGATTGAGATCGCGCGCGCCGCCACAGACATCTCTTTCGGCTTACCCGCTTCCGCCGGCGAATATCTGCTTCGCGCGAAAATGAGCCGCGCCGAGATCGAGGACCTCACCGTAACGATGGTCGTCGGTTCGCTGGCGAAAGTGCAAAGCGACTTCCTGACGAAGCGCCGCCGGCTGACGCGCAGGTAATCGCATCAGAAAGGATGTATGGAGTGGCCGCCATCCAGGACGATCGCCTGACCAGTCATGAAATTGCTTTGCCGTGAGGCGAGATAGACGGCGATTCCTTCCATGTCCTCCAGCTTTCCCGCCTCGCCAGACGCCGAGCGGCGCCGAGCCGCGTCCTGGAAGAACTGCGGCGTATTCATCGACATTTCAGTTTCGATGAAGCCCGGCAGGATCGCGTTCACCTGGATGTTGGCGCGTCCAAGTTCGATCGCTGTCT
>CAZOEB010000102.1:0-10446 GCA_964578685.1 uncultured Caulobacterales bacterium
CGAAGAACTACGAAGTGCGCGTCGCCGGCGTCATCGCCAACCGCAGCGCCGCGACGGACGAAATCGACCGCTTTGCGGCGGCGACGGGCCTGCGCCGCCTCGCGCATTTCCGCGACCTCGACGAGATCCGGCGATCGCGCCTCAAGAAGTCGACGCTTTTCGAAATGGAGGAAACGCCGGCGCTGGCGCAAGTGAAGGCCGATTATATCACGCTCGCCGAAACGCTGTGGGCCGGCGTCGAGCCCTGCCCGGCGAAGCCGATGAAGGACCGCGAGATCTTCGATTTTCTGGGATTTGATTGATGAGCGAGAGCCTTTCCCTTTCCGGCTATCAGGCGCGGCGCGGCGAGATCGAAATCTATTTCGACCGCACCGCCGCCGACGCCTGGGCGAAGCTCACCTCCGACGCGAAGGTGTCGGGCATTCGTGCGACGGTGCGCGCCGGCCGCGACGCGATGAGGAAGACGCTCCTCTTCTGGATGCCGGCCGACCTTAAAGGCGTGCGCATTCTCGACGCCGGCTGCGGCGCGGGCCAGCTCGCCATTGAAGCGGCGCGGCGCGGCGCCGATGTCGTGGCGGTCGATGTCGCCGGCACGCTCGTCAATCTCGCGCGTGAGCGCGCTGCGCAGGAGACATTCGCCGGGCGGATCGACTTTCGCACCGGCGACATGCTGAGCGCCGAGCACGGCGTCTTCGATTATGTCGTCGCGATGGATTCGCTCATCCATTACGACGCGGCGGATATCGTCCGCGTGCTCGGCGGTCTTGCGCCGCGAACGCGCAGCGCGATCCTCTTCACCTTCGCGCCGAAAACCGCCGCGCTCTCCGCCATGCACGCCGCCGGCAAGCTCTTCCCGAAGTCGGACCGCGCGCCCTCGATCCGTCCCGCCGCGGAAGCGCACCTTCGCCGCAGCGTCGGCGAAGCGCCGGCGCTCAATGGCTGGATGGCGGCGCGCACGAAAAAGATATCCAGCGGCTTTTACACGAGCCAGGCGATGGAGCTGAGGCCGCAATGACCGTCGATCTCGCCGCGCGGAAGGAGGCATGGAGGCGCACGATCGCGCGCCTCTTGCCGTTCGCCGATGCGGCGAGCGAGACGCTCCCGTTGCCCCGCCTCCTCCGCCTGTCGCTGTTCCAGGGCTCCGTCGGCATGGCGATGGCGCTCCTCACCGGCGCGATCAACCGCGTGATGATCGTCGAACTCGGCATCGGCGCCGCGGTCGTCGCGCTGATGGTGTCGCTGCCGCTCGTCTTCGCGCCCTTGCGCGCGCTGATCGGCCACAAATCGGACCATCATCGCTCTGTGCTCGGCTGGCGGCGCGGGCCCTATATCTGGTTCGGGTCGATGCTGCAGTTCGGCGGCCTCGCGATCCTTCCTTTTGCGCTGCTCATCCTCTCCGGCGATACGCACGGGCCGATCATCGTCGGCGAGATCGGCGCCGCGCTCGGCTTCCTGCTCGTCGGCGCCGGGCTTCACACGACGCAGACCGCCGGCCTTGCGCTCGCGACCGACATTGCGCCCGAAGCCTCGCGGCCGCGGGTCGTCGCGCTTCTCTACGTCATGCTGCTCGCCGGGATGCTCGTCAGCGCGCTCCTCTTCGGCTGGCTGCTCGCCGATTTCACGCAATTGAAGCTCATCAAGGTCATTCAGGGCGCGGCGCTCGCGACCATGGCGCTCAACATGATCGCCCTCTGGAAACAGGAGCCCCGCAATATCGCACTGACCGCGCCCGATCGCGACCGCCCCTCCTTCGCCACGGCGTGGCAGGGCTTTGCCGCCGATCCGTCGCGCCGGCGCCTGCTCATTGCGGTCGCGCTCGGCGCGGCGGGATTTTCCATGCAGGACGTGCTGCTTGAACCCTATGGCGGGGAAGTGCTCTCGCTGACGGTCAGCGAGACGACCGTCCTCACCGCGCTCTTCGCTTCGGGAACGCTGATCGGTCTTGCGCTCGCGGCGCGGGGGCTCTCGCGCGGGATGGAGCCGCATCGCCTTGCTGCGATCGGGCCGCTCGTCGGCGTCTTCGCCTTTTCGATGGTGCTCTTCGCCGATCCGCTCGGCTCGCCGCTGTTGTTCCGAGCGGGTACGATCCTCATCGGTTTCGGCGGCGGCATCTTCGCCGTCGGCACGATGACGGCGGCGATGGCGGTCGCCAAGGGCGCCGATGCTGGTCTTGCGCTCGGCGCCTGGGGCGCAGCGCAAGCGACAGCCGCAGGCGTCGCAATCCTCATCGGCGGCGTGCTTCGTGATTTTGTTTCGCAGCTCGCCGCGACCGGCGCGCTCGGCCCCGCGCTGTCGACGCCCGCCGCCGGCTACGGCGTCGTCTATCACTTCGAAATCCTGCTTCTGTTTTCAACGCTGGTCGCGATCGGGCCGCTCGCCCGCTCCTCCGGCGCCGTTGAAAGAGTAACGCCCAAACCGTTCGGTCTCGCCGCGTTCCCTGGCTGACCGAGAAAAGGAGAACGACAATGTTCAAAGGCTATCTGTTACCCGGCGTCGACCTCGCCGACATTTCTTTGTGGGCGTTCACGCTCTTCTTCTTCGGCCTCATCTTCTACTTGCGCCGGGAAGATCGCCGCGAAGGCTATCCGCTGGAAGCCGACACGACCGGCAAGCAGGAACCGTCGGGCACGTTCTGGTTCGCGCGGCCGAAGACCTTCAAGCTTCCGCACGGCAAGGGAACCTATACGGTCCCGCATGGGCCGCGCGACACGCGCCACCTTGCGCTGAAGCGCAGCGAACCGTGGCCGGGCGCGCCCTATGTGCCGACCGGCGACCCGATGCGCGACGGCGTCGGCCCTGCGTCCTACGCAGAACGCAAGGACTGGCCCGACCTCACCGTCGAAGGCGCGCCGCGCATCGCGCCGCTCCGGGTCGAGAAACATCTCCACGTCGCGGCGCAGGATCGCGATCCGCGCGGCTTCACCGTTCTCGGCGCGGACAACAAGGCCGCAGGCGAAGTTTCCGACATCTGGGTCGACCGCTCGGAAGCGATCATCCGCTATCTTGAAGTGCGGCTGCCGAACGCCGCCGGCGCAGTATTGTTGCCGATGACGCTTGCGGTCGTCGACATGGAACGCCGGCGCGTGAAGGTCGATTCCATTCTCGCTGCGCAATTCGCCGGCGTGCCGCGCCTCCGCAATCCCGACCAGGTCACGCGACTCGAGGAGGACAAAATCTGCGGCTACTACGGCGGCGGCAAACTTTACGCGACGCCGCAGCGCGCCGAACCGCTGATCTGAAGGAGGCTGACATGCGCGCACGCGAAATCGACGACGAGACGAACCCCGAGCCCGTTCCCGGCCTGCCCGAGAAGCTCCCCAAGGGCGAAGAGATCCTGTGGCAGGGATCGCCGGGCTTCGTCGCGCTGGCGATCCACGCCTTCCGCGTGCGCGCGGTCGCAGTCTATTTCGCTGTCATCGCCGCATGGCGCGCGGCGGCGATGGCGTCCTCCGGCGCCACAGGCGCTGAGATCGGCGCGACCGTCATCGCCATCGCCGGGTTCTTCGCCGCGGCGATGGCGCTTCTCTTCCTTCTCGCCTTCCTGATGAAGAAGGAGACGATCTACACCATCACCACGCGGCGCGTGGTCATGCGCTACGGCGTTGCGCTGAGGAAGACGGTGAACATTCCGTTCCGCATCGTCGGGGCCGCCTCGCTCAAAAAGCATGGGCGCGGTCATGGCGACATCGCGCTCGCGCTCTCCGGCCCTGACCGCATCGCCTATCTGCACCTGTGGCCGCATGCACGCCCGTTCAAGTACGGCAAAGCCGAACCGACGCTCCGCGCCATTCCCGATGCGGAGCGGGTCGCCGATACGCTTTCCGCCGCAGTGAAAGCCGCCGGCGTCGCCATCAACCAGTCCGCCGCATCACGGCCCGCCGAAGCGCCTGCGCTCGCCGGCGCCGCAGCCGCAGCTTGAGGAGACCATCATGAGCGCCGCCCATCGTCCGCATTCCCTGAAGGTCCCGCTAATCGGCGCCGGAATCCTCATTTCATTCGTGCTGACGATCACGACGATCGCGCAGGCGACAGGCGTCGGCAAATGGCGCGCGGAGGTCGGCGCGACGACGGAGGCGCTTTCCCTCGCCTTCACCGACCGCGACGACGGCGCCGTCGTCGCGACCGACGCGGCGAACGGCGCTGAGGTCTTCGTCTTTTCGCCTGACAAGCACGGCTTCGTGCGAAGCGCGCTGCGCGCCGTCGCGCGCGAGAGGAAGCTCGCCGGTTTCGACGCCGAGGCGCCCTTCACCATCGCCCGGCACGAAGACGGCAAGCTGACGATCACCGATCCGCTGACCGGATCGCGCATCGTCCTCAACGGGTTCGGCGCGCCGAACGCCGCGGAGTTCGCGCAGCTCTTTGAAAGGAACGCTGGATGAAGAGCCCCCGCCGCATCACCGTTCCCTGCACGATCACCATCGCGCATGACGCCGATAATCTGGAAGCGCATGTCGAGCTTGACGGCGGCGTCGCGCCGGGCGTCGGCGACCGCGTGCTTGTCCACGGCGATGCGGTGAAACTTCGCTTCGGCGAACGCGTGACCTTGAAACGGCAAGCGACTCTGACTCGCGCAAGCCGCCTGCAAAAACTCATGACCTATGTCAAAGCGCGCTTTGAACTGGCCGATTTATATGAAGTCAGTTTTTCCGGAAGGAGGTTCTGATGACCACAGCCGCGATGGATCCGGCCCTCGCCGTTCCCGACACGATGGCGATCGCGACGACGGAGACGATCCTGTCGCCGCGATTCTACACGACTGATTTCGACGCGATGGACCGGATCGACGTGTCGTCCGTCCGCGCCGAATGGGATGCGCTGATCGCGGAAATGGAAGCCGACCCCAACAAGCGCCACTTCAAGCGCACGGAGGAGTTCGACAACATCCTGCACACGCTGCCGGAAGATCTGCGCGCGGAATTCGTCGATTTCCTCGTCAGCTCGATGACGTCGGAGTTTTCCGGCTGCGTCCTCTACGCCGAGATCAGGAAGCGCGTGACGAACCCCGACGCCAAAGCGCTGTTCCGTCTGATGAGCCGCGATGAGTCCCGCCACGCCGGCTTCATCAATGACGTGCTGAAGGACTTCGGCATCGGCGTCGATCTCGGCTTTCTGACGAAGTCGAAGAGATACACCTTCTTCAAACCGAAATTCATTTATTACGCGACCTATCTCTCCGAGAAGATCGGCTACGCCCGTTACATCACCATCTACCGCCAGCTTGAGCGGCATCCGGAGCTGCGGTTCCATCCGATCTTCAAGTGGTTCAAGGAGTGGTGCAACGACGAGTTCCGCCACGGCGAGGCGTTCGCGCTCTTGATGCGGTCGGACCCGAAGCTTCTTCAGGGCGCCAACAAGCTCTGGATCAAGTTCTTCATCCTCGCAGTCTATGCGACGATGTATGTGCGCGACCATGCGCGGCCGGCCTTCCACAAGGCGCTCGGCCTCGATCCGACGAAATACGACATGCAGGTCTATCGCGTGACGAATGAGATCGCGCGCCAGGTTTTCCCGGTCGAGATCGAAATCGACGACCCGAAATTCCTCGCCAACCTCGAACGCATGCGGATCATTTCTGAGAAGCGCGATGCGGCGAACGCGAAGGGCGGCCTGCTCGGGTCGCTTGAGGCGGGCTTCCATGCGCTTTCCGCCGCCGGCGTGTTCCTATCGATGTATCTGACGCCCGCGCGCCGAAACGAATTGCCCGCTTCCGTCCGCCTTCAGCCTGTCTGGTGACGAAAGGACCCCGCACCAAGTGACGTTCGACGCCGCCATGCCGGTTATCGCCGCGATCCTCGTCTGGTTCGTATCGACGGGCGCGCTCCTGTGGCTCGCGTCGGCGCCGCGCGCGGCGCATGCGGCGACGATGGCGATTCTCTCCGTCGTCATGGCGGCGGCGACGGCGGGCGTGGTGCTGATCGGCGGGCAAGCGAGCGTCGCCGGCGCGTTCGCCGGCTTCGTTCTCGGCGTCGCCATCTGGGCCTGGCACGAGGCGGCGTTCCTGTTCGGCTTTCTCACCGGCCCGCGGCGCAGCGAGTGCCCGCCGGGGCTGTCGCCGTGGCGGCGTTTTCTCGCCGCCAGCGAAACGGTCATCGCACATGAAGTCGCGATCGCGCTCAACGCGGCGCTCCTCATCGCGCTGTCGTGGAACGCTGCGAATCAAACGGCGATGTGGACGTTCCTCTTGCTCTGGGGCATGCGCCTCAGCGCGAAAGCGAACATCTTCGTCGGCGCGCCGCATCTCTCCGACGAATTGCTGCCGGAGCGGCTCCGTTATCTGAAGTCCTATTTCGGACCGAAGCGCATCACCGTCTTCTTCGCCGGGACGATGATCCTGATAACGATTATCACTCTCGCGCTCGCCGCGGCGGCGTTCGCAGCGCCCGCCGGCGCCCATCACGGCGCATCGCTCGGGCTCCTCGCAACGCTCGCCGCACTCGCCGTTCTTGAACACGCGCTGATGGCCGCGCCGGTGCGCGACGCCGCGATGTGGACCTGGGCGCGACGCCGTGACGCGGCGGCCGCCATGGCCGAACGCGCCCCTTTTTCGCTCACCCCCGCCCAGCCTGCGACGCTCGCCCGCGCCCCTTTTGCGGCGAACGGCGCTGGACGGACGGCCGCCCCCGTGCCACCACCCTTGGGCCTCAGGAGACCATGATGGATTTCGACGCGTTCTTCGAAAGCGAACTCGCCGCCCTCAAAAAGGAAGGCAATTATCGCGTCTTCGCCGACATCGAGCGGAAGGCGGGCGCCTTCCCGGTCGCGAGCAATCATGGGGCGAACGGCCCAAAGGAAGTCACCGTCTGGTGCTCCAACGACTATCTCGGCATGGGCCAGCATCCGAAAGTGGTCAGCGCCATGCATGAGGCGCTCGACCGCTGCGGCGCCGGCGCCGGCGGCACACGGAACATCTCCGGCACCAATCATTATCACGTGATGCTGGAGCAGGAACTCGCCGACCTCCACGGCAAGGAATCCGCGCTCCTCTTCACCTCCGGCTATGTGTCGAACTGGGCGAGCCTCGGCACGCTCGCCGCGCGCATTCCGGGCTGCATCGTGCTTTCCGACGCCGGCAATCACGCCTCGATGATCGAAGGCATCCGCCACAGCCGCGCCGAGCGGCACGTCTTCAAGCATAACGACGTCGCCGATCTTGAGCGCATCCTCAAGGCGCTCGATCCGGCGCGACCGAAACTCATCGCATTTGAATCCGTCTATTCGATGGACGGCGACATCGCCCCGATCGCGGCGATTTGCGACGTCGCCGACCGTTATGGCGCGATGACCTATATCGACGAAGTGCACGCGGTCGGCCTCTACGGTCCGCGCGGCGGCGGCGTCGCCGAGCGCGAAGGGCTGATGCATCGCCTGACGGTCATCGAAGGAACGCTCGGCAAGGCCTATGGCTGCGTCGGCGGGTACATCACCGGCTCGGCCGCGCTCATCGACTTCGTGCGCAGCTTCGCTTCCGGCTTCATCTTCACGACCGCCCTGCCCCCGCATGTCGCGGCGGGCGCTCTCGCCTCCGTCCGGCACCTGAAAGAAAGCAGCATCGAGCGCGAGACCCATCAGGCGCGCGTCGCCGAGGTTCGCCGGCGCCTGCGCCAGATCGGCATCCCGACGCTCGACAACCCCAGCCACATCGTCCCCGTGATGGTGAAGGACCCGGTGAAGTGCAAATGGATCAGCGACTGGCTGATGCAGACGCAAGGCATTTACGTGCAGCCGATCAACTATCCGACCGTTCCGAAGGGAACGGAGCGGCTGCGCATCACGCCCTCGCCTGTGCATACGAGCGCCGATGTCGACAAGCTCGTCCGCGCGCTCAACGAACTCTGGTCGCAATGCGCGCTGGCGCGCATGGTCGCTTGAAGCGAGGGTTCGCCTTTTCCGCTGAACGCCGATATGCCTTCGCCCTCGCAGGCGAGGAGCGGCGTATCACGCGATGCAAGTCGATTTCGTCCAAACGGCGATCTTCCTCCTCGTCACAGCGGGAATCGGTTTTTTCACCTGGCTGAAATGCCGGACGCCGCGCACGCACACGGGCGACAGCAATCGCGATTACTTCCTCGCCGGCGGATCGCTCACCTGGCCCTATATCGCCGGATCGATCACGCTCACCAATCTTTCAACCGACCAGCTTGTCGGCATGAACGGCAACCAGATGCTGCTCATCGCCTGGTGGGAGCTCGCCGCCGTCTCGGGGCTCGTCATTCTCGCCTTCGTGTTCCTGCCGCTTTACTACAAACACCAGTGCACGACGACGACGGAGCTCCTGGAGAAAAAGCTCGGCGGCAAGGCGCTCCGCGCTACGATCTCGACGCTGTTTCTGCTCGGCGGCGCGCTCATCTACCTGCCGATCGGGCTCTATACCGGCGCCCTCTTCATGAAGACGATGTTCGGCGCCGATCTGCCGATCGTCGTCATTGCGGGCGCGCTCGCCGCGGTCGGCGCCGCCTACGCCGTCTTCGGGGGCTTACGCGCCGTCGCGGTGTCAGACACCTATAGCGGCGTCGGCATTCTCGGCCTTGCGCTGCTCGTCGCTTTCCTCGCAGCGCAGGCGATCGATTTCGACTTCTCCAGCATACCACCTGAGCGGCTGACGATGATTGGCGACAAGGATTCGCCCATCCCGTTCTCGACCCTCTTCACCGGCATGATCTTCATCCAGATCTTCTACTGGAGCTTCAACCAGACGATCACGCAGCGCGCGATGGCGGCGCCCTCGCTTGCGGAGGCGCGGCGCGGCGTCCTCGCCGCCGCCGCCATCCGTCTCCTCATCATCCCGATCATCATCGCCGTGCCCGGCGTCGTCGCTTACAAGCTTTACGGCGATATCGGCGATGCAGCCTACGGGCGCGTCGTCGCCGAGGTGCTGCCGTCATGGCTGTCGGGCGCCTTCGCGGCGATGATGGCCGCCGCTGTGCTGACGAGCGTCAATAGCGGGCTCAACTCCGCCGCCGCGCTCTATGTCTGCGACATCCACGAACCTTATTTCAAACCGAACCCGCGCGTGCGCGAACTCGCCGTCGCGATCACCATCGGCCTGACGCTGTTCGCCGTCGCGCTCGTGCCCTTTTATTCAGGCGCGCAATCGATCATCAACCTCGTGCAGCAATTGAACGGCCTTCTCTCGATGCCGATCCTCTCTGCTTTCTTCCTTGCGATCTTCTTCAAGAATGTCGATCCGCGCGCCGCGCTCGCGGCGGTCGTCGCCGGCACGATCGGCTACGGAATTTCGTCGTTCTTCGGGGTGAAGGAAATCCACTACATTCACACCATGCTGGCGACGCTGATCGCGTGCATGGCGTTCGCGCTCGCCGTGAACCGCATGGCGTTCGGGCGTAAGGCGGCTCTGAATTTCGATGATTTCGTGTTTCCGGGGAGCCGCAATACAGCAGCACACGTATAAGGGGCAAAAAAGCATCAGGCTCGACTCTTGCTTGCCTGATCCTGCTTTGCGCCTATTGTGGGTGCGGTTACACAATAAGGGAGAGACGAATATGAAACACATTTTGGCGGCTTTGGCCGCCGGAATTGCTTTTGCGGGCTCCGCCAACGCGGCGATTTTCGCATCTGGCGCCACGACGGAAAATGTCACCAGCTTTGGCTCGGGAGTGCTGACGGGCGCCCCTGACGGCGGCGGCGCCTTCCTGAGCAACACTTTCGATCCGCCGACGCTGCTCGGCTCGATCACATGGGAGTTCGCCGACGCCCTCATCGACGGCGCAGGAGACGACCTGCGTCTTTACGAGGTAGCCGCCTTTCCGAACGAGACATTTACCGTGGGGCTCAGCGCAGACGGCATGTCTTTCACAACGCTCGGCGAGTTCGACTCGTCTAATCTCTTGATCGACATCGCCGGCCTGTTCATGGGGCCATTCCTGTTTGTCCGCGTGACGAACACCAGCGCGGTCAATTCGCCCGATTTCGACGCGATTGAAGGTTTCCATCTCGCATCAGAGATCCCGGTCCCGGCGGCGTTGCCGCTGATGATCGCGGGGCTTGGGGCGGTTGGCGCTCTCACCCGTCGCCGGGCGAAGAAAGTCGCCTGAACGAGCAGTGCTGTTTTAAGGCGGGCGCGGCGGTTCAACCGCCGCGTCTTGCTTTTTGACCAGAGATTCAAGCCAAGGCGCAAGCGGACAGCCGCCGAGACGCTCGTCCACGCATTAACCTTGCAAACCCTATCATGGCGAAAGGCAAGGCGCCGGCCGGTCAGGCCGCCCATTGGAGCCGCGCGCGAAGCGCGCTGCCGAGATACGCAAGAATGGCGGAGAGGGTGGGATTCGAACCCACGGTACGGTTGCCCGCACTCCGGTTTTCGAGACCGGCCCATTCGGCCACGCTCGCGCTCGTTCGGAGATCCGCAGTTTCCATCGAGGGGATTCGCTGTCCCGCACATTCTGATCGTCGGAAGGCGAGCGCGGAATGGAAAAGGGCCGCCGGTCG
>CAZOEB010000103.1:0-10436 GCA_964578685.1 uncultured Caulobacterales bacterium
AATCCTTGAATCAAGTGTCGATTCAGGCGTCAATGAGTTTGTAAACAGGGCCTAAGAGGCCTTTCAATCGGAACGAGTTGAGGGACACGCAACAAACGATTCAGTTATGGCTGGGTTATAGGCCGCTTCTAATTTATTCTCTGTAAAAATACTGTCAAATAAAGCTTTAGTTATCTCCGCCGTGTCCACCGCCCGTGCCGTTCTGCGTGTCGGGATCGTGAGCAACGATTTCGCCGCCCATGTCGAAGCGAAGTGCGTAGCGATAGAGGATCCCATCGCTGTTCTCATCGAACAGGGTTAGCAACTTGCCGTCGGCGGAGACCCTGAAATCGCGGAACTGCTTGCCCTCGTAGGGACCGAGAGGGCTTGTCGATCCGGTATTTTCTAGCTGCGCCTTCTCCACGATCCAGATGGCGTCCCGCCCGTCGCGCCGGAATTTCAGGCCGAGCCCGCCATCGTCAACGATGCGGAAGCTGAGGTTTACGCTTGCCTTGGCCGCCGCGCCCTCGGCAAAGTTGAAATTGCCGTCGGCATCGGCAAAAGGGGCGTCATATTTGAATTGAAGCTGGCCTGAGCCGTCTCGGCTTACTGAGACTTCGGCGGCAACCGGGATCACCGCCGACCCCGAAGTTTTTGACTGGGCGTGAAAATGGCTACAGCTTGCTAGCGCTAAGGCGGCGGCGCAAGTGATCAGTAAAGAACGGCGATGCATGGAATTGCTCCCCTGAATGGACTAGTGGAGGGTACTGCTACGCGGGCGCGAACGTAACCCCTTTTTTCTCTCAGGGCTGCGCGAAAAGGAGCGACTCCCTTTCAGCGGCGCTAAGGCGATCACGGAGGGCCATCAACTCAGGATGGCGCACGCCCCGCCGATAGAGATCCTCTGCGGTCTGTCGCGCGTTCCAGAGATTACCCGCTTCTTCCTGCAATTCCGCAAGTTTTTGAATGGTCCCCGCAGACAGCAATTCCGCTTTGGGCTGAAGTAAAGAGACCGCCGTTACGGCGTCTGCTTGCGCCCCGTTGCTGTCGCCAACGATGCGGGCCTGCCTCGCCAGGGCCAGTGTCGCCCTGGCGAAAAAGTCAAGATCATCGCCGCTGACCAATTGGGTCTGGTCGGCGACCATGCTCCTCAATTCTTCGGCTTCGACCGCGCAATTGAGCGGGTCCGCGTCAAGGATGCGGACTAGCGCGGCTCCAAGGCCCAGCCTGATGTTTAGATAGGTCGCGTCGCGCGACTTGATTTCGCGAGCAAGCTTTATTGCGTTGCGCGCATGGGCGATTTCCGCCTTACGCGAATTTTCGAGGCCGCTGAGGTACGATCGTTGGAGTTCGATCCACACGACATTCGCCAGCGAATTTATGTTTTCGGTATCACGGGCGAGGAGCAGGTCGCCGATGGACGCTGCTCGTTTTATTGCCTGCCGGGCTGCGGCGACATCGCCTGTTGAAAGGAAAGCTTGCGCCAAGCGCCGTTCGGCGGTGATCCGGTTCTCTAATGCAGCATAGTCGACGTCTTTCAGATCTCGGTCGAAACGATCATAGATAGCGAGCTGCTCGCTGATATGCGCAATCGCCGATGCGAAATTCCCGACAGCTATTTCAGCGTAGGCGAGCCATGACAGCGCATAAGCGAGATCGAAGGCGATTTTTTTGTCCTGCGGCAGGCGCTCGGCGAGTATACGGCGCGCGCCAACCGAGCGTTCAAAATAGGGTAACGACTCGACGAAATTGCCGCGCCGATACTCCAATGCGCCGAGCGCTGTAGTGGCGTAACAAAGCTCAAGTTGCGATCGCGGGTTGTCCGGCTGAAGCTCAATGAGCCTCACCGCCGAGCGCTCATACTCCTTGTAGTGCTTTTCGCTTTCTTCGTAGTCGCCGCGAGAGGAGGCGATGTCGCCCACATAAAACACGCTCTGCGCATGATCAAAAATCCGGTCGGGATCGTTTGGCGCGCGCCGTAATTGTTCTTCGGTCGATTCAAACGCAGCTTCAAATGCCTTCAGCGCCGCGTCGAGATCGCCGCGGCGCTGATCGACGATGCCGAGCTGCATGAGGCCGCGCGCGCGTCGCGACAGCGCTTCGGCGTCGAGCGATTTGAGGTCCTGATTGTCGTAGTAGGCGAGCACCTTGCCGCCGACTTCTTCGAGAATGTCGAGCCTGCCGACAGGGTCGAGCCGGTCCTTGAGGTCCGACAGCATGAACTCGATGAGGTCTTCGGCCTCGCCGCGCGCGCGCTGCGCCTCATTCTTCTGGTTGAAGGCGAAGACCGCGGCGAAGGTCATCGACGCGGCGATTGTGCTGATGACGCCGACAGCCGCGCGTGTCTTGCGCGCGCGTTCCCGCGCCTCCCGCCGGACAAGGTCATCGAGGCCGACGCCGAGCATGCCCGCCGCGGTTTTCAGGAGCGCATAGCGCTTGCCGTCGCCTTCCTCGCGCGCATCGGCGGCGAGCGGCTCGGCGGGCTCAGGCGTCGGCTCGCCATCGGCGTCCAGCTTGAATCGCAGCGCCGGGGGAAAGCATTCCCGGTCGCCGCCGCCCGGTTCGCCGGCGATGATGATCGCGAAGGTGCGCCCCGGCCCGTGCAGCCGGTTGAAGAGCTTGATCTCCTCATTCACCCAGCGGGATTTCGCCGCGTTCGGCGAGCAGAGGACGATCTGGAATTCGCTGTCCGCGAGCGCTTGCCTGATCGCCTCGTTGAGATTGCCCGCTACGGGGAGGTCCTCACGATCCCGAAAGACGGGAGAGAGGCGGACCGGACGACCTTGCGCCGAAATCAGGCGCGCAAGATCCTTGGGCGTGCGGAAACGCTCCAGCGATCGCTGGAGCCACGCGCCCCATTCCTCATCAGCATGGCTATAGCTGATGAACGCCCTGAATTTCCTGTCGCCCAAGCCCGTCTCCTGACGGGGAGGCTAACCTCGGCGGCTGCAGAAGGCAAAAGGCGTCAGGCGCCCGAACATGCCTTTTTGATCGTCGCCCAGTCCTCAACGGAGAGAGGCGGCGGACCTCCTGCTTTGGCGCGCGCCTTGGCTTTTTCGATGCGCGCTCTGGTGTCGGGGTGGCTGCTCGCCCAGTCGGGCAAGTCGCGCTCGTCTTCTTCCGGCGTTGCGGCGGAAAGGATCGCATCGAAAGCACGCGCAAGCGCCGCCGGATCGAGGTTCGAGGCGATCAGGATTTCGGCCGCCGCGTCATCGGCCGCGGTCTCCTGCTTGCGGGTGTGGCGCAACTGGTTGAGCTGCCCGGCGATGATGACCGCCTGCTGCGCGGCGCCGGAACCGCCGGTGACGATGTCGAGAACGACGCCGGCGCCGGCGTTCCGGTAAATCGCTTTCAGGCTGTCCCGCGCGCGGACATGGCCAAGCTCGTGCGCCATCACCGCAAGGAACGCCTCCTGATCGTCGCCGACCGCTTCAAGAAGGCCGCTCGTCGCCATCACCTGACCGCCAGGCAGGGCGAAAGCGTTCGGCGCGCTGTTGCGAACAAGCTGGAAGCGGATCGGAAAGCCGACATCGCCCTTCAGCGCCATGTCGTCGATGACGATGGTCAGCCCCCGAAGTCCGTCCTCATTTCCGCACGGCTTCATGAAGAGATTGATCTGACCGGCGAGGTTCTCGCCCATCTGGATCTCAAGGTCCTTCGGCGTTCGCTCGGCGAGGGGGCCGGAAGCAGCGGGCGCGCCGAAGAAAACAAGAGCGGCGACCGCGGCCGCGCCGGCGACGAGCGCCCCGATCAGCGCCGTCATCCGCCGCCGCTCGCCCTCGCCCGAAAGCAGCCCCGGAAGAACGGTCCAGATCTGGTCCTCGGCGGACGCCGGGATCACCAGGCGCGCCGCTTCATCCCTGACCGACTTGAGCCGGATTTCCCGGCCGTCCCGGTCGGCGACGCGCAGGTCCCGCAACGGCCACGACACGTTGATCGTCGCGCCGCGGATCGCGACGCCATCCGCCGAAAACTCGGCCTCGACGTCGTGACCGGCGGCGGTCCTGCCGTCGAAATAGCGGGCGGGGACGGCGACGACTGACATCAGAAATTCGACACGAGGTCGAGCCCGTCGGCGAGACCTTCACCCTGTTTCGGGGCGTCGACCGTCGATTGCTCGATCGCCGCGAAATCAATGGCGCCTGACAGCGTCATCCGGTTGGCGATGCGCTTCCACATCCGCATCTGGCCCGCCATGACGCCGACGCCGAACGTGAAGACGATGAGCAGCATGTTGGTGATGGTCAGCTCTATGATGTCGAATGTCGACAGCCGCGAACTGAACGTGACGCCGTCGAGGCTGAGGCTCTTGGTGATGCGGCGCGTGATGACGGCGAAATGCCAGGAGACGAAGATCGCGATGACGAGAACGAGCGGTATCAGGCTCAGGTAGATAAGCCCGATCTGCCGCACGTCCGGTTGCGCCGCGCCGGCGCCCGCAAACACGCCCATGGACGCCAGCGCGCCCGCCCACAAGCCGTAGGCGAGGACGCCGCCGACCCAGGCGAGCGCAAAGCTCAGATATACAGGCTCCTTCTTTGCGGCTTCCGTGTCTTCGAATTTGAAGCGGACGCCGCCATACCACGCGTTCGACCACAGGCGCCGCGACAGCCGGATCTGCGCGGCGGGCGCGAACCAGCCAAGCGTCAAAACGGTCAGCACGCCATAGCCGAACGCCGCAAATCCGTATCCCCATGCAGAGCCTGTCTGCGCGAAGCGGATGCCGCGATAGGTCGTGCGCGACAGGTGATACCGGCGCGCGAGGAATATCGCGACGCCCATAATGACAAAGAGCATGAGATAGATCGGAATGATGACCGCGACCATCGCCTGCGGTCCGAGCAGCAATTGCGCGCCGAAGACCGCGGCGATTGTCGGAACCATCAGTGCGAAGATTGCAATGATGAATCCGATGAAGAGCTCAAGGCCGCGGCCGGTATATTCCAGCGGCTCACCGCCGATGCGCGTATCGGCCCACAGCCGCCGGCGGAAATGCGTGCGGCCCCAGAAGCGGAAGATCGTCAGCGTGACGATATTGAGCAGGAACGTATAGAGTCCGATCCAGAGCATGGCGCCGATCTCGGACGCGTTGACGACGCGCAATGAGGCGTCGCGCGGCGCCCCCGCGAGGCCGGCCGAAGCGCCCCCGAGGGCCCCCTCTTGGATTTCATTGTTCGTCATGATCTACCCCCCCCCTTGCGCCCCGGCGCTTCGACAAGGCTGAACGATGTTATAATCGCCGTCAATCGACAGGCGAGCGCTGCGGCTGGTGCAACCTTTAGGCGGGGCGGGATGTTTTCGCGGCGCAGCCATGCCTGAACTCCCCGAGGTCGAGACCGTGAGGCGCGGGCTTCAGCCTTTCCTGTCTGGTGCGCGCATCAGCAAGGTCGACCTGCGCCGGCCGGACTTGCGCTTTCCCCTGCCGCCGGACTTTGCGCGCCGCCTCACCGGCGCGAGCGTTGACGCGCTGGGTCGCCGGGGGAAGTATCTTTTCGCAACGCTTTCAACCGGTGAAACGCTCATCATGCATCTCGGCATGTCGGGCCGGTTCACGGTGACGGGCGCCGCCGTCCGCCGTCAGCCCGGCGAATTCCATTTCGCCGGTTCGACAGACCCCGCCCATGATCATGTCGCCATTGACGTGACGGGCCCTCAAGGGCCCGCGCGGGTCACTTATAATGATCCCCGACGCTTCGGGTTCATGGATCTCGAAGACACCATGACGCTCGATCGTTCGCGCCATTTCGCCGGCATGGGGCCGGAGCCGTTCGATGAGGGCTTTACGGCCGCGTCGCTCAAGGCCTCGCTCACCGGTCGCAAAGCCCCGCTGAAGGCGGCGCTTCTCGACCAGGCTGTCGTTGCGGGGCTCGGCAACATCTATGTTTGCGAGGCGCTATGGCGCTCCGGTCTGTCGCCGCGGCGCCAGGCGGGCCGTCTCTCCGTCGCCTCGGCGGGACGGCTCCACGCAGCGATCAGGTCCGTCCTCGAGGACGCGATCGAAGCCGGCGGATCCAGCCTTCGGGATTTTGCGAGCGCCGACGGGGCGCTTGGTTACTTTCAACACCGCTTTTCGGTTTATGACCGGGAGGGCGAGCCCTGCCTTCGCTGCGGCGCGCCGGTGCGGCGATTTACGCAAGGGGGCCGGTCGTCCTTCGCCTGCACGAAATGCCAGAAATAGCGGGGTTTTTCGACTTTCCATGCGCCGCGCGCCGAGCGCGTTGACGCCCTCGGGACCGATGGCTATAAGCCTCGCCTCCGCGCGGTCAGCGCGGCCAAATTCAATGAGAAAACGCGCGCCTTGCAGGGCGCTGGAGAAGAGAAAAATTCATGGCGAACACCACGTCAGCCAAAAAGATGGTGCGCAAGATCGCGCGCCGCACCGCCGTGAACAAGGCGCGCCGCTCGCGCGTTCGCTCGTTCGTGCGCAAGGTTGAGGAAGCGATCGCCGCCGGCGACAAGAAAGCGGCGGCCGAAGCGCTGAAAGCGGCGCAGCCGGAACTGCATCGCTCGGTGACGAAAGGCGTCGCGCACAAGTCGACGGTCGCGCGCAAGCTCTCCCGTCTTGCGCACCGCATCAAGGCGATCGGCGCCTAAGCGACAAGAATTTTCAATCGATTTTTCAAGCCCCGCGAACAGACGTTCGCGGGGTTTTTCGTCTTGCCGAGACGTTACATTCTCTCAGTAGCGGGCGCACGCCGCGCCTGACGCAGCCAATGCGCCGCGCACTAGTTTTCCACCGGCGGCGCCGTTAGAAACGCTAAGCGGTTGTTTTCCCGCAAGACGCGAATTGTCAATCGTCGAACGCTCCAAAAAATTGTGCGAAAGTCCTCGTCAGCGCTTTACAAAAACTCATCCGCGCAGCATCATCAAAGTACGAAATACAGCATACGGACGAATCGTCGTGACAGTATGCGGTTGGGTTCCGTGTAAGAGTTGAATTGGTCATTTCCCGTCAAGACGGCGGGGCGTCGGGAAACAAGACGCCGAACGGCGGCGGACGAAAAAGGGGCGAAACGATGAACCGGGTTGATGCTGCATCAAGGTGTCAAGCGTATGGCGTTCTCGTTTCGAAAACTTCACTCCTCGTTCGCGTCGCCGGGACCTATTCTTCATGACATAGTTTGACGGCGCCGCCCGTTCAGGGCGGCGCCGTGTTCTCGATCGACGGCGCCGGCGGCGCCGGCCGTTTTACCGGACAAAAAAAGATCTTGGGGCTTGGACCGATGAAGACCAATAACGCCGCTGAGGCGGGAGACAGGCTGTCGCTGTTTCACGAAACGCTGCGCCGCAATTTCGGGGAGCCGACGTTTAAAGCCTGGTTTTCGGATTTGCAGATCGACGAGGCGGGGGATGACGCGGTCACCCTTTCCACTGAATCCGATCTGCGGCGCGACCGCATCGACCAGCAATTCAAGCTCGAGCTCATGCAGCTCTGGTGCGACAACATCTACAAGATAAAACGCCTTCTGATCGTCAAACGCCCGGCGCTGATGAAAAGCGCGGCCCGCATCGCCGCGCTCGCCCCGGCGCCGGAAGCGGCGCGCGCGAGGTCCCTCGGCGTCATCAAGGGGGACTTCAAAAAGCACGCGCCGGCGCAGGATGAAGGCGCCGAAAGAACGGGCGGCAAGGAAGTTTCCCCGCCGAAGATTGAGGAAATCGCGACGCGCCTCGATCCTCGCATGACCTTTGAAGGGTTTGCGGTCGACGGCACGAACGAAATCGCCGTTCAGGCGGTTCGCCAGATCTTCGACGAATCCGCGCCGCGCGACCTTCTCTACATTCACGGCGTCCCGGGCGTCGGCAAGTCGCATCTGCTCCAGGCCGCCGGCAACGCCTGGATGCAGCGCTACCCTGAGGGCCGCTGTCTCTACCTCACGCACAACAACGTCCAGAACGGCTGTGTTGCGGCGCTGCTCTCGACGAATGCGACGTTGAAGCTGCAACGCGACATGCTCGCGAACGATTTGATCCTCGTCGACGACGTGCACCTTCTGGGCGGCAAGGTGAAGACGATGGGCGAACTCGTCAATCTCATCACCGCGTTGAAGAGCGCCGGCCGGCAGGTGATCGTTGCGGGAGAACTTGCGCCTGCGAACCTCCTGAAGCAGGGCGTGTCGAGCCGTCTTGCAGACCGTCTCGCCGAAGGTCTCGCCGTCGGGATCGAACGCGGCGGGGAGATTCTGCGCCGCGCGGTGCTGCGCAAGAACCGGGACGGCGGCGATCTGCGCTGCACGATAACCGACGAAGCGCTTGATCTGATCGCGCGGCTCTTTTCCTCGTCGATGCGCGAGTGCATCGGCGCCTTTAAGCAGCTGGCGCTCGTCTATCGCGATCAGCCGGTGACGGTCGGCCCTGCGGAGGCGCTGGCGGCGCTGAAGTCCCGTCTCGGCGACCGCAAGCGGGCCGGGACGCTTGAGGAAACGCTCGCAGCGGCGGCGGCGGCCTTCGGGATCTCCCTTGAAGAGATCAAGGGCAAGACCCAGCCGCAGCGGATTGTCCGGGCTCGTCACGCCTTTGTCTATGTGGCGCGGACCTCGCTTTGCGAGAGCTATCCGCGCATCGGCCGGACGCTTGGGCGCGATCATACGACCGCCATGAGCTCGATGGAACGCGCTGAAGCGCTGATCGTCCGTGACAAGGCCTTCGCTGAAGGGGTTCAGCGGATCCGTATTGAGATCGGCGCCGACCTGCCGGCGGAAAAGCTGCTTGCGGCCAAGGGCTGAAGGGCCCGAAAACCAGCGCTGTTTCAGGCCCTTGCGAGGGCCGGCCGCGCTGGCTTTCGGGGGCCGTTTCGGCCTATAAATCCGGAACGATTCTGCGGGCGGATCGGGCGGCGCCGCGGGCGCCTGCGGGACGCCCGTTTCTTTCATGCGGCGACGGCTTTTCGCGTCCTTCAGAACGGCGCGGACAGGCCGCCGCCGCCCCTAAATTCGAGAAGAGCACGAAACGCATGAAGGTCACCATTGAACGCTCCGCGCTCGTCAAGGCCCTCGGTCACGTCCAGAGCGTCGTCGAGCGCCGCAATACGATCCCGATCCTCGCGAACGTCCTGTTGCAGGCTGAAGGCGGCGCGCTGACGCTGACGGCGACCGATCTCGACATCGAAATTTCGGAATCGGCCCCGGCGGATGTGGCGCGCAAGGGCGCGACGACCGTGTCCGCGCTGACGCTCTACGAAATCGTGCGCCGGCTTCCCGAAGGCGCGCAGGTGCGTCTTGACCTTCTTGGCGACGAGGGCCGCCTGCAAGTCTCCGCGGGGCGCTCGCAATTCTCGCTCGCCGTGCTCCCCGAACAGGATTTCCCGACGCTCGCCGCGACCGACCTCGGCGTCCGCTTTTCGATGCCGACCGCCGACCTGCAGCGGCTGTTCGACAAGACGCGCTTTGCGATGTCGCAGGAGGAAACGCGCTATTACCTCAACGGCGTTTATCTCCACGCCTTCGCTGACGGCGCGAAAAAGCTGCTGCGCGCGGCGGCGACCGACGGCCATCGCCTCGCGCGGCTCGACGCGCCCTTGCCGGCGGGCGCTGACAAGATGCCGGGCGTCATCGTGCCGCGCAAAGCGGTGGCGGAACTCGGACGCCTGCTCGCGGACGCCGAGGAGACGGTGGAGATCGCCGTCTCCGACACCAAGATCCGCTTCGGTTTCGGCGCCGGGCGCCTCACCTCGAAGCTGATCGACGGGTCCTTTCCCGATTACGAGCGCGTCATCCCGAAGAACAATCAGAGCGTGATGCGCGCCGACACCAAGGACTTCGCGCAGGCCGTCGATCGTGTCGCGACGATTTCCGCCGACCGCACGCGGTCCATTAAGATGGCGATCGACGCCGACAAGTTGCGCCTCACCGTCAACAATCCGGAGGCCGGCAGCGCGCTCGAGGAATTGTCGGTCGACTACAGCGGCGATCCGATCGAGATCGGCTTCAACGCGAGATATCTCCTCGATATCGCGGGACAGATTGACGGCGAGACAGTGTCGTTCCGCCTCTCCGATCCTTCAAGCCCCTCGATCGCGCTCGATGAGGAAGACCCGCGCGCTCTCTATGTTCTGATGCCGCTCCGGGTCTGATTGGAGCAACAACCTTGCGGGAAGCGACGCTGCGCATCGTCAAGCCAGAAGCACCGGCGGCGCCGGACGCACGGCCGCGCCTGACGCGGCTGACGCTTTCCGATTTCCGGTCTTACGAACATCTTGATCTCGTCTTTGACGGGCGCCCCGCGGCGCTGTCGGGGCCGAACGGCGCCGGGAAAACGAACATTCTCGAAGCGATTTCGATGCTCGGTCCCGGCAGAGGGCTCCGATCCGCGCGCATCGAGGAGATCGCGCGCCGCGACGGGCCGGGCGGTTGGGCCGTCTCCGCGCGGCTGACGGACGGCGAGGATGAGCGCGCGATCGGGGTCGGCGCGCTCGCAAGCGACAATAATCGCCGCATCGCTCGCATTGACGGCGCCGGCGC
>CAZOEB010000104.1:0-10377 GCA_964578685.1 uncultured Caulobacterales bacterium
GCGTCTACCAATTCCGCCATCTGGGCAGGTCGCGAGGGGATAGGGAGGGCGGGGCTTGTTGTCAATGAACGGCAGGGGGCGGCTCGGGGAGGTTCGTGCGGCCTTTGATTGGCGCGTGCGGGGGCGCGCCGCATTGTTGGGAGCCTGGAATTCCGTTACGCGGACGCCCCAGCATATCAGCGGCTGTTTCGCACCGCCGCTGAAGATCAAGGACTGATTTGATGACTCACCCGCGGGAAACTGAAGGCGCGGGCCGGCTCGCCGTCGTGTTCGGCGGCTCCGGTTTCATCGGACGCAATGTCGTGCGCGAGCTGGCGGGGCGCGGCTGGCGCGTGCGCGTCGCCGTCCGCCGCCCGCATCATGCGCAGTTTCTGCGGCCGATGGGCGCCGTCGGCCAGATCCAGCTGTTCCAGGCGAATATAAGGCATCGCCCTTCGGTGGAGCGCGCGCTCGAAGGGGCTGACGCCGTCGTCAATCTTGTCGGCATTTTGTTCCAGCAGGGATCGCAGAGTTTTGCGCGGGTGCAGGGCGCGGGCGCCGCGTTGGTCGCCGATTGCGCAAAAGCAGCGGGCATTGAAACATTCGTCCACATGTCGGCGATCGGGGCTGATCCTGCCAGCGACAGCCTTTACGCCCGCACGAAGGGCGAGGCCGAGCGCGCAGTGCGGGCGGCTGTTCCGTCTGCGACGATCCTGCGCCCCTCGATTGTCTTTGGGCCTGAAGACCAGTTCTTCAACAAATTTGCGGCGATGGCGGCGATGGCGCCGCCCTTCGCCCCTTTGCCGATACTCATCGGCGGCGGCGCGACGAAGTTCCAGCCGGTCTATGTCGACGATGTCGCCGACGCCGTGTGCGCCGCCTTGCAGAAGCCGGAAGCGAAAGGGCGCGTATACGAGCTCGGCGGCCCTCGCATCTACACCTTCCGACAGCTCCTTGAGTTCATGCTCGCTGAGACCGGGATGAAGCGCATCCTGATGCCGGTTCCGTTCGCCGTCGCGCTGCTGTTCGGCCTTTTCGGCGAGGCGCTTGGCGCGCTGCCGTTCGTGAACCCGCCGATCACGCGCGATCAGGTGAAGCTCCTCAAGCGCGACAACGTCGTCGGGAAGAATGTCGGCACGCTCGCCGATCTCGGCGTAGAGGCCGAGACGATCGAGGCGATTGTGCCGGGCTATCTCTACCGGTTCCGAAAATACGGCCAGTTCGCCGAACGCGCGGCGTAGCAAGAGCGCAGTCTAAAGTTTATCGACTTTTCGCATCACGGCGAGCGACTGACCGACGGCCGAGGGGCTTTCGATTTTCTCAACCGCGAGGCCTGCGTCGCGGGCGAACGCGCGCATTTCGTCCTTGGTCGTGGCGACATTCGGCGCCCAGCAGATCCTCGTGACGATCGCTTCGACGGCTGCCGGCCGCACCATGCGGCGATGAGCCGGTATTTCAGGGTCCAGAAAGCTTACGACAAGCGCGCCGCCTGTCTTCAGCACGCGCGCCGCTTCGCCGAAATAGGCGCGCGTCTCGGCGACCGGCAAATGGGTGATCAACGAAAACATCGACACCATGTCCGCCGTGTTCCCGTTCAGGGGTATTTCCGGCCTATCGACAAGCTCAAAACGCCAGTCAGGCCGCGCACACACATCCCGAGCGCGACTGAGCAGCTTCGGGGAAACATCAAGTCCAAGATAGAAGAGTTGCAAGCGGTCTTTCAGCGCCGCCGCGAGGCGACCGGCGCCGCAGCCGACATCCACAATGAACCCGTCTTCTTTCAGTCCCGCGGCGTCAACCGCGTCGCGCTCCAGCAGCCCGAACCGCTCAAATTCTCCGCCGACCGCCGCCTCGTAGCCTCGATCACCCCGAAAAAAGAACTGGCGCGCAATGGCCCTGCGATAAGAGGCGCCATAAGCAGTGCCGGGGGGGAGCCGCTTCAAGTCTAGTCTTTCAAATACCGACTACGTGTTTAATTGCATTCACGACTATTCGCAACCTAAAAACACTCCTCAAGAACTATGCAATAAATTGCAGATAGAGGCTCTCGATCAATCAGGCAGTCTTTCGCACGAAGAATCTCCGCACGAGCGCTCCAAGCGCGCAGATCGCGGGCGGTTTCGGGACCCGGAATGCACGATGGCGGAGGTCGGCCCTAGGTCAGACCCGCGACCTAAAATCGCGCGGAGACAGCGGGGCGGCTATTCCCGCCGTCTGCCGCAAGCGCTTCCTGAAACTCGGCGAGCTCGGCCTCGGCGTCATCGACATCGCGGGCGAGAACGCGCGTCGCGGCGCGCACGCGCGCGCGTTCCTCAGTCAGATGTTTCAGCGCAGAGACATGATCGATGCGTGCGAGATGCGGGGTCGCCGGCGAGATGATTGCAGTCTCATTTGCGGCGATATCATGCTCGATGCGATCAAGATCGGCATGCGCGTTGCCGAGCGCTGCCCGCGCGGCGTCGAGGCGTGACACAAAGCCCCAGAGCGCAAGACCCTTTTCGTAGGACGCAACAAAGGCGGTCTCGTCGCGCCCGGCGCAAACGCCGGTGTAACGCTGTCCGCGCGAGCCGACATCGAAGCCGTTGGCGGGGCGGCAGAACTGGTCGAGGCCCGCTTCGCGGCCGCCGAGATAAGCGTCCATGTCCGGGGTCACGCCCGCCTTGTCGGCGCAGGCCGCGCGCCGGGCGCCGACCGCGCCGGCGTCCCGGCCGGCCGCGCCATCCTCAAAGCCGATCGCGCGCCAGTCCGCGTAAAGGCATTCCTTCTTCGACATGCCGCCCGCGCAAGCGGCAAGCGTCGCCGCCGCGGCGATCAAGATGAAAAAGCGCATGGGAGGCTCCCCTGTTTTGGTCAAGGCTAGGCCCGACGCGTTTCAGATGGCGCTAAGGTCTGACGCGGATTTGCAGTCCGGTGCGCAGGATTGGGTTAACTTCCAGCCGTCGATAGGGTCTCTCAGCGGCTTGAGGAAGGCGCCGAGGCGCTCCTTCTATCTCCATGATATGATTGCGATATGGGCGCCCAGCCAAAGAGGGCTATGGAGGAAAAAAATGAGCATGGCTTTACGAAGCGTCCTTGGCCTTTTCATTATTGACGGCGGCGCTTCCGCCGCGCACGGGCAGGAGCCGCCAAACTGCGGCTTGCAGCGGGCTGAAGTCGTGACTGTCCAGGACCCCATGGGTCGGGATCGCCTGTTCATCTCCCTCCCGGCCATTGGCCCGCAGTCGATCTGGGCTGAGCGCCTCTATGCGAAGAAGCCGCTCAAGGCGCCGGCCGCTGCGGTCGGCGATGTCGTCTTTGTCCTCTTTGAAGGCTGCGACCCCGCCCGCCCGGTTGTTGTCAGTTTCGCGCGTCCCTGACGCCTGCACGCCTCGCCTTGAGGGCGGCGCACAACCGCCCTATGACGCGCCGCCATGGAACAGATCTGGACCTTTCTGACCTCGCGGCCGACCGACCAGGGCTGGCTCTGGTGGCTGGTGCCGACGACCTTGCAGGCGCTGGCGCTTATTCTTGCGCTGCTCATCGCGCAAGCGTTCCTGATGTATTTCGACCGCAAGGTCTGGGCGGCGGTGCAGATGAGGAAAGGGCCGAATGTCGTCGGTCCCTTCGGGCTCCTTCAATCTTTCGCCGACCTCTTCAAGTTCGTCTTCAAGGAAATCGTCATTCCGGCGGGCGCGAACAAGACGCTGTTCCTCATCGCGCCGATCATCACCTTCGTGCTGGCGCTCGTTGCGTGGGCCGTCATTCCTGTCGGGCCCGGCATGGTCGGCGCCGACATCAATGTCGGCATCCTCTACCTCTTCGCGATCTCCTCGCTCGGCGTTTACGGCATCATCATCGGCGGTTGGGCGTCGAATTCGAAATATCCGTTTCTGGGCTCGCTGCGCTCGGCGGCGCAGATGGTTTCCTACGAAGTCTCGATCGGCTTCGTCATCATCACGGTTCTGCTCATCGTCGGCTCGCTTAACCTCTCCGACATCGTCAATGCGCAGGCGCGTGCGGGCGGCGGTTTCTGGAACTGGAATTTCATTCCGCTGTTCCCGATGTTCGTCGTCTTCTTCATCTCGGCGCTCGCGGAGACGAACCGGCCGCCCTTCGATCTGCCGGAGGCCGAGAGCGAACTCGTCGCCGGCTATCAGGTCGAATATTCCTCGACGCTCTTCCTGATGTTCATGATCGGCGAGCTCGCGAACATCGTCCTCATGTGCGCGATGCTGACGACGCTATTCTTCGGCGGCTGGCATTCGCCCTTGCCCCGCGATTGGGCGCCGTTTCTCGACCAGATCCCCGTGTTCTGGTTCATGCTGAAGACGTTCTTCTTCTTCTTCCTGTTTGCGATGGTGAAGGCGATTGTGCCGCGTTATCGCTATGACCAGCTGATGCGCATCGGCTGGAAGATTTTCCTGCCGTTGTCGCTCGTCTGGGTCGTGCTGGTCGCGGGGCTTCAGCTTGCGTTCCCGGATCTCGCCGCCTATTTCCAGAGCTGGAGATCGTAAGGGTCATGTCGCGCATCGTTCAGGCCTTGAACGGCTTCATGCTGAGAGACTTCGTCGGCGCGTTCTTTCTCGCGATGAAGTATTATTTCCGCCCGAAGGCGACGCTCAATTATCCGTTCGAAAAGGGGCCGCTCTCTCCGCGCTTTCGCGGCGAACATGCGCTGCGCCGTTACCCGAACGGGGAGGAGCGCTGCATCGCCTGCAAGCTGTGCGAAGCGATCTGCCCGGCGCAGGCGATCACCATCGAGGCCGAGCCGCGCGAAGACGGCTCGCGCCGCACGACGCGCTACGACATCGACATGACGAAGTGCATCTACTGCGGCTTCTGTCAGGAGGCGTGCCCGGTCGACGCCATCGTCGAAGGCCCGAACTTCGAATTCGCGACCGAAACGCGCGAAGAACTCTTTTACGACAAGGAGCGCCTGCTCGCGAACGGCGATCGCTGGGAGCGCGAGATCGCGAGGAACCTCGAAATCGACGCGCCGTATCGGTGAATCGTTCGCCAAAATTTCAATCTTGGTGCGCGGGCATTCTAATGATCGCGGCGCTCGGCGCCTGCGGAGAGAGCGCGTGCGATGCAGCCGATGACTCAATTGAGCGTGCGGGATGCCATACGCGCGTCCGCCTCAATAAATACCCAACAGGAGAAGCGGAGACCGCTCGATTCCTTACACGAAACCATGGTGAGGCGCCGAGCCATGAAGTCGCGATAGTGCTGGCGAATTGGGGGATGAAAAACCCCAAAAAATTCGCCGCTTTGCTGTCAAATCTAGAGCCGGCCGAACGTGCATCGATCGTGAAGCGCATTTCGTACGCCGTTGTAGACGGGGGAGATGTTCGGAAATTTAGTTCGGCCATGAAGCCGGTCGCAGGAGAGCCTGTCATTAGAGAAATCATCTCCGAGTTAGGCGACTACGATTTGGAAAGCGATGAAGCGACCTAGCGAGACCTCGCCAGATGCGAGGCGTTACGGTTGAACCCGGCTAGCCGCCCCAACTCACGCATTGCAGGCCGGCGATCTGTTCAAACTCGCGAGTATTTTCGGTCACGAGCACGGCGCCGCGCCGCCGCGCCTGCGCAGCGATCATCAAGTCATAGGGTCCAACAGGCGTTCCTGCGTCCGCGAGTTCGCCGCGCAATTCGCCCGCCGCATCTGCATCGTCGTAATCGAAATCGACGATCTCGAACCGGTCCGCGAGAAACGCGTCGAGCACGCGTCCGGACTGTTCCCGGCGATCGCTTCGGGCGATTCCATAACGAAGTTCGAACAGCACGATGGTCGATATCGCCAAACGCGTTCCGATCGTCAGTTCTCGCTGTAACCGAACGTCGATCGCCGGCTTGCGCATGTTCAGCGCGAAGATGACGACGTTCGTGTCTAGAAAAAACACCGGTCGAACCGTTCAACCGAAGTCTATCTCATCGTCCGGTCCGAGCGGCGGGGGCTCGTCAGGCCCGCCCTCAGGAAGAAAGTCCGCCGCGCCAAGCGAGTCGAGTTTCGCGCGCCATGCCGCCGCATCGAAGGGCTCCGGCTCGATCGGTTCAAGGATCACCTTTCCGCCGATCTTGCTGATCAAAACTTCCTTGCCCGGCAGGCGAAAATCCTTCGGCAGCCTCACAGCTTGGCTGCGGCCATGACTGAAGAGCTTTGCGGTGGAACGAGATGAATTGCGGCCAACCATTTTCACCTAGTGGTATATATCAATGATAGATATCTTATCGAAGATTCCATGTCAAGGGGGCCTCGCGCTCCCGATCTCGCCGACGCGCTGTTGCGCTTCGCGGCAAAGCCTTAGAATGCGCATTGGTTTCGGCCGGAGGCCGCCCCCTTGGAAATGCAGCAGATCCGTTACTTCCTCGCGCTCGCCGAGACGTTGAATTTCACGCGCGCTGCGGAAGACTGCAACGTCTCACAGCCGGCGCTGACGCGCGCCATTCAATCGCTGGAAGGCGAGCTCGGCGGCGACCTCGTCCGCCGCGAAGGGCGCCATTCGCATTTGACCGAGCTCGGCAAGCGCATGCTGCCGCTTCTGCAGCGCTGCTATGAAAGCGCGTTGACGGCGCGGGAGCTCGCGCGCGCGGTGACGAAGAACGAAGTGGCGCCGCTCGGCGTCGCCGTCTCCAACACCGTCAATCTTGAGCCCTTCATGGCGCCCGTTTCGGAACTCTTCAGAAGTTTTCAGGGCTTGCAGCTTCGCATCCAGCACGGTCCGGCGGCGCGGCTCCTCGAGGAGCTGAAAGGCGGCAATTACGATCTGGCGATTGCGAGCGCCGTCGATGACGGGTGGGAGCGCCTCGACCGATGGCCGCTCTTCACCGAAGGATTTGAAATTGCGCTCCCCTCAAACCACCCGCTTGCGCGCCAGAATCGCATAACGGTTCCGGAACTCGCCGGTCAGCCGCTGATGAAACAGACAGGCTGTGAAGACAGGCCCGCCGTAGAGCGCTGGTTCGCTGAGCGCGGCGGGGCGCTGGCGTCTTCGCACGAATATGACAGCCACCACGATCTGAAGGCGCTGCTGCAAGCGAGCTCCGGCGTCGCCATCGTGCCCAGCAGCGCGCCGCATTTCTCGGACGTCAAGCGCGCGCCGCTAGAAGGTCTCGATGTTACGCGGGTCGTCTATGTTTACGCCGTCGCCGGACGGCTGCGCAGCGCGCCGGCCGCTGCGTTCCTCAACCTGCTCCGGTCGGCTGATTTTTCCGTCGTTTAAAGTTTGGCGATCTTGTCAAGCGCCGCCAGGATGTCGTTTATTTCCATCCGTGTACGGTAATCAGCGTTGACATAGCGCGCTGCGACGCGCCCGTTCCAGTCGAGGACGAAGGTCGCGGGGATCGGCAGCACCCAGCTTTTCGCCGTCTGATAGGCGGGAACGTCCCAGCCGGCGCCGGCGATCAGGCGCGCCATATCGTCATCGACCCAGATCGCGAGATTGAGCCCCAGCGCAAGCCCGTTATCGACGTCGGTGAGAATCGGGAAGCGCCGGCCGGAGTCTCCGGCGAGCCGTTCAGAGTATTTACGGCTTTCCGGCGTGACTGCGACGATCTTCGCACCGCGGCTGGCGGCGGCGTCCGCGATTTCGCCGAGCGCGACAGCGGTCGTCTTGCAATAGGGACACCAATGACCACGGAGAAAGGCGATTATGCACGGACCGTCTTCCCGCAATCGCGCCAGATCGACGAGCTTTCCGTCCTGATCCGGCAGCAGAAAGTCAGGGAACGGATCGCCGATTTGCGGCGCGCCGGCGCCTGCTTCCGCTTCCTGCAGCCGGCCGACAAAGCGATCGACGGCGTCGGCGAAAACATCGCTCAAACACCGGACTTCGTCGGCGATGATCTTGAGCCTGTCGCGAAGGGGCGCATTCAAGGCGATTGCGCGCTCAGTCGCAATCTCAAGCGCCGCCACCAGTTCCGATGATTGAGTCATGGATGATATCGGCGGCCTTTTCCGCCACTGCTGCGACTTCGGATCAAGCCTCATGACGCCTGGTCCGGCGAGCAGACCATAACACGCTACGGCCGCCGGGACGCAAACGCCAATGCGCCGTTCGCATGAAAGCGATGACTTTTCTCAAGTTCAGTTCGGCCCTCGCCGGGCGTAATTGGAGGGCGTCCAACAGGCCGGCGGCGCCCTCGTCGCGACGGCGAAACACGGAGGGACGCATGGCGAAGATGACAAATGGATTGGTGAAGGCCGCGCTCGGCGCGGCTGTCGGCTTTGCGCTGGTGATGAGCGGCTCGGTCGCCCATGCCGGCGAGTGCCCGGCTGACAAGATGAAGGCCGGGGTTCGGAAAACAGGCGAGATGGCGCCCAAGGATGTGACCGACGAGGAGTTGTCGTCGATTGACCTCAGCAAGGAGATCATGGGCGTCGACGATCGCCGGCTCCGGTTCCGGAAGCTTGTCATTCAACCAGGCGGCGTGGTGCCGTGGCACGACCATACCGACCGGCCGGCGCTGATCCTCACCGCATCGGGCGAGATCACCGAATTTCGCAGCGATTGCTCCGTCGGCATCACGCACAAGGCCGGCGACATCTCGAAGGAAGTTAAAGGCGTGATGCATTGGTGGAAGAACGAAGGAAGCGAGGCCGCCGTTCTTTACGCTGCCGACGTGAAACACGGCCAATAAGCAGATCCCGACTTTAATGGTCCCCCAGGCGGCGCGAGCGCCCTCTCGCGCCGCCAGTACTGGACGGGAGCCGCCGGCGCTCTCTCCTCTGCCGGCGTCTCCCGTCCATGAAGTTTCATGGAGCCCCTCATGTCGCAGGCCGACCTGACCGCGCGCCTTTCATCCGCCGGAACGCCGCTCATCATCGGCGTCATCGGTTTCTTGACGCTGGTCGATCTCTTCGCCGCGCAGGCGATCCTGCCCTCGCTCGCCGACCGGTTCGGCGCGGCGCCCGCAAAGATCGGTTTCGCCGTCAACGCCAGCACGATCGGCATGGCGCTCGCGGGGCTCGGCGTCGTCTTTTTCGGCGCCGGCGTCGATCGCCGGACCGGCGTCATCGCCAGCCTTGCGCTGCTGTCGCTCCCGACATTCGCTCTTTCCCTCGTCAGCGACCTTACGGTTTTCACAGCGCTTCGGATTCTCCAGGGCGTCTTCATGGTGACCGCGTTTTCGCTCACCATGTCCTACCTCGCCGAGCGCTGCACGGCCGCGCAGTCTTCAACCGCGCTCGCCGCCTATGTGACCGGCGTCGTCGCCAGCAATCTCGTCGGACGGCTTGTTGCGGGATCGACCGCCGCCGAATTCGGCGTGCCGGCGGCCTTTACGTTGCTCGCCGCGTTGAACCTCGCCGGCGCCGGCATCGCTTATGTCGCGCTCCGCGCCGCGCAACCTATGGGCTCGGCGATTGAGGTTCCGCGGTCGCCGACAAAAATCATTGCGGGGCATCTGTCGAACGCATGTTTGCGAACGAGTTTCGCGATCGGATTCCTGATCCTGTTCGCGTTCATCGGCGTCTTCACTTATGTGAACTTCATCCTTGCGGCGCCGCCGCTCAGTTTGTCGCCCATGGCGCTCGGGCTCGTCTATTTCGTGTTCCTTCCCTCGATGCTGACAACCCCCGTCGCCGGCGCAGTCGCTGCGCGGATCGGCGCGCGCCGCAGCTTCGTTTTCTCTCTCGGACTGTCCATCGCCGCATTGCCGCTGCTCGTCGCGTCCTCCTTGCCGGCGATTCTCGTGGGGCTTGCGGTCGTCGCCGCCGGCACATTCTTCGCGCAGGCGACGGCGACCGGCTTTGTCGCGCGCGCCGCCAAGCGCGACCGCGCCGCGGCGAGCGGCCTATACCTCGCTTCTTACTATCTGGGCGGGCTTGCGGGCGCGGCGGCGATAGGATGGATCTTTGAGGCGGCTGGCTGGCCGTCGGCCGTCGCCGCCATTGGCGTGTCGCTGCTGGGCGCCGTGCTTCTCGCCCTTCTGCTCAAGGCCTCGACGGCAGAGGCCTGATCCGCCTGCGTGCGCAGTCGTATGAGCGGGCCAGCGATACGCGCGAGCGAGGCGCACAAAAGCGCCGACCGCCGGCGAATGGCGCCGGCCCCGAACCGTCGCAAGCGTGACCGTTCGGGTGAAGGCGGGATCAACAAGCGGCGTCAGCACGACGCCGGGATCTTTCACGGCGAATTCCGGAAAGAATCCGACGCCCAGCCCTGACTTGATCATCCCGAGCACCCATTCATTGCATTCGCTGGAAAAGGTCTGACGCATCTTGATGCCTTGAGCGGCGAAGGCCTCGCTGACGACATCGAAATATTCGCAGTTCGACCGGTTGATATAGGGCTCGCCGTCGAGGTCGCGGCAGGGCAGGGCGTCCTTTTCGGCGAAACGATGCTCAGGCGACGTCGCCGCCGTAAAGCGTTCGGTGAACAGCGGCAGCGTGTGGAAATTGTCGTCGATCGGTCCTGGA
>CAZOEB010000105.1:0-10371 GCA_964578685.1 uncultured Caulobacterales bacterium
ATAGAATCCTGCGCCCTTGCCGAAATCATAGGTCTTCGGCTCAAGGTCCGGCACATGGTCGCCGCGCGGCGAGGTGTCCGGCGCGACGATCATCAGGCCGAGTTCCGCGGCGACGCGCTGCGCGCCCGCCTTCACGGTGAAATTATCCTCCGTACACGTAAGCCCAGACAGCCAGAACAGCGCCGGATAGGGCCCCGCGCCATGGATCTCCGTCGGCGGCGTGTAGACGGAAAAGCGCATGTCGCAGGCGAGCGCCGCGGAGGCGTGCTTCCACACGCCCTGCGCGCCGCCGAAGGATTTGGAGAGGGAGACGCGTTCCATCGTCAGTAAACGACGACGCTCCGGATGCTTTCCCCGCGATGCATCAGGTCGAAGGCGTCGTTGATTTTTTCGAGCGGCATCTGGTGGGTGATCATCTCGTCGATGCGGATCCGCCCCTCCATGTACATGTCGACGATTTTCGGCACGTCGGTGCGGCCTCTTGCGCCGCCGAAGGCGCTGCCGCGCCAGACGCGCCCTGTCACCAGTTGGAAGGGGCGCGTCGAGATTTCCTGTCCGGCGCCGGCGACGCCGATGATGACGCTCTCGCCCCAACCCTTGTGACAGCATTCAAGCGCGGCGCGCATGGTGTCGACGCGGCCGATGCATTCAAAGGAATAGTCGGCGCCGCCGCCGGTGAGTTCGACGAGATGCGCGACGAGATCGCCCTTCACCTCTTTCGGATTGACGAAATGCGTCATGCCGAATTTCTCGGCCATCGCGCGTTTGCCGGGATTGATGTCGACGCCGACGATCTGCCGGGCGCCGACCATTTTGAGGCCCTGAATGACGTTGAGCCCGATGCCGCCGAGCCCGAACACGACGCAGTTGGTGTTCGGCTCGACCTTCGCGGTGAACATGACGGCGCCGAGGCCCGTCGTCACGCCGCAGCCTATATAGCAGACCTTATCGAACGGGGCGTCCTTGCGGATTTTTGCGACCGCAATTTCCGGCAGGACGGTGTAGTTCGAAAAGGTCGAGCAGCCCATATAATGGAGGACGGGCTTGCCCTTCCATGAGAAGCGGGACGTGCCGTCCGGCATCACGCCCTTTCCTTGCGTCGGCCTGATCTTCTGGCAGAGATTGGTTTTCGGATGCAGGCAGTAATCGCATTCGCGGCATTCCGGCGTGTAGAGCGGAATGACGTGATCGCCGGGCTTGACGCTGGCGACGCCCGGCCCGATCTCGACGACGACGCCCGCGCCTTCATGACCGAGGATCGCGGGGAAGGCGCCTTCGGGATCGGCGCCGGAGAGCGTGAATTCATCCGTGTGGCAGATGCCGGTCGCCTTGATTTCGACAAGCACTTCGCCCGCCTTCGGCCCTTCGAGATCGACGGTCTCAATGGCGAGCGGTTTCCCCGCTTCGAAGGCGACGGCGGCGCGGACTTTCATAGGCGGCTCTCCCGGTAAGATGGAGAGACCCTAAACCATCGCAAAGGGATTCGGTATCGGCCCGGTCAGGCGCGCAGGGGCCGCGTGAGGAAGAGCGCGCGTTCATCTTCGCGCCGGCGCTTCAGGGCGGCGAGCACGACGCGCTCCCCCTTGATGTCCGCGGCGACGAGGTACCGGAAGGCCTCCGCGGCGCCTCGCCGGTCGCCGGCGTTGAGACGTCTGAGGACTTCCGTCTTCTCGAAGGCGCCCACGCCCATATTATAGGCGAGCGAGACAAGCGCCGAAAATTCATTCTCGTTCAGCGGAACCTTGACGAGGCGGCGCACGCCCTCTTCGGCCCGCCGCACATCAGAGATCAGAAGATCATCCGCATGATCGACGGTGATCGTCATGTCCTTGCGCGCTGTCGCGGCGTGCCCGTATCCGACCAGCCACTGGCCTGCGAGATAATAGGACTTGAGGCGCAAACCTTCGCTCCGCCGGATGACGTCGAGCCCGCGCTCATTGATCGCGAGCCATGCATTTTCGGGCAAGTAGCTGTCCGGCGCGGGCGGCAGCGGGGCGACAAAGCGCTCCCGGCCGATCGAGAGAAGGCCGGCGAACAGCGACGGCTTTTCGCCCGGCGCCGCGGGCGGCGGATCGATCGCCGCAAGCCCCGCAGCCAGGGCGGCGGCGAGGGCGAGGCCGAGCAGCGCAGTCTTGCTCCGGTCGAACTTCATATCCATGCGATTAGCGCCCGCCATGGACGAATCAAACAGCCGGAAGGCGAAAAGTTCCCTGACGGCCGATAACAATTTGCGGAGATCGGCGACAATCACCGCCTATTCCCTGAGGTATACCTGACCGCCCGCCGCGCCGATCCCCTCCGGCACCGGAACGTCCGTCATCGAATAATTGGCGTTGAGGACAAGCCGCGGCGATCCGCTCATTCGGAGGTAGCGCGCGACGATGGCCGTATAGGCCGAATCGTCGGCGATCGGCATGATCGAATCAACCCGAAGGCGGCCATTCGGAAGGTAGATCGTACCAAGCAGCGTGCGCGCATTGGCGGAGAGAATGGAATAGGTCTCCGTGGTCTTTCGCGCCCGGTCCTCCATCATCAACATGCCAGCCATGATCCCTTCGGTCGGCGCCGTCAGATGCACGATCGATTGCGGCTTGAAATTGAAAACCGCTCCGTCGCCGGTGAAAAAGAGGCCGACGCCCTTTCCAAAGATGCGTCCGCCAAGCTCGACCTCCAGCGCGCCGTTCTTGAAGACGTAGACCCCGGGTTCAAGGTGAACGTCGGCGTCGGCGCGGATCCGCACGCCGCCGCAATAAACGCCAGGCTGAAGATCAAAGCGCGTGTATCCGATTAGCGTGTCTTCGTCGGAGCCGTCGAGCAGCGAGATCGCCGTCGTCAGCGTATGGCCGACGAGGCCGCTTAAAGCGCCGGCTTCCCCCAAAACAAGATTATGATGATCGCAGGCGCCGACCTCGGGCTCCAGACGCTCCTTGAGCGGATCATCATAAACCGGACAATCCGTCAGCGCCATCGGCTCGAAGTTGAAAGAGGAGCCGCGCGCCCCGCCCGCCGAACAGATCAGCGCCGCCTTCAGTTTTGAAAAGCCCGCTGCTTCGACGCCGCGCGAGGAAGTTGAGTTGGAGAGGACAGAGCACTTCGCCGCGTCGAGCTGCGCGCTCGCATCCGCCCTGATCGCGGCTTCCGCCTCTTGTTCGAGCGCGATGACGCAGACATTCGACGATCCGCGCGCGACGGCCGTCGCAGTGACCGAAATCGGTTCGCTATAGGCAGGAAGGTTATGAAGAAAAAACCCTTTGCGCGCCGGCTGCACGATGTTGGCGGTGACGGTCTTTTCGCCGGCGACGGCCTCGACTTCCAGCGTGAAGGCGCCGAGCGTTTCCTTATATTGGGCTTCCGCGGTCGCTTCCACGAGCGCCTGGATCTGGCTCACCGTCGCATTCTCGATAAGAAATTCACGCGCGCCGCGGGTCGCAAGCGAATCGGCCGCATGCTGGAGATCTTCGCGCTGGTTGCGAATGCTCTGAAAGTCGACGGCGCCGCCGGCGACGGCTAGAAGCGCCGGCGCGAGAAGCGCAAATGTGACGGCGACATTGCCCCTGTCGTCGATCAGTCTCACCGCCGGCGCCCCTTGCAGTCGATGCTGAAAGGTTCCCTGGCGCGCTTTACGATTTCGTAAACTTGAGAGCGCTGAGCGTTAACGTAGGCGTTTTGGGCGGCGGCGGAAAACGATGTCCCTCAATCCATCAGCGCCGCAGAACGATGTCGCCGCCGGAATGGCCGACGCCCGCCGGAACGGGAACGTCGGTGTCGCCGTAATTGTCGTTGAGAACAAGTTCGACCTGACCGTCGAGCGAGATCTTTCGCGCGACGACAGCGGTGTAGGCGGAGGATTGCGCCACTTGCGCATTGACGGAAGCGTAGAACGTGCTGTTAGGCAGGTAGATCGTGCCGGTCAGCGTGTGGACGTGGTTGCTGCGGATCTCGAACATCTTGCCGCTGCGCGGATCCTCTTCCTGCCAGATCAGCACGCCCGCCATCGGACCGGATACCGGCCCGCTGAGCGAAATATCGGACTGTTCCTGGAAATAGAGGTTGGCGTTGCGGCCCGTGAAGAAAAACCCGACATTGCTGCCGCGGACCTTCGACGTGCGCAATATCTCAAGCGAACCGTCCTTGAAGACGTAAATTCCGGGATTGAACGTCACGTTCGACGCGCCGTTTACGACCAGGCCGCCGCAATAGACGCCGGGATCAAGCGCACCGGTGAAATTATCGACCTGCTTTCGATTGTAATCGCAGGCGCCAACCGCAGGCGGGGTCCTTTCGGCAAGCGGGTCCTCGCGCGCCGGGCAATCCGTCAACGGCTGCGATGAATAGTTTCCGGCTGAGCCGAAATATCCCCCGCTTGAACATGTCAGCGCGCTGATGATCTTCGCGTCGCGAAGCACCTCGATTCCCGCATTCGCGGTCGAGTTTGAATACACCGCGCAATTCGGACCGTTTATCCTCGCCGCCGTGTTGAGCAGGATGGTGGATCTCGAGCTGGTGTCGAGCCCGATGATGCAGGTGCCGGCGTCCGATCCGCGCGCCTCAGCATAGGCCGAGACCGAGATCGCTATCCCCTCCTTGAAAACTCCCGCCATCAGCGTTGGGCGGTATGTTGCATTGATCGTCACCTGAACGCCGGCGTCGGCTGCGTGCGCCTGAGCCGATATGGCGGCCTCGAGTTTCTCATTGTTGGCGCGAAGGGCGCTTTCGGCGTTGGAGATCGCCACGCCTTCCACAGCGGCTTTATTTGAATTGTCGAGAAAGTACTGCCGCGCCCCGGAGAGCGCCGCCCCGTCCGCAATTTGCTGGAGTACGGACTTCGCCGCGAAAAACCTTGTCGCATCAACGCCTGCGCCGGCCCCGACGAGAAGCAGCGGCGCGACGAGGGCGAACGTCAAGGCGACGTTTCCGGCGTTTTCGGCGATATAACGGGCGATCCGCACAGGCGACCCGGTTTTCCAATCTAAACGGAGCCTCTCAGGCAAATCTTTACAATTCTGCAACGGAAACAGCAGGTTTCGTTAACGCTTCGACGAACGGGCTGGAACGAATGAAGTTCGGGGGCTCGCGATCATTGAAAAACCGCCCGTTCGCTGCGACATAGAGCGGGAAATTCATCGAGCCGACCGCCGAACCTCATGCAATATACGACCGCCCTTGCCGACGACGCCGTGAAGACCGGGGACATCCGCATTCACGGACCGGAGGACTTCGCCGGCATGCGCCGGGCGGGCGGGCTTGCCGCCGCGTGCCTCGACATGATCGCTCGCCATGTCCGCCCCGGCGTTTCGACCGCGCACCTCGACGACCTCATCCGCGCCTTCGTTTTCGATCACGGCGCGTTGTCGGCGACGATCGGTTATCGCGGCTACCGTCATGCGAGCTGCATTTCGCTCAACCATGTCATCTGCCACGGCATCCCGTCGGACAAGCGCCTCAATGGCGGCGACATCCTGAATATTGACGTGACGGTCATCGTCGATGGATGGCACGGCGACACCAGCCGCATGTATTGGGCGGGCGAGCCGAAGGTCAAAGCGCGCCGCCTGGTCGATACGACGTATGAGGCGCTGATGGCGGGCATCGCGGCGATAGCGCCGGGGAAATCGCTTCGCGACGTCGGGCGGGCCATTCAGTCGATCGCCGAGCGCCAGGGATTTTCCGTCGTCCGTGACTTCTGCGGCCACGGCTTGGGCCGCGTCTTTCATGATGCGCCCAATGTCGTTCATTATGCGGAGTATCGCGACCGGTTCGGCACGCACCATGCGCCCGACATCGAGCTTCGCCCGGGCATGTTCTTCACCGTCGAGCCGATGATCAATGAAGGCAAGCCGGACGTGAAGGTGCTGAAGGACGGGTGGACCGCGGTGACGCGCGACAAGTCCCTGTCGGCGCAATTCGAGCATTCGGTCGGCGTCACCGAAACGGGCGTCGAAATTTTCACGAAGTCTCCCGCCGGCCTCGACCGGCCGCCCTACGCGGTTTGATCAGGGCGTCACGCTTTTCCGCCCGCCCCGAACAGGGTAAGCCTCGCGACGTTCCTACGCCCCTCTGCAATCGATGGCCGCAATAGAAGACGACTCGCCGCGAGCGCCTGACGAGAAGCCGCACTGGCACGGCCACCGCGACCGGCTGCGAGAGCGCTTTGCGCGCGCCGGCGCGGCCGGGCTCCAGGATTACGAGCTTCTGGAGCTCTTGCTGTTCCGGTCGAAAGTGCGCGGCGACGTCAAACCGGCGGCCAAGGCGATGCTGGCGCGGTTTGGAGGCTTTGCCGAGACGCTCGCGGCGCCGATCGAGCGCCTTCTCGAAATCGACGGTGTCGGCGAGGCGACCGCGCTCGAACTCAAGATCGTTCACGCCGCCGCCTTGAAGCTGGCGCAGGAGCGCGTGCTCCGGCGGCCGGTTATCTCGTCATGGGATGAGCTGCTCGCCTATTGCCGCGCGTCGATGGCGGATGAGAAAATCGAACAGTTCCGGATCCTTTTTCTCGACAAGAAGAACATCCTCATCGCCGATGAGGTGCAGCAGAAGGGAACGGTCGATCACACGCCCGTCTACCCGCGCGAAGTGGTCAAGCGCGCGCTGGAGCTGTCCGCCTCGGCGATCATCCTCGTTCACAATCATCCCTCCGGCGATCCGACGCCGAGCCGGGCGGACATCGAAATGACGAACCAGATCGTCAAGGCGGCGCAAACCCTCGGCGTCCGGGTCCACGACCATCTGGTGATCGGTCATCGCTCTCAGGCGAGCTTCAAAGGACTTGGGCTGTTATAGCCGCGGCGCCGATCAGCCCTTTTTCGATCCGGACTTGCCCCAAAGCCTCTCCCACCATTTATCCTTCTTCGGCGGGTCGAAGGATTGTCCGGAGCCCTTCATCTTCGAGCGAATCTCATTGACGTCCCAGCCGGTCAGCGTCGCCAGCGTCTGCGCCTCGGCCTCGAAGCGCTTGGGCAGGCTTGCGCGATACTCCTCGCCGGCTTCGCATTTCGCCTCGCCCTTGTAAGGGTGGCGCATCACATAGCGGCCTTGAAAATTCTCGCGGTCGCCTGTCTCCTTGAACATCAGGTCTTCCGGAAAATGCGCCGCGTCGTAGCTGACATGAAGGCGCGTGACGAAAACGTCAGCCGGACCGCCCAGCGGCGCCGGACGGCGCGGGCGGACTGATTGGTTCGGCGCCTCGCCATCAAGCCAGTAAACGCCAAGTTCGCGCAGCTCATCATTCGACAGGGGATCGGCGGCGCAAGGGTCGCACCAGTTCATGTCCCAGGCGTATTCGAGAAAGACTGCGCGTTCCGCTTCGCGCTTCGTCTGCTCGGCGAACATCGCCTTGTAGAAATCGCCGAACTCGTCCTTCACATAGATCGGAACATCCATGCCGGTCGGCAGCTTGACCGTGCGATAATTCGTCGTTTCAACGCGGCCCGTGCGCGTCAGAGCGAAGATGAACAGCTCCTGCTTGCCGTCCGCATTTACGGTGCCGAGGCGGATCGGCAGCATGAAGCGCGGATGTTCGAACGCGACCTGGAGGGGGCGAAGGTATTTCAGCCCGGTTTTCGCCTGCTCCTCAAGGTTCACCTTGGCGACGAAGAATTTCGTGCCCTGACGGATGTAGCTGTTGAGCGTTTCCTCGGCGCCGCCCGGCAGCTTGTAGCCGTTCTGTTTCAGCCACTGCGCAAGGCCGCCGGATTCCTTCGCCGACAGAATCTGGATGTCATATTCGCCGACGGTGTATTCGGCTTCGACCGTGACGCCGAGCGCGGCGTCGCCCTTACGGCGCGCATCTTCGGGCGACGCTGATTCGGCGAACTGGCGTGAGGCCGTGACGGTGATTTCTTGCAGCGCGCAGGGGTCTTCGTCAAAATATTCAACAAGTCGCGGCGCCGTATAGGCGTCGAGATGGTCGAGAATCGCATTCTCGGTGACGTGGATCTGGCCTTCTTCCAGCACCACGGGCACCGGAATGACCATCGCGAATTCCTTGAGCGCGCCCTGATAGTCGTTCGCGAGGGTCATCACCGTGCGGTCGCCGTCGCGCATGATCGCGACTTTCGAGGCCTTGTTGAACAGCTTCGTATCCGCCTTGGCGACATAGAACCCGCAAAAGGCGACCGCGCCGCCCGCCGCGGCGGTCGCAGCGATCGCAGAGGCGGCGGCGATCAACATTTTCTTGAAGCTTCTGGTCTTCATAAGCGTCTCTCCCTCTTTTGGTTTCATTCGGCGGGCGCGATCTTGCGCGGACGGGCGAAGCGGAAGCGCAGGGGCGCCGGGGCCGCGCCCCATTCATAGCCGCGCGACGATGGTCTCAAGGCGATGAAGCGGAACAGCGCCAGCAGGAAAGGCGCATAGAAAATTCCGTCGCTGATGAAGAAATGGAACTGCATCACATAGGCGATCAGCGCAGCGAGCCCGACGAACAGGGCGCGCTCGCGGGGGTTATCCGGCGTCGTCTTCGGATCGGAGATCATGAAGAACGCAAAGAGAATGAGCGCCCCATGGCCGAGGCGGAGAACCGGGATCGCCAGCGGATCGCCAAGATAGAGCGCGCGGCCGAAAACGAGCGCCGCGTAGACGCCAAGATAGACAAGGGCGGCGTCAAGCCGCGAGGCGCGCCAGCAGACGAGCGCGCCAAGCGCCGCGATCAGGATCGCAAATGCCGGGCTCGATCCCCATTCGCCGGTCGAGGTCCAGGCGGCCCCGGAAAACGCGATCATCGCGACAATGCCGATATTCGCCGGGTTGAAGACATGCCGACCGCCGCGGCGCAACGCGAACTTAGACCCTGTGCCGATCAGCGCGGCGGCGACGAACGGCCAGATGTCGTTCGCGCGTAAGAGCAGGCACAGCGACAAGCCGGTGATGAGCGCGCTCTTCCAGTCGAAGCGGCCCGCGATCAGCAGCGTGCCGAGCGCTTGTGCGGCGAGGCTTGCGCCGATCGCTGCAACAATTTGCGTGAGGCCGATGCGGAAATCGAAAACGGCGAGCCCGGTGAGAAGAATCGCCGCCTGACCGCCGATCTGGAACCAGCGCGCATCCTTCGGCAGGGCGAAGCGGGCGATCATCGGCGGGCGAAGCGTCCTCGCGGCGATTTCGTCGCAAGCTTAAACACGTTGATCGCGGCGAAATAGAGGCTCCTTCAGGGACCGACGGCGCCGTTGCCCGCGCGGCCTTTACGCGGCAAGCTGCACCGCCCATTCCGGAGCCTTCGATGCTGAGACTGCTCGCCATCCTTTTCGTCGCGGCCGCCGCAGCCTGCACGCCGCAGATCGACCGGCTGCCTGCTTCGCCGAAGCCTGTCGCCGCAGCGCCCGCCTCGGACCCCTACGCGCCGAAGCCGATTGTGACGCTGACGAACCCGGAATGGACGCGCGACGCGGTTCTCTACCAGATCAACACGCGGCAGTTCACGCCGGAAGGCACTTTCGCTGCGGCGGAGAAGGAGCTGCCGCGACTCAAAGCGCTCGGGGTCGACATCCTCTGGCTGATGCCCATTCACCCGATCGGAGAGAAGAACCGCAAAGGATCGCTCGGCAGCCCCTATTCGGTGAAGGATTATCGAAGCGTCAATCCGGAGTTCGGAACGATTGAGGATCTTAAATCCTTTGTCGACGCCGCGCATGAGCAAGGCTTCAAGGTGATCCTCGACTGGGTCGCCAATCACAGCGCCTGGGACAATCCTCTCGTTACGGAGCATCCCGACTGGTACATCAAGGACTGGAAAGGCGACTTCCAGCCGACGCCGTGGTGGGACTGGTCGGACATCATCGACTTCGACTGGACGAACCGCGACCTTCGCCAATACATGACGGAGGCGATGGTCTACTGGGTGAAGGAAGTCGGCGTCGACGGATATCGCTGCGACGTCGCGGGGTACGTGCCGCTGGATTTCTGGGAAAACGTGCGCGCCGAACTTGATGCGATCAAGCCTGTCTTCATGCTCGCCGAATTCAACCATCGCGACGTCCACCGCGCCGCCTTCGACGCCAGCTACGCCTGGGGTTGGAACAACGCCATGCACGACATCTCCGCAGGAAAGGCGAACACCGGGGCGCTCTACGGCTACTACTCCGAGAATGAGAGCGCGTGGCCTGTCGAGGCGATGCGCATGACCTATGTCGAGAATCACGACCAGAACGCGTGGGAGGGAACGTCGTTCGAGCGCTTCGGCCCGGCGCTTCCGGCGGCGATCGTGCTGTCCTTTGTCGGCGAGGGCATTCCGCTCGTCCATAACGGGGTCGAAGCCGGCAATGAAAAGCGCCTCGAATTTTTCGAGAAGGACCCGATCGCCTGGCGCCAGCATCCTAACGGAGAGCTCATCAAACGTCTCATCGCCTACCGCAAGGCGCATCCGGCGCTGCGCAACGGCAA
>CAZOEB010000106.1:0-5884 GCA_964578685.1 uncultured Caulobacterales bacterium
ATCGGCACCGACCCGCAATTGATATGGCCGAGCGTCTCCGCGACCACCGCGCCGTAGGACCAGTCGAGCCCCATCCCGCCGTATTCGACCGGCTTGTTGACGCCGAGGAGACCAAGACGCCCGAGCCCCTTGAACACTTCATGCGCGGGGAAGATCTCCGCTTCCTCCCATTTGTCGACATTCGGATTGATCTCCGCGTCGATGAATTTCTTCAGCGTCGCGCGCAGTTGTTCGTGTTCTGCGGTCAACTGCATGAAAGGCTCCCAAAACTGACCGGTTTCGTTGACAGCAGGCGGTCCCCGCTGTTTCGTCCATGGCGTATGGACGAGACTTTCGCCGGTCAAGCGCCGGACGCAGACGCCGAAATTTACAGCCGCCAGCGCGAAAAAAGCGAGGCGATGCGGCTGCGCGTCTGCGAGGCGGCGGTCGCCCAACTCGCCTGCGAAGGCTTCCACGGCACGTCGATCATCAAGGTCGCCCGGCGGGCGGGCGTCAGCCAGGGCGCCTTGCAGCACCACTACCCATCGAAAGACGCCTTGATCGCCGCGCTGACGGATTACCTCCTGGCCCGTTCGGTGCGCTGGTTCGCGCGCGCCAGAATTGAATTGTCAGTATCGCCCGACGCGTTCGCCGAGATCGTCAAACGGTCATGGCGCGAACAGTTCAAGAGCGAGGACTTCGCCGCGCTCCTTGAAATCCTCGTCGCCTCGCGCACGGATGAAAATCTCCGCCGGCGGATCACCCCGGCGCTCGAACGCTGGCGCGAGGCGATCGACGCCGAACTCGCTGAGCTGCTGCCCGCGACGACGCGCAGCGCCGCCGAACTCGACGCCATCCTCTCGATCTCGCGCGCGATGATGACCGGGCTTCTCGTCCACGACGACCTCATCAAGGACGACGCGCATATCGATTTCGTCATCGATCAGTGGATCAGGCTGGCGCGGCGATGAGGGTCACTCTTCTTCGATGACCACCGAAGGGATTTTCGATCCGCGTTCGCGATACTTGTCCCATTGGCCCGTCGCCCAGTACCGCTCGTCGATAAACCAGCCGCGCATTTCCTCGCTGACCGAGTCGAGGGTCAAGAGGGCTTGTTCGTCGGGGCTCGCCGCAAAGGCCGCGAGGTCGGCGATATCCTGCGCCGACAGGTCGATGACATAGCCGAGCTCGATCGTCTGGAGCGCGGACATCGCCGGCGCGCCGCGCCACATGCGCGCCGAAAACTCCAGCGGATCGACAAGATCCGGTTTGGCGGCGGCGCTGAGATTGGGCGCCGCCCGACCGCCGACGCCGTTCACCTGATGGCAGATGACGCAGCCGTTCGCGATAAAAAGGATGCGGCCGCGGCGGGCGTTGAGCTCCGGCGTCGGCGCGTGGACGGGCGCCGGCGGCTGGCTGAGCGCCAACGTGCGTGCGTCGGGCTCATACGCCGTCTCTTCTTCGGCGGCCACGGCCGGTTCCGGCGCTGTTTGCGGCGCCTGTTCGCGGCTGCAGGAAGCGATAACCATTGCGGCGATAATCAGCGGGGCGGTGCGGTGCATGGACTGATCCCTCGATTAGAAACTCTGCTGCGCGGGTCGATTGTCGCGCGGTCCGACCGGGCGCAGTTTGACATCGATCAATCGCTGCGGGCAGGACATCTATCGCCATGACTCGATCTCTGGACGAAGCCGCCCGCGCGCTGAACGAGGCCGGCAAAGGCTTCCTGCCCGGCCTTCTCGGCCTCAGCGTCACGGGCGCCGGAGAGGGCTGGGTCGAAGCGGAGCTCGCGATCCGCGCCGAACTCTTGGCGCCGAACGGCTTCCTGCACGCCGGCACGGTCATCACGCTCGCCGACACCTGTTGCGGATACGGCTGCGTGCGGGCGCTGCCCGCGGGAGCGAGCGGCTTCACCACCATCGAAATCAAGACGAACTTCCTCGGCACGGCGCTGGAGGGCGTCATCGCCTGCCGCGCGGAAGCGCTCCATCTCGGCCGCACCACACAGCTCTGGGACGCCAAGGTGACGAACAAGGCGACCGGAAAAACGCTCGCGCTCTTTCGTTGCACGCAAATGGTTTTGTGGCCGAAGGGATGACGGCCAGAAACCGCTGTCACGGCATGCCCTCGCGCGAATGTGCGTCCGCGGTTAAGGTTTCGACAAAATCCGGTTGCGTAAAATCTCCCAATGCTGCGCTTGCGCTCCTTTTTCGTCGCCCTTCTTCTCAGCGCTTGCGCGACGGCGCCGCCGCGTCAGGCCGGCGAACCGTGGTCCGCTCCCGTTCTTGAACTTTGCCGCGGCGTCAGCGTTTCAAATCCGCCGGCGACGGACGCCTTTCGACGCGTTCTCGCCTACACGCCCTATACCGCCGTACGAAACATCGTGGTCGCGCGCGCGCCGGTCGAAGGGTGCGTCTCTTCGGCGTTCGGTCCGCGCAACGGCGGCGCCGGCGCCTTTCACGATGGGCTCGACCTGTTCACCGGCTCGCCCCGCGTCGTCGTCGCCGGCGGCGACGGTCGCATCGTCTCCGCGGGGACCCGCCGCGGCTATGGGCTGACCGTCGAAATCGACCACGGCCGCGGCGTCTCGACGCTCTACGCGCACCTCTCCGACCTGGCGCCGGGCGTGCGGCAGGGCGCAAGGATCGGCGGCGGCGCAGCCCTCGGGCGCACAGGGCGCAGCGGCAACGCGACCGCCGTTCACCTGCATTATGAAGTCCGCGTCGACGGGCGTCCTTTCGACCCCTTACGGATCGGCGATTAGCGTATCGCTGCGAACATGCTAGGGCGGGCGCGCCGCTGTTGACGTGACCCCTGTTGGCGAAACCCAAACGCCCGCCGCGTTTTCCGACCAAGGAAGAAATCGCGACCTTCCTCCGCGAGGCGGAGGGTGAAACCTCACGGCGAGATATTGCGCGCGCCTTTAATGTGAAGGCGGAAGATCGTGCAAGACTTCGCTCACTTATCAAGGAGATGGAGGCGGAAGGCGCCGCGCGGCCGGCGGGGCGACGAAAGATCGCCAGCGCAACCGCGCTGCCGCCCGTCCTCGCGGTCGACATCATGTCGGTCGACGATGACGGCGACATGCTCTGCCTGCCGTCGTCCTGGGAAGGCGAGACGGAACCGCCGATCATCCGGCTTTCTGCAAAGGCGGCGAAAGAAGTGAAACCGGCGCCGGGCGTCGGCGACCGCCTTCTCGCGCGCCTCAGCCCTGCGGGCGATGACAGTTATGATGCGCGCATCATCCGCCCTTTAGGGCGCGGCGCGCATCGCTTCCTCGCCGTCTTTCGCAAGACCAAGTCCGGCGGCGTCGCGGAGCCTGTCGAGCGGCGGGCGCGCAACACCTTCATGCTCGACGGCGCAAACGCCGGCGCCGCCAAGGAAGGCGATCTTGTCTGGGTCGAAGCCGAGCCGCGGCGTGGGGGAGGCCTCGGCCGCGCGCGCGTCAAGGGAATCGCCGGCCATGTCGATGACAAGAACGCCTATTCGCTGATTGCGCTCGCCGCGCATGACGCGCCCGTCGAAATTCCGCGCGAGGTGATCGAGGAAGCAGAGCGCGCAAAGCCGCCGTCGCTCGACGGCCGCAAGGATTTTCGCGACATCCCGCTGCTCACCATCGATCCGGAAGACGCCAAGGACCATGACGACGCCGTTTGGGCGGCGCCCGATGACGATCCGGCGAACCCCGGCGGGTTCAAGATCATCGTCGCCATCGCCGATGTCAGCTGGTTCGTACGGCCGGGCTCCAAGCTCGACCGCGAGGCGCAGCGGCGCGGCAATTCGATCTACCTGCCCGACCGCGTCGTGCCGATGCTGCCGGAGCGCCTTTCCAACGACCTTTGCTCACTGAAACTCGGCGTCGACCGACCGGCGATCGCGGTCGAAATGACGATCGACGCCGGCGGCGTCAAGCGCCGCCACCGCTTTTCGCGCATCATGATGCGCTCGGCGGCGAAGCTCTCTTATAGCGACGCGCAGCGCCTCATCGGCGATCGCAAGGCGAGCGGCGCCGTTGCGGAAACCGTGCATGCGCTCCACGCGGCCTTCGAAACACGCTGGAAGGAGCGCTCAAAGCGCGCGCCGCTCGATCTCGACCTCCCCGAGCGCAAGATCATCCTCAATGAAGACGGCACTGTCGCGCGCATCCTGAAGCGCGAGCGGTTCGATGCGCACCGGCTGATCGAAGAGTTCATGATCCTCGCCAATGTCGCCGCCGCGGAAACGCTGGAGCAGCGCCGCACGCCGCAAATCTACCGCGTCCACGACACGCCCGACCCCGAGAAACTCAACAGCGTGCGCGATTATCTCGATGATCTCGGCTATTCGCTGGCCAAGGGCGCGCCGAAACCGTCGCAGTTCAACCAGATTCTCAAGATCGCGGGCGAACGCGGGCAGCAGGAAATGATTTCGGACATCGTCCTCAGGGCGCAGCGGCAGGCGGTCTATTCGACGGAAAATCTCGGCCATTTCGGGCTCGCGCTGCCGCGCTATTCGCATTTCACCTCGCCGATCCGGCGCTATGCGGACCTCACCATCCACCGCGCGCTCGTCGCCGCCGCCGGTCTCGGCGAAGGCGGCCAGACGTCGGAAGAGGCGGCAAGCCTTTCCCGCATCGCCGGGCTCATCTCCGATCTCGAACGCCGCGCCGTCGCCATCGAACGCGAAGCCTCCGACCGCTATCTCGCCGCCTATCTTGAGGCCCATGTCGGCGAGGAATTTACGGGCCGCATCCGCGGCGTCACGCGCTTCGGGCTGTTCGTGATGCTCGACGAGACGGGCGCCGACGGGTTCATCCCCGCCCGCGGGCTCGGAGAGGAACGCTTCGACTTCGTCGAGGAGCGCCACGCTCTCGTCGGGGCGCGCACGGGCGCCTATTTCCGCCTCGGCGAGGCGGTGAAAGTGCGCATTGTCGAGGCGGCGCCCTTGCGCGGCGGGCTCGTCTTCGAAATGCTGTCAGAACCTTCGGCAGATCCCGACTTCAAGCCGCGCGCAAGAGCGCCGCGCAGCGGCCGCCCGGAACGCAGAAGCTTCAAAGGCAAGAGCTCCAAAGGCAAAAAGCGCCGATGACGAGAGAGCTGAAAACCGTCCGCGATTTCCTGCGTTACGCCGTCACCACATTCACGCGCGCCGATCTCCATTACGGTCACGGCGCCGGAACCGCGATGGACGAGGCGGCGTTCATCGTTCTTGAGGGCCTGTCGCTTCCCATCGACGACATCAATCCATGGCTCGACGCGCGGCTTACGGCTGCGGAGAGGGAGCGCCTCGCCGGGCTCATCGACGCGCGCGTGACGACGCGGAGGCCCGCCGCCTATCTGCTGGGCAAGGCCTATGTTCAGGGTCTGCCGTTCTATGTCGATGAGCGCGTGATCGTGCCGCGCTCCTATATCGGCGAGATTTTGGCGGGCGAGCCCGCATTCCTGCCCGCGCCGCAGGATGTGAGGTCGGTCCTCGACCTTTGCACGGGCTCAGGCTGCCTCGCGATCCTCGCCGCGCTCAACTATCCGGAGGCGGAGGCGCACGCGTCTGATATTTCCGCAGGGGCCCTCGACGTCGCCGCGCGCAACATCGCTGACTACGGTCTTGAAGATCGCATCACGCTTCATCACGGCGACCTCTTTGAGCCGCTGGCGGGCCGCACGTTCGATCTCATCATCACCAATCCGCCTTATGTCGATGAACAGGCGATGATGGCGCTGCCCCCGGAATACGGCGCCGAGCCGGCGATCGCGCTCGCCGGCGGCGAAGACGGCCTCGACATCGTACGCCGCATCCTCGCCGAGGCGCCCGCGCGCCTCAACGCCGGCGGCGGCCTATTGTGCGAGTTCGGAACGGGCCGCGAAATTCTCGAAGAAGAATACGCCCATCTCGATTTCCTCTGGCCCCACAGCGAGGAAGGCGAAGG
>CAZOEB010000106.1:5984-10301 GCA_964578685.1 uncultured Caulobacterales bacterium
TACCCCCGATCCCTGAGCAGCCTTCCCTTCTGCCGCTGCCAGTCGCGTTCCTTCTCGGTGTCGCGTTTGTCGGGCGCTTTCTTGCCGAGCGCGAGCCCGAGTTCGAGCTTCGCGATGCCGCGTTCGTTGAAGTAGAGCTTCAGGGGCGCCAGCGTATAGCCCTTGCGTTCCACCGCTTGGCTCAGTCGCGCGATCTCTTTCGCGTGCAGCAATAGCTTGCGCGGGCGTTTGGGCTCGTGATTCTCGCGATTGCCGGCGGAATATTCCGGGATGTTGGCGTTGATGAGCCAGATGCCGTCCCGCTCCGGCGCGGCGTAGGCTTCCTTGATCGTCGCACGGCCTTCGCGGAGCGCCTTGACTTCCGTTCCGGTCAACAGGAGCCCCGCTTCGAGCGTGTCCTCGATAAAGTAATCGAAGCGCGCACGGCGGTTCTCAGCGACGACCTTGAAGGCGCCCTCCTTTTTCGCCGTCATCAGGAGATGAGCTCCAGCTTTTTGAGAACGCTCCTGATCCGCGCCTTCGTCGGCTCTGTCGGTCCGACGAGCGGCAGGCGCACTTCGTCCGAACAAAGGCCCATGAGCGACAACGCGTATTTGACCGGCCCCGGCGAGGTTTCGGCGAAGATGACGTCGTGGAGCGGGGCGAGCCGGTCCTGCAGCGCGCGCGCCGTTTCAAGATCGCCGGCGAGACTGGCGCGCTGCATCTTCGCGCAGAGATCGGGCGTCACATTCGCGGTGACGCCGATGCAGCCCCTGCCTCCCATCGCGTTGAAGCCGACCGCCGTCATGTCCTCACCTGAAAGCTGGAGGAAATCGGGGCCGCTTGCGAGACGCTGAAGCGCGACGCGCGCGAGATCGCCGGTCGCATCCTTAAGGCCGACGATGCGCGGCAGTTTCGAGAGAACGCCGATCGTCTCAACCGAAAGATTGGCGACCGTCCGCCCCGGCACGTTGTAGAGGATGATCGGCAAGCGCGTCGCTTCATGGAGCGCCGTGAAATGCGCGATCAGCCCTCCTTGCGTCGGTTTGTTGTAATAGCCGGTGACGCAGAGAACGGCGTTCGCGCCGGCGTTCTCCGCATAGCGGACGAGCTCGATCGCTTCGGCGGTGGAGTTCGACCCGGCGCCGGCGACGACGGGGACGCGGCCGGCCGCGGCCGCCACCGCGATGTCGATGATGCGCCGGTGCTCCGCATGGGTCAGCGTTGCTGATTCGCCCGTCGTGCCCGCGGGGCATATCGCAGCCGTGCCGGCGGCGATCTGACGCTCGATGAGTCGCACGAAACATTTCTCGTCGATCGCCCCGCCGGAAAAGGGCGTCACGAGCGCCGTCAACGAGCCTTCAAGGGATTTCATGGTGATGGCCGGGTTTTTATTGGCGTCCCGGATACAGCCTGCCGGAAAAGCGGGCAAGTTTACGGGCTTTCAACGGCGAAGGGGTGAATTCCCGGACGGATCGCGTAGACTTCCTTCGGGTCCGGGGTCCATCAGGGTTTTGAAGGGGATCGGCGTTGCCTAGCTCATCATTGGGGTTCCTGAAGCGCGCCGCGCTGGGCTTTTTCATCGCGACCGCCGCCGTTTTGGCGTCGGCCGCGCCTATTGCGCCAGGGTCCGTCGCCGCTGCGGCCCCCGCATTCCTTACCGAAGCGGATTTCAGCCGGCTGGAAACCGTCAGGAAGGCGATCGCCAGACGCGACTTCACGGGCGCGCGCGCGACCATTCGCGAGATCGCCGACCCGACCGCCCGCGCGCTCGGCGAATGGTATTATTTCGAAGCGGAGGACCCGCTGGTCAGGGTGACGGACGCCGACGCGTTCCTCGACGCCCATCCCGAATGGCCTTCCGGCATCAAGATCCAGAGCCATGTCGAAAAGCGCATGACGTCGACGCTGCCCGCGTCGGAAATTCTTGACTTCTTCGACACCCGCGATCCCGTCACCGGCGAGGGCAAGCTGCAGCTTGCGCGCGCGCAGTTCGCGAAGGGCGAAACCGACGCGGCGATCATCCATATCAAGGACGCGTGGCGGAAGAACACTTTCACGCTCGCCGAGGAACAGCGCCTGATCGCCAATTACGGCGGGCGGCTCAACCAGGACGACCATTTCGCGCGCGTCGACCGCCTGCTCTTTGCGCGGGAAGCCGGAACCGCGAAACGCTCGATCACCTATCTGACGGGCGCCGAGCGCCGCCGCGCCAATGTGCGCGCCGACCTCTTGCTCGGCGCCGCCAGGGCGGGCGACGCCTACAACGCCCTCTCTCCGGAAGACCGCGCCGATGCGGGCGTGATGCTGGCGGCGATCCGCTATTTCCGCCGCCGGCAGGAAGAGCCGCGGGCGATCGCACTTGCACGAAGCGCCCCGACCGACCCCGCCGCTCTCAGAAATCCGGCCCGTTGGTGGGAGGAGCAGCAGCTCCTGATGCGCTGGGCGCTGAAAAACAGGCTTTACGCCGACGCCTATTCGATGGCTTCGCATCACGGGCTTGAGCCGGGATCGGGCGAATTCGCCGAAGCCGAGTTCAACGCCGGCTGGATCGCGCTGCGGTTCCTGAAGGACCCCGCGCGCGCCGAACAGCATTTCGGCGCGCTCGCCGGCAATGTCGCCGCGCCGATTTCAATTTCGCGCGGCTGGTACTGGCTCGGCCGCGCCGCCGAAGCGAAGGGCGAAGAAGCGATCGCGCGCGAACGCTACGCCAAGGCGGCGAAGCACATCTACACCTTCTACGGACAGCTCGCCGCGGAGAAAACCGGCGGCGAGGCGCTCAACATCTCGTTCGATCCCGGCGCGCCGGCGACGCCGGAGGATAAGGCGCGGTTCGGCTCGCGCCCGGCGGTCGCAGCGCTCCGCATGCTGACGGATCTGAAGGACGACCGCGCGTTCCTGATCTTCGCCTATCATATCGACGACAAGCTTCAGTCTCCGGGCGAGTTTCGCGAACTCGCCGATCTCGCGATGAAGATCGGCGCGCCGCATGTCGCGGTGCGCGCCGGGAAAGTGGCGACGCGCGCGGGCGCCTTCGTCGGCGATGTCGCCTACCCCGAAATCGCCGTGCCGAAACAGGCGGCGCGCTACGTCCCCGCTGAAGTCATCCTCGGCCTCTCGCGGCAGGAAAGCGAGTTCAACCCGAAAGCGTTTTCGCGCGCCGGCGCCCGCGGATTGATGCAGCTTATTCCCTCAACCGCGCAGATCACCGCGAAGAAGGAGGGGCTGCCCTATCGGCGCGACGCGCTGCTGACCGATCCGAGCTACAACATGACGCTCGGCTCGGCGCATCTTTCGCACCTGATCAGCAAATATCAGGGCTCGTGGATCATGACCTTCGCGGCCTATAATGCAGGCCCGAACCGCGTCGACCAGTGGGTAGAGGCCTATGGCGACCCGCGCGGCGCGGGCGTCGATCCGCTCGACTGGATGGAGCAGATTCCCTTCGAGGAGACGCGCAACTACGTTCAGCGCGTTCTCGAGAACAGCCAGATCTACCGGAGCCGCCTCGCCAAGGCGCCGATCGCAGGCGCGCTCGCGATGGACATCGAACGCGGCGCGGCGCGCGGGCGCATCGGCGCGATTCCGGCGCTGTCCGCGCCCGGCGTCATTCCGGACGTTCAGCCGCGCATCCTCGTGCTTGCCGAACAGGTCCTTGTTCCGCTGGCGGCCGCGGCGGAAACCGTTCCGCATGTGCGGCTCAAGCCGCAGGCGGCGAATGTCGCCGCCGCAGAACGCACTGAGACGGCGACGAAGACACAGACGCGCGGGCGCCGCCCCTCGTTCCGGCAAAAGAAGTCGCAGGCCGCCCCGGCGGGCGAGCACAATGACGCAAGGACCGCGAGCGAACGCGCCGGCGTCACGCGGGACGCACCCAAGGAAACCGTCGAAACGCAGAACAGCGCGCCGGCGCAGACGACGGAGCTTCCGCTCGTGATGGCGCCGGTCGATGGCGATGCCGCCCGCACGGAAAGCGAAACCGCTTACGCCGCCGAAGGCCTGACGCCGCCGGCGGCGCAGCCTGCCGTCGACCCGTGCGCCGGCTACACAGACTTCATCGCCGAGACCGCGAAGGAAGAAGCCTCCGCCGACGACCTTAACGCCGGCGTGCTCGCAGAACTCGAAGGCGGCGCAACCCCCTGCCCACGCGCCGAGGGCGAAGCGGTCGAGCGCTGATTTCTTTCAGCCGAACCGCAGGTCAAGCCTTGCGCTCCCCCGCCGATGCGGACATGGTCCCGCCCGACCGGAGAGGTGGCCGAGCTGGTCGAAGGCGCGCCCCTGCTAAGGGCGTATACCCGTTAAACGGTATCGAGGGTTCGAATCCCTTCCTCTCCGCCA
>CAZOEB010000107.1:0-9940 GCA_964578685.1 uncultured Caulobacterales bacterium
TCTTCGACGCCCCAGAGATTGCGGTTCTGGCAGACGGCGCGGAGATAGAAGGAGGCGAGCCCCAGGGATTTCGCCCCGACTTCGGAGTTCCAGCAATAGAATCCGCGGAAGAACAAGTCCGGCGATCCGTCGGAAAGCTTGCCGGCTTCAATCGGGTTCAGGTCATCGACCAGGAACAGGAACACATCGCGGTCGGAGGCGTACAGCGTGGTCGACTCGCGCGAGACGTCCGCATTCGGATTATAGATCCCGGTGCGCCAGTTGAGGACGCCGGGGATCTTCCAGCGGGTGTCGCCGATTCCGTCGCCGGCGATCCTCATGACCGCCGTGACGAGTTCATGATCATAAATGCGGCCGTACTCTGGGCCGGTGACGGCGCGCAGCTCCCTGCGGCCGTCGTCGGTTTCCATCGTCTTCACCTGCTCGCCGCGGTGCGTCGTCAACCCATTTTGCAGGTTGATCGCGGCGAGCGGCGCCGGGAGCTGACGCAAATACGACGCCGGCGCGCCGACGAGAGAAGCGAGCTGTCCGAAGCTCCAATTTGTCGGCGCGACCGGCGCTTCGGCGCCAGGCAGAACGATCGTCAAGGTCTCCGCATCGTCGTGCGCGGTTTCAACACGGATTGCAGCGCTCGCAACCGTCCGCGTGTGGCTGCGCTCGGCGCGTGAGAAAACCGACGCTTGAAGATCGGACAACGAAAGAAACCTCTCATCGTCCGGCCGCGAGAACCATTCGGACGAGACGCGCCCGATGCGCGAACCGCGCGAGACATCGACCTTGTAGCCGCCCGACGCATCGGGACGGGCATCCAGAGCTTGAAAGGACATGGGGATTCTCCGTGACGGGCGACGGACAGACTTTCTCTCCGCCTCCAAACCCGTCACGAAAAACTTCGCCGTTCTCTTGCGTGTGCGGCTTGATCGCGACGGCAGGCGTCCGAAGACGCCATTCTCCGGCGGCCGGCCGCGTCGTTGACGCTGCTCCTCGCCCGGCTGTCCGACTGCTTCGGGTTCAGTCTCACCACGGGCCTGATACCTGGTGTCGGCGAAAATGGCTTTGATCCGAGATTCAGCGCCACCGCTGACAGCGACCCAACCCGAGCGCCTCCTCGCAGCCGTCCACGATGCTTGTATCGGCCGAGCTCAGAAAGCAAGGCAACAAGCGCCATGCTCGTACGCGCCGTCGTCGCCAGGATGTCGCGCGGATCGGCCGGGGCCTCGATCAACTCCAGGGAGCCGAGGCGGACGTCGAGAACTCGCTCGCCGAGGCGGGCAAACGCATCCCGAAGGCGCTGATCCGCCTTGTCTCGGCAGTCGTGGTTCGCTGTCGCTCTTCAGGGGCTGACGGATCAACTGCCCCCGGGGGTGTGGGCGGCGATCACTCCAAAGCCCGGACCGCGCAGGCCCTGCGCGCAGCTAAGTTGGACGATGAGGGCTTTAGGAGCGGAAACCAAAAGAGCGGGTCATCGGCTCCCTGAGCGACGCTTCGGTCGATCGCGCGCTGGGGCTTATCGACGCCTTGGTGCGCGCCGCCGAAGGGGGGGCAAGGATTTGAGGATCAAGCGATCGGAATTCGCGTTGCCATCCCTAAAATTCCCTTCGAATGGCGTATCGACGAATGCGCGGATGAGAAGCAACACGAACCAACGGCCAACGCGGCGAACGCGATGGAGACGCGCTTTTTCGCGGAGGCCGACGGCGCACCCCCTGACGCTGGTCCTCGTTCGGACGTTTCGGAATGATCGTCAAAAACACGACGGTTCCGTCATGGCGGCGAGCGGCGCTTATCGGGGTCTGGCGGGACCACATTGTCCGTCGACTCGAGGACTATCTCGAGGACGCGATGACGGCAGCGCCCGCCATTGCCGGCGCTATCCCGCGTCGAAGGGCGGAAGCAGCCGGGAATAAACGCCTTGAGGAGTCAGAACGGGAGTTTCAACGCGAGAAAGAAAGGCGCCGGCGCGTTGAAGCTCTACCCTAGCGTCTTGGCGATGTCAGGCGCTGGACGCCCAAAGCGATACCGGCGTGTTTCGCGGCAATCGCGCGAATCTCACGCATGATCGCCTCTCGATCAGACAGTCGGATAATGACAAAGACGAGGTCGTCGATCGCGGAACGCTCCGCGTCTGTTAGCGCGCGGGTCGTCAAGGATGATGCGGTCGCTTCCCGCAGACGGTCCCATAGGCGTTTGCGCGCAGCGCCGACATACGCCTCGGCGTCTAGGGCTTCGTCGTTTTTGGGATGCGTCAGCATTTGCCCTCCACGCGGCGCTTGCCGCGACCGTGTTGTGTTGACAGCGGGCGGTGATCGCCCATGCCGGGAGGCTTAGGCTGATTCACAAGAAATCTCTAACATAATTAGAAATCGGCCATTTTTTCGATTTTCGCCAAAAAAAATTCCACTTTTGATAGAATTCCGGCCACGCGCCGGTTTGCCGATTCGGAACCTCAGTGTACGACGCATACAGAAGCTCATAAACGATGGGAGCGCCGACCCGGCGTCTTTCTCCGTTCGGTTTTCAATGACCCGTTTCCGGGGGCCGGTCACGACGCGATCGTACTGGCCCTTACCGGTCCTGAGACACGCTGACGTCAGGATCAGCCTGAAACATACTCCCGTAATGACGCTCCGAGATTCGGCTCCTCACTATGGCTCTCGGCGCATTTTCGAGCCCATGTCGTGCGACGCGGTCACCCATGCCGCAGGGCGGGTGCGTCGATTGATGATCTCCCAGGCTATCTGGCGTTTGAGACCGACGACGATGGGGGGGGCGCTTGTCACGGTCGAGCGCTATCAAGGCCTCTTGTCGTTGCGGAACCGCGGGCTTCTGAGGTGGTTGCCTCACCGATTTGAAGAACAGGATCGCTGAGCGAACTTCGACGAGCCCTTGGGTTTCTCCCCGGCTGCGGCGGGCCCATCGAAACGACGCGCTTCTTCGGCGAATAGGCGCGTAGGAACCGGCGCAGCCGCGCGGACATCATGCGTCGGGCCGGCAGACGGCATCAGCCGGCGCGCACGGCATCATCGCGGTTGAGCCGCATCAACATTTGCAGCACCACAGTGACGTCGGCGTCATCTGCTTCGGCGACCATCTTGATGGCGGCGAGTTTCATCGGGCTGAGCGCGCCGCCGACTTCAGCATCGGTGACGCCAAGCTTTCCAGTCTCATCAAGCATGAAGAAATAACCCGGCGAGACGGCGAGGGCCGACGCCGCTTCGATCAGCCGCGCGGCCGACATTCGCGTTGTTCCGCATTCGTACTTTTGAACAAGCTGAAAGGAGACGCCGAGCGCCGCCGCCAAGGCTTCGAGAGAAAGTCCGCTGGCGATGCGAGCCGTCCTCAACCGCTCGCCGATCCGTCGGTCGATCGAGGTGGCGCGCTTCCCTGACGCCTTTGCGCTCGGCGCGATCAGCGTGCTGCGATCCGTTCGCCTGGTTCGACTGAGCGCCATACGATCGTGACTCCATGTTCTGACTGACAATCGCCGTATGGGCTCGGTCGAAGCGGACCCTCCCTGTCGTACGGACAACCCATTTTGTACGGGCGTCCGGAACTTGGGTCAAACGACGACGCCTGGACCGCAGATCAAGACAGGCTCGGAGCGCACTCTGGGGAAAATTGCGGCGACGGGTCGATTGCCGAGGAGAGTTATCCCCTGCCGCCCGGCCGACGCTTAAAGCGGGCGGCTGTGGTTACGGGCGTGGCGCATCCACGCACGGATATTTTGCGCCGCCACGCGCGTCGCGACGACGCCGATTAACGCAATCAGGACAAGCGTGAGGAAGTTGACCACGCGGACATAGGTGAACGCGGCCGCCGCCAATATCGCCGAAACAAAAACCACCGCCGCCAAAAAAAGTCTCCAGCCATATCCGCGCAGAAAGCCGAACGAGACAAAACCTGCACCCGCGAGCAGGGCCGCGAGCCCATGCGCCTTCCAGTCCCCTGCCTGGACAAGCAATAAATTGAACACTTCGAGTAACAGGATCGCCGCCATCAGCGCGACAGCGAATGCGGCCCAATCCCGGTAAAAAAAGCCGATGACGGGGTCTGTGGGACTACGTCGTGACAAAGAGAAAAACGCCGCCATGATCGCCGCATCCGCCAGGACCACCTCGAGAGCAGCGAAGCGAGATAGATTCCCCAACAGGTTTAGGACGGCCGCGAGCCAAGCGAGGAAGACGATCAACCCGCCCCAGCCGATGGTCGGGTGCCGCGCCGGCGCCGCTGAGGCGACGCCGGCGGCGACCATCGTGAAGGTCGTCAACCCGCCGAAAATCACCGTCCCGACATCGGGGAATTCAGCAGCCATGTGGAAAGGGGATCCTTCGTGCCGCCGCCGTCGACGACATTATCAGAACTCATAAGGCCGAGCCACGCCATCAGCGGCGGATTCTTGTTACCGCCGCCGTCGCCCACGGCGCGAGGCCCGGTTTCGAGCAATCGCGCTCCAATCGTTCGGGCCATCGTTTCTAGGCGGGCATGTTCGCCGTCGATTGTTCTGAAAAGCCCCGCGATAGACGCAAAAAGCGCTTCCTTGCCGGCATCATGCTCAACCAGCGCCGCCAGTTCGCTGAGCGCATTGCGGGCTTGATTAAACGCTTCGGTGCTGGCTTCGGCGTCGAACGTCTGGACGCCGATACGCGCCGCATATTCAGCGGGGGCGGATTGCAATGACACCAGGGCGGCGGCGGCGGCCGCAAGCGCGGCCTTTTTCACCGGCCTTGCCGCGCGCGAGTCAAGAAGAACCCGCGCCAGCGGCTTCATCTGTCTATTTTCGAGCTTCAAAAGCTTCAACTGGTCAGGCCGGGCGTCAAGACTCCTAGGGGATACCATCCTGCTTCTCTCCTATGGTGATCGGACGGAATTGTCCGACAGGGAAGAGATGCGGGCGGTTTGGGTTAACGAATTCTTAAAGCATACAACAAGCTTTAGAATCGAGCGGAGCGTGTTATTCTAGATCGTCGTCCACAGACGGTTTTGTCAAAAGGTGCGTATCGTGACCGATGATGAAGAGCCCCAGACTAACGAGTCGCTCGTGACGATATGGGTTCGAGAGTATTTGCGGCGGGCGTTTCCTGAATTGACGAATGAGGAGACGGCAGATCAGATCTCGGGCCGTCCGAGATCGATTGCTCACGGGCGACCCGGTCGAGTGATTGACGGATTACGTGCGCCCAACGTTCATAAGTTTCCAACGAGGTTTCGGGGCCGATCTGATTAGCCGCGATCAATTCCCGCGCGGACTCCAGGAGCACCAACCCAAGCAGATTTTCTGCGCCGATGGCGCGCGCCACGAGGAGGCGGATCGCTTCGGCGCGCGACGGAATCGGCCGCTGCGCGCCGCGCCATTGATCAATGGCGTCGGTGAGCGCCGGGTTGCAACGCATTTCGAAGCGTTCTGAGAGTTTGCCCACTGCGCCACGATACAAATTGAATTGACGGGAAACAACTATTGCGCGAAAAGCAAATCAGTACGTACATTCCGTACATTTGAGACGTAGGAAGTGTTGTGACGAGCGAGGCCGATCCTGAGGGGGCGAAAGCGCACTCGACGCTGATCGATGCGCGGGTAGGACGCCGTCTGAAATCGGCCCGCGAAGCGCGCGCGCTCACTCAAACTCAGTTGGCGACGGCGGTGGGTTTGGTTTTTCAGAATATTCAGAAGTACGAGTCAGGAGCTGTTCGAATCAGCGCTGGACGGCTCTATCAGTTCGCGAAGATTTTGAGGACGCCCTTGAGTTATTTTTACGCGGACTCGCAGGACGAAATCACGTCATCTGTTGACATTGACCTCTGCGTCGAGATGGCGAGGCTGAGCGAGCTGCGCCAGCGCGCGATTCGCGAATTTTTGAGATTGTCCGAGTCTCATGCGGCGGCGCTTAGCGACATCGCCGGCTGCCTTAATCAGCGTCGATCATAGCGGGTACGGCGCACTGCTCGGTCACGGGCGCTGGCGCCGACCGCAATCAGCGCCCCATCGAATCAAGCGCCCGAAGATCCTGGCAGCTTAGCTGCTGCGTTCCGATAGCGCTGTCTGAATACCGGGGGACGCTTCAGGCGCTAAGACCTATTCTGCTTGAAGCGCTGTTCGCGCTCGGCCCCCGCGAGCTGTTGTTCAAGCATGATCTTCTGGCGAAGAAGCCGAGCCGTCACGGCGCGGAGTCTATCGCATTCGACTTCGAGCCAGCCTCGGCTGCGCCGCTTTTCTTCGATCCTGAGCGCCGTCATGCCCCGCGTCAGCTCCACCGCCGCAAGCGATCCTTCATCCCCTGATCGAGCGAAATCGATGACGAGCTCGGCGATCTCCGCATCGAGCGCCGACAGGCGCCCCAAGACCGCGCCGAGCGCCGTTTCGGCGGCCTCAAGCCGCTTTGCAGTCAGAAAGAAAAGCGCTTTCGTTCCGTCGAGTCTCGCTTTGGTCATAAGCCACGGGCCTTTCTGCGCACGGTATCGGCGAAGTGGATCGCCGCGGCGATCGCCGCATAGTGCTCGCGCCGGATTGCTTCGCCGACGTTGACAACGGCGTGGATAGCGCGCGCCGTCGGCGGGTCACGGCGGATCGGCACGCCGTTCGCCGCCGCAAGCTCACGGATTTTCGCGGCCATGTTGTCGACGCCCTTGGCCACGCAGACCGGCGGGCCCGATTTCGGCCCGTCCCATTTCAGCGCCACAGCGTAGTGCTCGGGATTGACGATGACGACGCTCGCCTTCGGCACTTCGGCGAGCATCTTGTTCGTCGCGACCGCTTTGGCCCGTTCTCGCCGGACCGACTTGAAATGCGGATCGCCATCCGTCTCTTTGGCGTCGCGGCGCACTTCCTCGAGCGACATCATCAGCCGCTTGCGGCGACGAAGACGCACCCAGACGAGATCCGCCGCGCCGACGACGAGGGCGAAAGCCGCTGCTGCGCCGATGAGAGGGACGGCCTCCGACGCGATTGCGCCGGCGACGCCTTCGCCGCGCATCATCGCCGTCCCAGGCAGTCTGTCGAAACGATCCGTGTAAAGAGCGAAGCCGGCGGCGGCAATGAGCGCCAGCAGGGCGGCGCCTTTCACGAAATCCGCAAGGCCGTCCGGTCCGAATTTTTGCTTGGCGTTTGCGACCGGCGACAGTCGCGAGAGCTTCATCTTGATCCGCACCGGCGCGAAGAGGACGCTCTGCTGGAGAGCAAGCGCGGCGGCGGCCAATGCTGCGGGCGCGGCAAGAAACATCGAGGCGGGCGCGAGGGCTGACGAGATCGCGGCGACAAGGGCGGCGTCGTTCCTCATCGGCGAGAAGGCTTCGGGCCTGTCGTGGAAGACGGCGAGCGCGGCCGCCGCCGCAGGCCCCAGGGCGACGCCGGCGGCGAGCGTCGCCAGAAAAAAGCCGGCATACGCGGCCGCTCCGGTCGCGTCTCGCGAGATCGGCATGTCGCCTTCGCGGCGGGCGCGCTGAAGACGCGACGGCGTCGGATCGAATGATTTATCCTGCCCGCCGTCCTCGTTCATGGCAGCCCCGCAAGCGGCGCGGCGACAAGCGCGGCGGTCACCTCCCCCCAGCGCGCAAGTATGATGGCGGCGGCGCCGGCGAACAGAGTCATCCCGGCAAAGATGACCGCCGGCGCGCCGACGAAAACCGCCGCCATTTGCGGCATCGCGCGGTTTGCCGCGGCCAGCGCGACCGCGTAAGCGACGCCCAGAAGCACGAAGGGCTCCGCCATGCCGAAAGCCAGCGACAGCGCCCTGGCCGACTCGATGGCCGCGAATTCCGCGCCTGCCGCGAAGTCGAGGCCGGCGCCGAACGGAAACGCCGCGTAGCTCCCGGCGAGCGCGCCGGCGAGGCGAAGGTGCAGCCCGCCGGCGCAAGCGAGGGCGAGACCGGCGGCGATGAGGATCGTTGCGATCGGCGATTCCTGATCGTGGCTGAGCCCCGGGCCGAATAACTGCGATAAAGACAAAACCTGCGCCGTGATCGAACCGAGCAGCTGCAAGGCGAAGACGCTGAGACGAAGCGCAAAGCCGACAAGGAGCCCCGTCGCGGCCTCGGCGAGGATGATGGCCGCAAGCGCGGCCGCATTCGCGGGCGCGGCGGGCGCATCCGCAAACGGCGCGACCAGCATCGTCAGCGCGATCGCACCCGCAAGCCGCACGCGCACCGGCACTTGAATCTCGCCGAGCGCTGGCGCGAGAAACGCGATCGCCGACATGCGGGCGAAGACGCCTGTCCAAAGCGGCAAGCTGAGGTTCGCCGCCTCAATAAGCTTCGCGATTGCGACGAAATACTCCGACATGGTCAGGCTGCGCCGACGAGAACGGGCTTCGTCTGAAGATCAAGCTCGTCATAGGCGACGACTGGATTGCGGATGCCGCTCGACGCGAGCACCGTGCGGATGAATCGCCGCCGATCGGCGAACGTGACGATCGCCGGAGATATCTGCCGAGCGGCTGCGCTGCGCAATTGGTCCTGTATGGACCGCGATAACCGATTGAACTCTTCCGGCGGCAACGCGACTTCCTTCCCGTTCGCCTTGACGACTTCGTATTTTAGGAAAAGCTGCTCCCAGTCCGGCGACAACTGGATCAGCGGCGCCTCGCCGCGCTCGTTGCGAATGCTTGCTGTGATCTGCTTGGCGAGGCGCCGCCGGACGTGCTCAGCGATCTGCTCAGCGGTCTCGCACCACGGACGCACTTCGGCGATCGTCTCGAGGATAAGACCGACATTTCTCACAGACACGCCCTCATCGAGCAGGAGCCTGAACACCGATTGCGCGGTCTCGAGCGGCACTTTGTCAGGCACGAGATCGTCGATCATCTGACGCAACGCGTCGCTGCGGGCCGGTTCTGTGGTTTTTACCGCCTCATCGAGAAGACGCCGCATCGCGCGGCGCGTCATCAAGCGCCCGAAATTCGACTTGATCGACTCAAGAAGGTGCGTCGCCAGAACTTCGCTCGGATCAACGACCGGAAAGCCGGCGGCGAGCGCGTCTTGCCGACGCGATGCTGGGATCCAGAGAGCCGGCGCGCCATAGACAGGCTCTTGCACCGGCGCGCCGCCGAGACTGGCGGCTTCGGTTTCGTCAGCAAGGGCCAGTATCTGGTTCGGCCGCAATTGAAAGCGGGCATGTTCGACGCCTTGTATGTAGATGACATAGTCGCCGGACGACAGGTCGCCGCTGTCAGTAAGTCGGACCGGCGGCACGACGAAGCCGAATTCGCTGGCCACAAAATTCCGAATTTTCGCGATGCGCGCCTCGAGCCCGGTCGCCGCATCAAGCGCGAGCGGCGTCAAGTCCGGCGCGAACGCAACCTGAATTTCATCGAGGGCGAGATGATCGCCGAGCGTCTTTCCGGCGGCGGGCGCGGCGGGCGGCGGCGCCGAGAGCGCGTCTCGCGCCTTCTTGTTCTCGCGATCGTGAAGGAGAATGGCGCCCGCCGCCAACGTTACGGCGCCTGCCGCGAAATATAGGAAAGGCAGGCCTGGCACGACGGCGAACACCGCCATGCAACCTGCAACCGTCATCAATGCGAGGGGGTAGGACGTCAGCTGGCCGATGACTACGGAGTCCGTCGATCCCGCGGTTCCGCCCTTTGACATCAGGAGCGCCGCCGCGACCGAGATGATGACCGCCGGCAATTGCGAGACGAGACCGTCGCCGACCGTCATGATCGAATAAGTTCTGACCGCTTCGTCAAGGCTGAGACCATGCGCGCCGACGCCGACGCCGATGCCGACGACGATATTGAGGATGGTGATGAGAAGACCGGCGACAGCGTCGCCTTTGACGAATTTCGAGGCGCCGTCGAGCGAGCCGAAGAACGCCGTCTCGTCCTGCTCGCGCTTGCGACGCGCTTGCGCTTCCTCATGCGTGATCGCGCCGGCGGCGACGTCGCTGTCGATGGCGAGCTGCTTTCCGGGCATGCCGTCGAGAGCGAACCGCGCCCCGACCTCCGCCATTCGC
>CAZOEB010000108.1:0-9880 GCA_964578685.1 uncultured Caulobacterales bacterium
CGGAAACCTCGCGCTCCGGCGAGATGATGACGTCGATCGGCATGTGATCGCGTCCAAAGAGGTCTGAATAGCGCGGATCGAGATAGCCGCTCGCGCGGATGCGCGCGATCTTGGTCGGCACGTTGAAGAGCGTATGCGCGATCTGGCACGAGATCATGTTGACTTCGTCGGAATAGGTGACGGCGATCACCATATCCGCTTCCCGCGCGCCCGCCTCAAAAAGGATGTCCGGATAGGCGCCGTTGCCGACGACGCCGCGCACGTCGAGCCGCTCAGTCACCGAGCGCACAAGTTCCTTCGACTGATCGATGATTGTGACGGCGTTGTTCTCCGCCGCGAGGCGCCGCGCAATGCCGGTGCCGACGCGGCCCGCGCCGCATATGATGATGCGCATGGGACGATCTCGTGCCCTAATAAGGCGAGCCTCAGCCCGCCGCGTTCGCTCTCATGGCGGGCTGAAGCCCGCGCTGCAAGCCCGGAACGATACTATGCGCTTTCCGCCCGAGGCGACCCGCCGACGCCGAGGGCCTTCAGCTTCCGGTGGAGCGCCGAGCGCTCCATGCCGATGAAGGCGGCGGTGCGGGAGATATTGCCGCCGAAACGGTTGATCTGCGCAATCAGATATTCGCGCTCGAACCGCTCGCGCGCTTCGCGCAGCGGCAGGGCGATGATCTGCTCAAGCCCTTCGCCTGCCGGGATCGACAGGCCGGCGTCGATGATCTCCGCGGGCAGGTGCTCGCAGGCGATTTCGCGGCCGGGGTCGCGGCCCATCAAGAGCAGCGTGCGCTCAATGACGTTTCGGAGCTGCCGGACGTTTCCGGGCCAATGGTAGGCCTGCAGCGCGGCCATCGCCTCGCCTGACAGCGAGCGTTTCGGGAAGCCGGCGCCGCGCGCAATGCGGTCGATGAAATAGGCGGTCAGCGCCGGAATGTCGTCACGCCGCTCGGCGAGCGACGGCGCCGGCACCGGAACGACATTGAGGCGATGATATAGGTCCTCGCGAAAGCGTCCGTTGGCGGCGTCCGCAAGGAGGTCCCGCGATGTCGTCGACACGATGCGAACATCGACGCTGACGGGCGTATCGCCGCCCACTCTCTTGAAGCGCTGGTCGACAAGCACCCGGAGGATTTTGCCTTGCGTTTCGAGCGGCATGTCGCCGACTTCGTCGAACATCAGCGTGCCGCCATGGGCGCGTTCAAGCAAACCGACAGACTTCGGCTTGCCGCCCTCGCCCTCGACCCCGAACAGCTCTTCTTCCATGCGCTCAGGCGAGATGGTCGCGGCGCTGACGACGATGAAGGGGCGCTCGGCGCGTGAGGACTTGGCGTGGAGAAGGCGTGCGATCACTTCCTTGCCGGAGCCGGCGGGGCCGGAGATCAGAACGCGCGAACGGGAGTCGGCGACGCGGTCGATCACGCCTCGAAGCGTGTTGATCGCGGCCGAGCCGCCGATAAGGCCCCAGTCAGGCCCCCGTTCACGAAGCTCGACATTCTCGCGCTTCAGCTTCGCGGCTTCGAGCGCTCGATTGACAGCGAGAACCAGCCGGTCCGCGTTGAAGGGCTTTTCGACGAAGTCGTAGGCGCCTTTCTTGATCGCGGCGACGGCGGTTTCGATCGTCCCATGTCCCGAAATGATGATCACAGGCAGATCCGGATGGATTTTCTTCATCTCCTCGAGGATCTCGATCCCGTCCTTCGCCGAATTCTGCAGCCAGACGTCGAGCACGACGAGCGCGGGAATGCGTTCCCTGAGCGCTTTCGCCACGGCGTCGTAATTCGCCGCTGTGCGCGGGTTGAAGCCTTCGTCCTCGAGAATGCCGGAGACGAGATCGCGGATGTCCGCCTCATCGTCGACGACCAGAATATCAATGCTCATGCGTCACCCTTCCTACTCAACGCCCCTACTCGGCGGCCGTCGCCGCTGCTTCCCCGCTATCGGCCGCTTCAAGCGGCAGAACGAATGTGACGATGGCGCCGCTTGCGCCGAGCTCGGCGCAGTCGTCGAATTTCAGAGAGCCGTCATGCTCTTCAATGACTTTGCGAACGATCGCCAGCCCGAGCCCCGTGCCCTTTGCGCGCGTCGTCATATAAGGCTCCGTCAGCCGATGTCGCTCGGCTTTCGGCAAGCCGACGCCGTTGTCGGCGATCGAAAGGCTGGCGGCGGCGCCTTCCGCCCTCAGCCTGACGCGGATTCGCCCAGGCGCCGTGTCGCCGTTTGCAAGCCGCGCGCCGATCGACTCGGCGGCGTTTTTCAAGAGGTTGCCCATCGCCTGCGCGATCAGCCGCGCATCGCACCGCGCGACGAGCGGGCGGTCCGGCGTTTCGACCTGAAACTCGATGTCGGGGAAGGCCACCTTCTGCGGGAACACGGCGCTGCGCACGATCTCGCGCATGTCTTCGGCGGCGATGACGGGTTTCGGCATCCGCGCGAAAGATGAGAATTCGTCGACCATGCGCCCGATGTCGCCGACATGGCGGATGATCGTCTCGGTGCAACGGTCGAAAATCTCAGGCGCCGTCTTGATCTCGCCGCCATATTTGCGTCGCAGGCGCTCGGCGGAAAGCTGGATCGGCGTCAGCGGATTCTTGATTTCATGCGCGATCCGGCGCGCGACATCGCCCCAGGCGGCCGACCGCTGGGCGCTGATAAGCTCCGAAATATCGTCGAACGTGACGACATAGCTCCGCGCTCCGTCGATCTCGGCGCTGACGATGCGGACGCTGAGCGTCCTGATGCGCCCGTTGCGCTCGACCGTGATCTGGTCGGCGATCTCGGCGAAGGGGGGCGCCGCGGCCGCGTCAAAAAGTTCGCTCGCCTCCGGCAGGACATCGGTGAAATTGAGACCGACGAGCTGCGGCGCCGTGCGGCCGAAAAACTCCGCCGCGGAACGGTTGGCGATCGCCAGCCGCCCGTCCGGCGTCACGCCGACGACGCCGGCGGAGACGCCGGACAGCACCGCTTCGGTGAAAAGACGGCGGCGGTCGAACTGCTTGTTGGTTTCAATGAGGTCGTCGCGCTGGGTCTGGAGCTGCGCCGTCATGTGGTTCATCGAGCGGGCGAGCACGCCGATCTCACCGTCTTCGCGATAGACCTCCACCCGCGCGCCAAGGTCGCCCGACGACACGCGCCCCGCCATTTGAATGAGCCGGCCGATGGGCTGCACGATGCGTGTCGCCGCCCACAGCGCAAGCCAGATCGCAGCGAACAGAATGATGACGGCGAGGATGACGTAGCCCGCGAGAAAGACGCGTTCGGCGCGGGCGCGCCCGACTTTCGCTTCTTCCCAGTCTTCCTTGACTTCCGTCACCGCCGTCAGGCGCCGTGCGGTCTCGGGCTCCATCCGTTGATAGGCGATCAGGTAGCCGCCGCCGTAATCAGGGATCTTCAATACGACGCGGAAGCGCTCGTAACGCCGCCCGTCATTGACGCCGAAACTGCCGGCGCCGGCGGGCTTTGACGCGAGGTCCGCCATCGTCGCCTGCGAAGGAAGGCGATAGGACCCGGGGTTGATTTCCGCGCGCACCAGGACGGTCCCGGCGCTGTCGAGGACATAGAGAGCATCGAGCCGGCGGATTTCAGCCTGGGTGTAAAGATACTCGCGGAAGCCGATCGGCGTTCCTTCAAGGCCGAGCCCAAGTTCTTCATTGCGCCTGATGTCAAAGGCGATCTGGTTGAGCATCAGCTCCATTTCGGCGCGCTTGTACTCGATGAGGCCGTTCGCAAGATCGCGCGCCGTATTCTGGTACTTTTCCACGCGCTCGCCGAAGACGTCGTTTAGGCTGGAGCGCATGATCGTGAAGGCGAACAGGAACGCTATGATCGCCGGAATGACGGCGAGCGCGGAGAATAGAAGCACGAGCTTCAGATGCGTCGCCGAACCGGCGAGCTGGTTCCGGCGGTTGGACCAGACATGCCAGAGGCGCGCGCCGATCAGCGTCGCAAAGGCGGCGGCGATGACGACGTTGCCGACGATGAGCGCGATGAGGAACGAGCGGTCCGCCCGTTCGACCGCCGGCGACAGCAGAAACCACGCAGTCGCAAAGGCGACGATCCCCGCTCCGGCGAGCGCTGTCGCCGCGAGCGTGTTCGACATCGCCCAGTCCGGCAGCAGCTCGCGGGCGCGGCGCAACGGGCCCGACCCCGCGCCGGCCGCGCGTAAGGGCGCGTCTTTCTGTTTATCCGGCACGCTGTCGATTGCGCCCTCGCGACCCGGCTTCAGGTCCGGCAAGCGGACCGTCAGTTGACCCCAAACAGCGGTCGAACGCCCCCCGGCCCCGCTGCGCCGGTGATATTGTTACAATTGTTGCCGGAAATCAACAGAAATGTTGCCCGAATGCCTCAGCGCATCAGGCGGCCGAAGCGAACTGCGGCTCGGCGGCGCTTGCATAGAGGCGATCGAGCAACGCCAAGACCTCCGCAGGGTCCGTCGATCGACAAAGGACGGCGCGTAATTCAGCAAGGCCGCCGCCGTCGAGACCCGACAGTTCGTAGTCGGCATAGGCGGCGAGGTGCTTGCGCGCCACGCGAACGCCGAGCGCCTCTCCATAATGGGCGATGATGTCGGAATAGTGGTTCATCGCAGCAGCCCGCCGCGCTGCGATCGACGGCGGCGTCAGCGCGCCAGCGCCGGATTTCAGCGCCGACGCAATCGCCCCGGCGAGCCATGGTCTGCCAACGGCTGCGCGTCCGATCATCACGCCGTTGGCGCCCGACAGCGCGAGCGCTCGGCGCGCGTCATCAAGCGTTTCGATGTCGCCGTTAACGATGACGGGAATACGCACCGCATCTTTGGTCGCACGCACCGCCGCCCAGTCCGCGGCGCCCTTGTAGAATTGGCTACGCGTACGGCCGTGGACGGTGATGAGCTTTACGCCCGCATCTTGCGCGCGCCGGGCCAGATCCGGGGCGTTGAGGCAATCGCGATCCCAGCCGAGCCGCATCTTTAAGGTCACCGGACGCGTTGTCGCGCTGACAGTCGCCTCGATCAGGCGCGCTGCAAGCTCGGGCTCGCGCATCAGCGCCGAACCGCAGGCCTTTCCCGTCACCTGGCGCGACGGGCATCCCATATTGATGTCGATGATGTCGGCGCCCGCAGCCTCGGCGAAGCGCGCCCCTTCCGCCATCCAGCGTTCCTCGCGCCCGGCCAGCTGGATAACGAACGGCCGGATCGACGGATCGCCTTCCGCGCGGCGAACGACATCGGGCCGGGCCTTCACCAGCTCGGCGCTTGCAACCATCTCCGACACCACAAGCCCCGCGCCAAACGAGGCGCAGACCCTTCGGAACGGCAGGTCCGAAACGCCGGACATAGGCGCGACCGCGACCGGGTTCTGCAGGGCTATGGGACCAATCGCCAGCATGGGGCTTTCGCTAACGCTGAAAGCGAGCCATGAGAAGCCATAACGTTAGGAAAAACGCGCATCCATGGCCGAAACGGTCACCGCCATCATTGTCGCCGCCGGGCGCGGGGTTCGGGCAGGGAACCAGGGGCCGAAACAGTATCGCGACCTCGCGGGCGAAAGCGTGCTGGCGCGGGCGATGCGAGCCTTTCTCGATCACCCGGAAATCTCTCACGTCAGGGTCATTATTCACGCTGATGACCATGATCTTTATGCGCAATCGGTCGCGCGCCTCAGCGACCACCTTAAACTGCTGCCGCCGGTTACCGGCGGACGCGAGCGACAGGATTCCGTGCGGCTTGGGTTGGAAAGTCTCGCCGCCGATCCGCCCCAGCTCGTGCTGATCCATGACGCCGCAAGGCCCTTCATCGATGCGCCGACGATCTCGCGCGTGATCGCCGCTGCGCGTGAGACCGGCGGCGCGATCGCCGCGCTGCCCGTTTTCGACACCATCAAGAAAGCGGACGGAAAGACGCATCCGGCGATCCACAATACGGTGCCGCGCGACGGGCTCTGGCGGGCGCAGACGCCGCAGGGCTTTCGCTTTGGTGCGATCCTCGCGGCGCACCGGGCGGCGGCGGGCGAGACGCTGACCGACGACGCCGCGGTCGCCGAGCGCGCGGGGCTGAAGGTAAGCCTCGTCGCCGGCTCGCCCGACAACATGAAGATCACGCAGGCGGAAGATTTCGGCATGGCTGAAATCCTCCTTGGACGGAAGAAAGCGATGGCCGAATACCGGACAGGGCAAGGCTTCGACGTGCATGAGTTCGAAGAAGGTGACGCCGTCATCCTCTGCGGCGTCGCCGTCCCCCACACCCATAAGCTCAAAGGTCATTCTGACGCCGACGCCGGCATGCACGCCCTCACCGACGCCATCCTCGGCGCGATCGGCGCGGGCGATATCGGCGACCATTTCCCGCCCTCCGACAATCGATGGAAAGGCGCGCCTTCCCGCATTTTTCTTGAAAAGGCGCGCGACCTCGTCGTCGAGCGCGGCGGCGCCGTCATCCATTGCGACGTGACGCTTATCTGCGAGGCGCCGAAGATCGGTCCGCACCGCGCGGCGATGCGCGCCGCGCTCAGCGAAATCATCGGCATCGCCGCGGACCGCGTATCGGTGAAAGCGACGACGACGGAAGAACTCGGTTTCACGGGCCGGCGCGAGGGCATCGCCGCCATGGCGACCGCGACCGTCCGGCTCCCGGCCGGGGACGCATGAACGAGCTCATCCGCACCAATGACCCGGCGCTCATTTCCTTCGTCGAGGCGCTGCTGAAGGAGGCGGGGCTCCGCTATCTGGTCGCCGACGCGCATATGAGCGTTCTCGACGGCTCGATCGGCGCCCTGCCCCGGCGTATCCTCGTCGAAAGCGAACGGGAAAGCGAAGCGCGCCGCCTCCTCGCCGACGCCGCGCTCGCGTCTGAATTGAGGCCGCTCAAGAAATGACGCAGCCGCATCGCATCTGGGATCTCGCGCAGCGTATCGTCGACAAGGCGGGCGCCGACGGCGTGATGATCGCGGCGGCGGAAAGCTGCACCGGCGGGATGGTCGCCGCCGCGATCACCGACGTTCCCGGCGCCTCAGCCGTGCTCGACCGCGGCTTCGTCACCTATTCAAATGAAGCGAAGGCCGAAATGCTCGGCGTGCCCTTGGCCCTCATCGCGCAGCACGGCGCCGTCAGCGGTCCCGTGGCGCGTGCAATGGCCAAAGGCGCCCTTCAGCGCTCGCGCGCCGATATCGCCGTGTCGATCACCGGCGTCGCCGGGCCTTCGGGCGGCAGCGCCAGAAAACCCGTCGGCCTCGTCTGGTTCGGCCTTGCGGCACGAGGCTGCGCCGTGCGCCTGGAGCGGCGGGTGTTTGCAGACGCCGACCGAAATCTCGTTCGCCTTCGCGCGACGGAAACGGCGCTGGCCCTTGTCTTGAACGGACTATGACGGACGCGTTCGAACTCCCTAGCTCCCCGTCGGCTCTACCCCCGCCTTCTCGATCATCAGCACGCTTGTGCGCCCGCGCGCATGGGGGAAGTGCATCACGCCCTTTGGCACAGTGAACGCCTGGCCGGGCTTCAGGGTCACGGTGCGGTCTTCAAGCTCGATGTCGAGCTGGCCTTCCATCACCATGAAGAATTCGTCGGTGTCGTCATGCTTGTGCCAGTGAAAGTCGCCGTCGAGAACGCCGAGCCGCACCCACGTGTCGTTGACCGCGCACAGCGTCCGGTTCCACCACGGCGCGTGCGCTGCGCTGACAGCGCCGACATCCATGTGCTCGCCGTTCGCGAACATGATTTCGTCCGTTGAGATGTCGTAGCGATCTTCAAACTTCTTCATGGGCGCAATCCCTCTCGGCTAAGCCGGCGTCGTTTCGCGTTTTCCATAGACTTTCACCGCGCGCGCGACAAAAGCGTCCGCCATGCGGGCGAACGCCTTGTCGAACACCTGTTGCGCGGTCGCCTGGAGGATGAAGTTGCGGAACTCGAAGTCGATAAGGAAATCTATGGTCGAACCGCCCTCGGGCCGGTCCTTGAACGCCCATTCGTTCCTCAAGGTGCGGAACGGACCGTCCACATAGGTCGCAGTGATGCGGCCGGCGCGCGGGTCGAGCGTCACGAGGCTCCGGAAGCGCTCGCGAAAGACCTTGTAGGCGACGACCATGTCAGCGAGCAGCGCGCCCTCCTCCCGCTCGACGACGCGCAGCGCGACGCACCAAGGGATGAACTCCGGATAGCGCTCGACATCGGCGACGAGCGCGAACATTTCCGCCGCGCTGTAGGGAACCTCGGTCGTCGTGCGCCGCGCCGTCACGCGCCTTTCGCCGCCCGGGCCGCTTGCAGTTTCGCGAAGTCTTCGCCGGCGTGGTGCGAAGAGCGTGTCAGCGGCGAGGCTGAAACCATGAGAAAGCCTTTCGCCCTCGCCATCGCTTCATAGGCGGCGAACTCCTCCGGCGGCACAAAACGATCAACGGCGGCGTGTTTGCGCGTCGGCTGGAGATATTGGCCGATGGTGATGAAATCGACGCCGGCGACGCGCATGTCGTCCATCACCTGCATCACCTCCTCGCGAGTTTCGCCGAGACCGACCATGAGGCCGGATTTCGTGAACATCGCCGGATCGCGCTCCTTCACTTTCTGAAGGAGCCGCAGCGACTGAAAGTACCGCGCGCCCGGGCGGATCGAGAGATAGAGCCGCGGCACGGTTTCAAGGTTGTGGTTGAAGACGTCAGGGCGCGCATCGATCACAACATTCTCGGCGCCCTCTTTGCGCAGGAAGTCGGGCGTCAGGATTTCGATCGTAGTGTCGGGGTTCTCCGCGCGGATCGCGCGCACGACCGCTGCGAAATGCGCAGCGCCCCCATCGCTGAGATCGTCGCGGTCGACAGAGGTGATGACGACATGGGAGAGCCCCATCGCCTTCACCGCGCTCGCGACATTCGCCGGTTCGTCGGCGTCGAGCGGTCCGGGCAGCCCCGTCTTCACATTGCAGAAGGAACAGGCGCGCGTGCAGGTGTCGCCCATGATCATCATCGTCGCGTGCTTTTTCGACCAGCACTCGCCGATATTGGGGCACGACGCCTCCTCACAGACCGTGTGAAGCTTCCGCTCGCGGACGATCGTCCGCGTCTGCGCATAGCCCGCCGAGGTCGGCGCGCGGACGCGGATCCAGTCCGGCTTGCGGACGAGCGGCGTGTCCGGCCGGTTCTGCTTTTCCGGGTGCCTCGCCGCTTTGGTGTCGATGAGAGTCGCCATGGGCCCCGTCTAGCAGGGCCCGCAGAGCTTCGGTAGGCGGCGAAAGCGCCGCAGGCCCCTCAGCAGAGGCGCGAAACGGTGTCCACGACCTCATCGAACGGGCGATGAATGACCGCGCCGTCAAGCGGTTCGCCGAGAGCGACGTTGATCGCTTCCCACGCGTCGATCGAGCGGATGCGGGTCGGGTCGGGGCTCGTCCGCGCCAGCTTCGAGGCCTCGGTCGAGAATTTCACGATATCGCGAGACACCGGCAACCGCAGCCAGCGCCAGACGCGGCGGTCAAGCTCGCCGTTCACATAAGCGTTCCAGCGATCGTCGCGGTGGTCGCGATCGATGGTGAAGAAGAGCGTCTTGAAGTCGCCGGCGTCCGCAAGAACGATGACGCCGTTCTCATGCTCGAAATAATGCGGCGCCCGCGAAAGATTGAGGAACGAGGATTCGCCGAAGCCGCATTTGAGGTCGGCGGCCGCGCGGCGTTTCTCGATGGTTTTTTCCTCAAACTGGGCGACAAGGCCCGGCCACTCGCGCCGGCCGACGACGTAAAGGCCGGCGCCCGTGACGACGAGATAGCTGAGACCGATGGGAAGAAGCTGCTCGAGCCCGCCGGCATAATAAGCAAAAGCCATGACGATCGGGGCGGTGAAGGCGAAAGTCGCGGCGAGCGGACGCTTGAAGCCGATCAGGTCCTCGCGCGCGAAATCCATCACATTATCGACGAATTGCGCGGACCTTTTCAGGC
>CAZOEB010000109.1:0-9874 GCA_964578685.1 uncultured Caulobacterales bacterium
ATCCTTGAATCAAGTGTCGATTCAGGCGTCAATGAGTTTGTAAACAGGGCCTAATGCGACAAGAAGCGGGTAAAGAAAATCCAAGAGCGGCGCAGGCAAGAATGCGAATCTATAGTTTAATTGAAGTAATATAACTGTAAGAAAAATAGCCAGTAGGATGGAATAAAACAAACAATCGAGCCAATCCCGCGATGTACGAAATTCATTATCCGAAAACCGCGAGACTATATTGTTCAAAAACAAATCTTCCGGGGCGTAGCGTCCCCAGTCGGAATATATTTCCTTCCATGCCCGATGATCGTCAGTGTCGATGACGTCAAATGTTATTGACGGTTTCATGGCTCCCCCGATATCCTGGATGGTAACTACAAGAAACCTGTTTTCGCAATGCCTTAATGGCAGTTGCGCCATCGCTTGTGGCCATAACACAGCGCGCTCGGGATTGATGTTCTTTGCGCCCCCTCAAAACGCCCGGTGCGCCCCCAAATCCGCCTCCGCCTCTCCCCGCGCCAGCCGCTCATAAAACCCGAACAGCGTTTCGCCTCCCGTTTCCGGCGTCGCGTCGGCGTCGTAGCGGCCCCTTGCTTCGTCCCAGACGAGCATCGATTCCGTCGCGTAGTAATGGCCGATGCGGGCGAATTCCGCTTTCGCCTTCAGGGGCGGGGCGAATGTTCCGGCTGCTGACAATAGGCGCGCGGCGCCCGCGAACAATGCGGGCGGGACCGAGGCGAAGCGGGGCCGCAGCCCGAGCGCGGCGAAGAGCAGTTCGCCCTGCTCGCGCGGGGTGATCGCCGGGCCCGGGCCGCCGATGGGGAGGATGCGTCCAGCCGCCACGCCGTCCTCCAGCCGCGCGGCGATGTAGCGCGCAAGGTCGCCGTCGCTGATCGGCTTCGTCGCGGTGAGCCTTCCGCCGCCGAACATGAGGAAGGGCTTTCCGGCCTTGAGGCGCTCCATCTGGCCTGACAACGATTTGAAATAGGCGGTCGGGCGGATGATCGTCCATTCCGTGGCTGACGCCATCAGCTTGCCCTCAAAGGCGCGCTTGGCGTGCTGGAAGACGAGGCGCGGCTTCTGCACGCAGATTGCGGAGAGCTGCACGAAGCGCCGGACGCCCGCGCGCGTCGCAAGATCAAGCGCGGCGACATGCGCGGCGTAATCGACGGCCCAGGCGTCGTCCGGCGCGCCATTCCGCGAGGCGAGGCAGGAGACGACCGCGTCGAACGCTTCCCCCGCAAAGCCGTCGCGCGCGAGCGAGGCGGCGTCTGTCGCCTCGCCGCGGCGCAGGATCGCGCCATCGAGGCCGCCCGCATCGGCGCCCGGACGGACCAGCGCCACGACCTCGTGCCCGTTTGAGACAAGCGCGCGCGCCGTCGCGCGGCCGATAGAGCCGGTTGCGCCGAGGAGGAGCACGCGGCGAAAGTTGGGGGCCGCCGTCACCCACGCGCCCTGGGTTGGAAAAGGATCATGGCGCGCGATGTTTCAGATCATGCGCGCGCGCGCAATGGCGGGCCCATCATCCGCCGCCGTCCCACCCGCGTAGACAAGACATGTCCGCCCCCGCCCTCACCGTCTGGTTCGACGGCGCCTGCCCGCTCTGCGCGGCGGAGATCGCGCTGATGCGCCGGCTCGACGCCAGGGGCGCCATCGACTTCGTCGACGTCGCCTCGCCCGATGCGGCGTGCCCGATCGACCGCGCCGAACTCCTATCTCGGTTTCACGCGCAGGAAGCGGGCGGGCCGATCGTCTCCGGCGCGGCGGCGTTCGCGGCGATGTGGCGCGCGATTCCGCTGCTGCGCCCGCTAGGGCTCGTCGCAAAGGTTCCGCCGGCGCTTTGGCTGCTGGAGCGGGCTTATCGCCTTTTCTTGCGCGCGCGGCCGGCGATCGTGAGTGCGCTGCGCGCGCCTCTCTCCCGCTTGCGCGACGAGGGAGATCGGCGGGCGGCGGGTTGAACCCCCGCCCCGCCGGCGGCGCCCACGGCGGCTGTCATCCGCGCGCCGAAGTCAAACGACATTCGCCGGACCGGCGTCGATCCGCATAGGAATCAACGCCGCGCTCCGGGACGCGGAGCGCGGCGCCCTTAACCATGAGATGCGTCTGAAGCGCCTAGACCGCCGCCTTGCGGCGGCGCGCGGCCGCCGCCGCGGCGAGGCCGGTCAGGAACAGCGGAATGGCGCCCGGAACCGGGATCGGCGCATCGGAGACTTCGATGCCGCCGGCGGCCAGTTCGCCGTTGTCGCCGACTTCGCCGATATAGAGGAACAAGGGTCCCGTGATCATCACGGTCGACAGCAGGTTGAACGCGATCGACCCGTTCACGCCCAGGCTGATGAACCCGGCAGGCGTCAGCGTGCTCGAGAAGCCGTCAAATGCGCCGAGCGTCGCGACCATATTGTCGAGGCCCGTCCCGGCGGCGTCGGTGCCGAACAGTTTCGGATCGGTCGGCGCCGTTTGCGTCCCTGGCGAAAAATCGCCCGAGCCGAAACTGATGCCGACGCTCGGGACAAGCGCCGCCGCGCATGCCGCCGTCGCGCAATCCACTGTAGAAATAAGGATCGCATCGAGGTCGAAGCCGGAAAACTGTCCCGGCGCCGAGCCGCCTATGACGCCGCTGTCGCTGATCGACAGCGAGGAAATCGCGGAGAGTCCGGCGGTCGTCAGGTCGGCTTTGAAAACCGCCGTCGCGGCGCCGCCGGGCGCTCCCGTAACGCCGGTCAATTTCGTGAACGTCACCGGCGCGGCGTGAGCCGCGCCTGCCGTCAGAGCCGCCGCAGCAGCCGCAGCCATAAAGGTCAGCTTTTTCATCGAATACTCCCCAAGAAGACGGCGTCACCAGAATTGCGCCTCACAGTATTGTGATCCGTGCGACGCGGCATGTCAAATAATTGCTATTACTGATCTTTCTGACCGCAATAGTTGTGCAGCGCGATTTACTTCGTCGATTTGGGGAACGCGTCGCTGGCCGGATATCGGCGCACAGGCTGCGCTCCTTTCACCGGTTGGCGCGGCGCGTCAGGCCTCTCGGGTCCTGCCCTCATGGTTTTTCTTCCGAAGTGGGCGGACCGCTCCCCTGCGTTCAGGCGTGGCGGACGCTCGAATCGGCCCCTACCCTCGTCTCGACGCTTTCAGGAAACACCCCATGAAAACCTTCGCAGCCCTCCTCGCCGCCGGTTCGAGCCTGTTGAGCCTCGCGTTCGCCGAGGGTCTCGCCGAGCCGCCGGCGAACGCGAAAGTCTGGTCGATCCTCTCGGCCGGCGGCCAGCATGGCGAGGAGAAGGTCTGGACCGACAAGGACGGCGTCAGGCGCGCGCGCATGAAGATCGTGCTGCGCGGCCTCACCTATGACCTTGACCATGCGACCGCCGTGGACGCAGACGGGCGCCCGCTGTCGATGGAGATCCGCGGCGTCACGCCGTCCGGCGACGCGGGCGAGACCTTCCGTATCGAGAACAATGTCGCACGCTGGAAGACGCCGGCGGATGAAGGCGAAGCGCCGTGGCGGGACAATCTTGTCTACATTCCCTTCGGCGGGCCGGCGGATGTCAGCGCCGTGCTGCTTGGCGCGCTGACGAAGGACGCGGACGGGCGCCTTGATGCGTTGCCCGGCGGCGCGGCGCGCATCAGCGACCTGACGACGCTTGAGGTCGCCGCAAAGGGCGAGAAAAAGACGCTGACGGCGAAGGCGATCGAGGGCCTGTCGTTCGAGCCCTCCATCGTCTGGGTCGACGACAAGGACGATTTCTTTGCGACTGTGGGCTGGCTCTCGTGGCTGCCGAAGGGCTGGGAGAGCGTGCGCCAGCAGCTGATCGACGCCGAAACCGCCGCGCTCGCCGCACGGGCGCCGGCGCTCGTCGCGAAGATCGCGAAGACGCCGGAGGGTCCCGTGCTGTTCCAAAACGTCACGCTCTACGACGGCGCGTCGTTCCAGAAGAAAATGTCGGTGCTCGTCGAGAGCGGCAGGATCGCCGCTGTCGGCAAGGTCAAGAAAGTGAAAGCGCCTGACGGCGCATCGGTCATCGACGGCGAGGGGAAAACGCTCGTTCCCGGCCTCTGGGACATGCACTATCATTCGGGCGGCGACGGTTCGGGCGTCCTCGCCTTGAGCCAAGGCGTCGTCAATGTGCGCGACATCGGCAATGAAAAAGCGACGCTCCTTGCACGGAAGAAGCGCATCGATGACGGCGCGCTTCTCGGCCCGACGATCTATCCGATCCTCGGCATGGACGGCGACGGCCCGCTGTCGGCCCAAGGATTCGTACGGATCAAGTCGGTTGAAGAGGGAAAACGCGAGCTTGCGATCGGCAAGGAGGAAGGCCATCTCGGCGTCAAGCTCTACGGCACCATCAACCCCGAGTGGGTCGCGCCGCTCGCCGAGGAGGCGCATCGTCTCGGCATGAGCGCGCAAGGGCACATCCCCGCCGGCATGCGCCCGTCAGAGGCGGTCGCCGCCGGCTATGACGGAATCAACCACATCAATTTCGTCGTCATGGACGCCATGCCCGACGACGTCGTGAAAACGTCGAACGGACTCAACCGGTTTTTCGGACCGGGCAAGCACGCCCAGCATATCGACCTCGACGCCGAGCCGATGAAAGGTTTCATCGAGACGCTCGCGGCGAAGCGGATCGTCATCGACCCGACATTGACCGTGTACGAACAAAGCTTCGTGCCGGAGCAGGGCGAGGTCGCCGCCGCGGCGCTTCCCTTCCTCGGCGTCGTGCCGGCGCAGGTCGAGCGGCAATTCAAGTCCGGCGGCCTCGTCGCGCCCGAAGGCTATGAGGCGACGCGCGCCGACATGCGGGCGAGTTTCCTGAAACTCGTCGAGACCGTGCGCGTGATGCACGAAAAGGGCGTGCCGATCGTCGCTGGAACGGACGGCCTGCCGTCCGATCTCATTCGCGAGCTGGAACTCTACGCAACCGCCGGCATGACGAACGCTGAAGCGCTGGCGACGGCGACGAGCGTCGCGGCGAAGGTCATGGGCGTCGGCGACAGGGTCGGATCGATCGCCGCGGGCCGTGAGGCGGACCTCCTCCTCGTCAACGGCGACGTCTCGACGTCGCTCGCCGCGCTGCGCCAGGTCGACCTCGTGATGAAAGACGGATTGTTGATGGAGGGCGCTGCGCTGCGCGAGGCGGCCGGTTATTCGGGCCTGCCGAAATAATGGTGACGTATACGGAGATTATCGAAGCGTTCTCACAGACGCCCGCCGGCTTTCGCGGCCGCGTGCCGGAGAACTGGCTGCAGGGCCGCACCTTCTACGGCGGCCTGAACGCCGCGCTTTGTCTTGAGGGCGCCCTGAACTTCTTTCCTGACCTGCCGCCGCTGCGTTCCGCGCAGGTCTCCTTCATCGGGCCCGCCGAGGGCGAGGTGTCGGTGAAGGCCGAAATTTTGCGGCAGGGAAAGTCGGTGACCTTTGTGGGCGCCGACTTGTCGGGCGAAGGGGGGCTCGCCGCACGCGCGATCTTCGCCTTCGGGCTGGCGCGCCCTTCCATGTTCAACCGCCATTTCACGCCGATGCCCGATGTTCCAGGGCCTGAGGCGTCCGGATTCTTCTTTCCGCCGGGATTTGACGGACCGGTCTTCGCGCACAATTTCGACGTGCGCCTCGCGAAGGGCGGCGCGCCGATGACGTCGTCGGCCGAGCACGATCATTTCCTGTGGGTGCGTCACCGCGACAGCAAGGCGACCTCGATCGCCGCCCTCCTCGCGCTCGCCGACATGCCGCCGCCCGCGATGATGCCGATGTTCCCGACCTTCGCGCGCATCAGCTCGATGACGTGGGGGCTCAATTTCCTCACCGATCATCCGTCGACAGACGATGGCTGGTGGCTCCTCGAAAGCCGGGCCGAGAACGCGGCGGAGGGCTATTCGAGCCAGGACATGTTCGTCTGGAGCCGCAAAGGCGAGCCGGTCATCGCCGGGCGCCAGTCGGTCGCGATTTTCATATGAAGCTCGGCGCGATCGCCTATCTCGTCCGCGATTATGACGAGGCTATCGGCTGGTTCATCGACAAGCTCGGCTTTTCGCTTGTCGAGGACATCGCGCTTTCGCCGGCCAAGCGCTGGGTCGTCGTCTCGCCGCCGGGCGGGGGCTGCGCCCTGCTCCTCGCCAAGGCGGACGGCGCCGCGCAAAAGGCCGCCGTCGGCGCGCAGGCGGGCGGGCGCGTATTCCTTTTTCTTCACACAGATGATTTCGCGCGCGACCACGCGGCGATGACGGCGCAGGGGGTGCGGTTCCTCGAATCGCCGCGGCGTGAAGCCTACGGAACCGTCGCGGTGTTCGAGGATCTTTACGGGCAGAAGTGGGACCTGATCGAGCCGCGAGTCACTTCCCGTTGAAGAGCCGCATCGCGGCGATCACCATCGCTTCGGTGGCGGCTTTGATCGAGGGTTCTGGTTCGACCTTGAAGAACGGCGAATGGTGCGAGGGCGCTTTCTCGACATCTTTCGCCGGCGTGCCGCCGACCGCGAAATAGACCCCTTTGACGCCCGATTCCGGCGTCACGAAATAGGCGAAGTCCTCCGCGCCCATGCCTTCGGGGGGCAGTTCGACGAGGGCGTCCGCGCCCATCTTTGCGATCAGCGCCTCTTTCACGATCGCCGCCGTCGCGGCGTCGTTGACCGTGGGAGGCGTCGATTCCGTCTTTGAACGGATGACTTCCGGCAGCAGCTTTTCCGGCACGCCCATGGAGAGCGCGACGCCCATGGCGACGCGGTCGATGCCGTCGAGGAGTTGCAGGCGCACCTTCGGGTCGAGCGAGCGCACCGTCAGCTGCATCTCCACCCGATCGCCGATGATGTTGTGCTTCGCGCCGCCGTGGATCGCGCCGACCGTGATGACGCCCGGCTGCAACGGGTCGATCGAGCGCGAGACGACCGATTGCAGCGAGACGACGATCTGCGCGGCGACGAGCACCGGGTCGACGCCCTTGTTCGGCGAGGCGCCGTGCGCGCCGACGCCCTTTACGATGATGTCGACGCTGTCGGCGCTGGCGTAGGCGGCCCCGAGCGGAACCTCGATCTTGCCGGACGGGCGGTCCGCCGCGACATGGAAGGCGAGCGCATAGTCCGGCTTTGGAAAGCGCTTGTAGAGCCCGTCCGCGAGCATGTCGCGCGCGCCGGAAATGCGCTCCTCCGCCGGCTGGCCGATGAGGACGAGCGTTCCCTTCCACTGGTCTTTGCGCGCCGCGAGCGCGCGCGCCGTGCCGACGAGCGAAGTGATGTGCGTGTCATGCCCGCAGGCGTGCATCACCGGCTTCACAACGCCGTCAATATCTTCCTGCGTGACGGTCGAGGCGTAGCTGAGGCCGGAATCCTCCTTCACGGGAAGCCCGTCCATATCGGCGCGGATCATCACCGTCGGCCCCTCGCCGTTCTTCATCACCGCGACGACGCCCGTGCCGCCGACCTTTTCCGTAACCTCATAGCCGAGCGCGCGAATCTCCTTCGCCAGCCGCTCGGCCGTCTTGAATTCGCGATGCGACAATTCCGGATTGCGATGGAAATAGTCAAAAAGCGGCGCGAGGTTCGTTTTGTAATCCGCTGCGATCTCCGCGCGCAGATCGCTCTGCGCATAGGCTGGCGCGGCGAGAGCGATCGTCAGCAGGGAAGCGGCGAACAGGCGCGTCGGTTTCAGCATGGCGGGGACCCCTCTCAGTCAGCGCTCGATTTCGAGGCGAATCGACTGCGGCGAAGGTAGCCGATCAGCGCCTGAAAGACAGCCGCTGCGCCGTCAAAGCGGGCGCGTTTCCCCGGTTTCCGACGCCCGGATGTCGCGGGAGACGACGCCGACCTCGCCGAGCGTCTTCACCCATTCCGCCATGTGCGGCTGCGTGAAGTGCCGTTCGAGCGAGGCCCAGTCTTTCCAGTATTCGAGGACGATGATCGTGTCGGGCGCCGTCACATCCTCGCCATAGGAATAAAAGAGGCACCCTTCCTCGCGGCGCGTCGCTTCGATCGCCTTCAGCATCGCGCCGCGCGCCCTGTCGAGCGCGCCGGGCTTCACCGTCGCATGGCCCGAGACGATGATCATTGGAGCGCGCCGTCGGCGGCGGCGAGCACGGCGCCGACCTCGGGGCGATTGACGTAGCTTTTGTCGTTCGTCGCGTAGTCGGCCTCATAGAGTTTCGCGGCGATCGTGCGGTCCGGCTTCACGATGAAGGCCGCCGGGTGCGGGATGCCGGCGAAGCGGCCTGAGACGTGCTTTTCGTTCCTGAGACCGAAGGCGTCGATGATCTCGGACTTCGGATCGGAAAGCAGCGTCACGCCGACATTCTTGGCTGCTGCGAACGCCTTTTGCTTCTCCACCGCGTCATAGCTGACGAACACGACGGAAAGCCCGCGCTTCTCGAACTCCGCGCGCGAGGCGTCGACGCTGAGCGTCTGCGCCTTGCAATAGGGGCACCAGTCGACCGAACGCACGAAAAAGAGCGCCATGCCTTTCGGTCCGACAAGGCTGTCGAAATCGCGCGCGGCGCCTGAAGCGTCCGTGGCGGCGAGGTCATGCGGAATGGCGGCGCCGACATTGGGGCCGAGATCGGCGGCGTCGGCGGCGGGCGCGGCGGCCGCGAAAGAAAGGCTGACGGCGGCGAGCGCTGCAAGAAGCGGTTTCATCACGGGTCTCCTTTGGCGAAGGCGCCGCCCGGATAGCAGGTTTCCGCCCGCCCCGCCCCATCACGTTTCGCGGAAGGTTGCGGGCCTTGCCGCCGCGCGTTAAGCGGGGCCCGACTTTGAACCCCCCGGAGCCTTCCATGAACATCCACGAATACCAGGCGAAAGAACTCCTCAAATCCTTCGGCGTTCCGGTGTCGAAGGGGGTTGCGGTGCTCGACGCGAAGGATGCGGAAGCGGCGGCCAAAACCCTCCCCGGACCGCTCTACGTCGTGAAGGCGCAGATCCACGCCGGCGGACGCGGCAAGGGCAAGTTCAAGGAAGCCTCCGCCGGCGAAAAGGGCGGCGTGCGTCTAGCAAAATCGCCGGCGGAAGCCGCCGAATTCACGAGGCAGATGCTCGGCGCGACGCTCGTCACCAAGCAGACGGGCGCGGCCGGCAAACAGGTAAACCGCATCTATATCGAAGACGGATCCGACATCGCGCGCGAACTTTATCTCTCCGCTCTTGTCGATCGCGGCAGCGCCAGCATCGCCTTCATCGTCTCGACCGAAGGCGGCATGAACATCGAGGAAGTCGCGGAGGAAACGCCGGAGAAGATCGTCACCGTCCGGATCGACCCCGCGACCGGCTTCATGCCGCATCATGGCCGCCGCATCGCCGACGCGCTGAAACTGACCGGCGATCTCGCCAAGCAGTGCGGCAAGCTGACCGCGCAGCTCTACAAAGCCTTCACCGACAAGGACATGGCGATGCTGGAGGTCAATCCGCTGATCGTCACCAAGGACGGAAATCTCCGCGTGCTCGACGCGAAAGTCGGCTTCGACGATAACGCGATCTTCCGCCACCCGGATGTCGCGGCGCTGCGCGATGAAACGGAAGAGAACGAATTCGAGCGCAAGGCGAAGGAGTTCGACCTCTCCTACGTCAAGCTCGACGGCAATATCGGCTGCATGGTGAACGGCGCGGGCCTCGCCATGTCGACGATGGACATCATCAAGCACTATGGCGCGGAGCCTGCGAACTTCCTCGACGTCGGCGGCGGCGCGACGAAGGAGAAAGTGACGGAAGCTTTCAAGATCATCACTTCCGACAAGGCGGTGCAGGGAATTCTGGTCAACATCTTCGGCGGCATCATGCGCTGCGACACCATCGCGGAAGGCATCATCGCCGCGGTGAAAGAGGTGGGATTGAAAGTGCCGCTGGTCGTGCGGTTAGAGGGCACGAATGTTGAGTTAGGGAAAAAGATCCTGAACGAGAGCGGA
>CAZOEB010000110.1:0-9731 GCA_964578685.1 uncultured Caulobacterales bacterium
GCGACGTCTTCTATCTTCACTCGCGCCTTCTCGAACGCGCGGCGAAGCTGAACGAAGATCACGGCGCGGGCTCGCTGACGGCGCTCCCCATCATCGAGACGCAGGCGAACGACGTGTCGGCTTACATCCCGACCAACGTCATCTCGATCACCGACGGCCAGATCTTCCTCGAAACCGACCTCTTCTATCAGGGCATCCGCCCCGCGGTGAACGTCGGTCTTTCGGTCTCCCGCGTCGGCTCATCCGCGCAGATCAAGGCGATGAAACAGGTCGCCGGCAAGATCAAAGGCGAACTCGCCCAATACCGGGAACTCGCCGCCTTCGCGCAGTTCGGCTCCGACCTCGACGCGACGACGCAGCGCATCTTGAACCGCGGCGACCGTCTCACCGAACTGATGAAACAGCCGCAATTCTCGCCGCTTCAAGTCGAGGAGCAGGTCTGCGTCATCTTCGCGGGCGTGCGCGGTTATCTCGACAAGATGCCGAAGAACCGCGTGCAGGATTTCGAGAAGGAGTTCCTCCGCCACCTCCATGGCGAGCACGGCGCGCTCCTCAAGACGATCCGCGACACGGGCAAGCTCGACAAGGCGGAAGAAGACAAGCTCGTCGCGATCCTCGACGCGTTTGTGAAGAAATTCGCTTAGGGCGAATTCGAAGGAAGTGCGCAATGGTCTTGCGAAAGGCGTTGCTAGGCTTGATGGGATTTGGCGCATTAGGCGCTTGCGGGCCGGTTGAACAAACCGGAGCGGAAGTGGTTGCGGCCGACTTTGAAGGAGCTTCCGTGGCAGCGTCTGCAAAAGACCCCGCCGGAGAGGGTGATGCAATGCCAGGGCTTCCTGTCGAACTAATCAAGGCAAACGTTGCGTTGTTCGACGAATTGAGAGTCTGCGCTGCAAATCCTAGCTTCAAAAATTTCGGGGTAGCTTCAACTGGCCCTTGTGGCGATTGGCTCACGAGAGTGGCTGCCCAAAAAAAGAAAGACCGTGAGTTGATTATGAGCGGGCTGGAATGTCTAGCAGGCGATATTGAGCTCGCGGGACTTTCGATGGTTCGTCCCGACGAGAAATCAAATCAAGAACACATTGCTTGGGTTGAGGCCGGCGTAGAAGATTGCCGGAAGGCTGCGCAATAATGCCCTCCCTTAAGGCCCTCAAGAACCGGATCGCTTCCGTCAAGTCGACGAAGAAGATCACCAAAGCGAAGCAAATGGTCGCCGCGGCAAAGCTGCGCCGCGCGGAGGAGGCCGCCAAGGCCGCCCGTCCCTATACGGAGCGGATGGAAGGCGTGCTCGCGAACCTCGCCGCATCGGCGAAGGACAATCCGAACGCGCCGAAGCTGCTCGCCGGCACGGGGAGCGACAAAACGCATCTCCTCATCGTCGCGACCGCCGACAAGGGGCTGTGCGGCGCCTTCAATTCCTCGATCGTGCGCCTCGCGCGCGAGCACATCGTCCGCCTTCAGGGCGAGGGGAAGACGGTCAAGATCATCACCGTCGGGCGCAAGGGCAACGACCAGCTTAAGCGGCTCTATGGCGATCTCATCGTCTGGAAGACCGACTTCACCGCGATCAAGTCGGTCGGTTTTGCGCAAGCGCAGGAAATCGCGTCGAAGGCGCTCTCGATGTTCGACGCCGGCGAGTTCGACGTCGCAACGCTCTTCTACGGCAAATTCAAATCGGTCGTGTCGCAGATCCCGACCGCGCAGCAGATCATCCCGGCCAAGGCCCCTGAGGGCGTGAAGACGCCGGACCTCAAAGGCGCGATCTACGACTACGAGCCCGACGAGGAGACGATCCTCAAGGCGCTGCTCCCGCGCTACGCCGCCGTGCAGGTCTTCCGCGCGCTCCTCGAAAACGTCGCCTCGGAACAGGCGGCGTCGATGAGCGCTATGGATAATGCGACGCGCAACGCCGGCGACATGATCAACGACTTGACGCTGCAGTATAACCGCGCGCGTCAGGCGCAGATCACGAAAGAACTCATCGAAATCATCTCGGGCGCAGAGGCGGTTTGAGGAATTGGTAGGGCGGGCTTCAGCCCGCCGCTGACAAACTCCGGCGGGCTGAAGCCCGCCTTACGACGACATACGAAGGACGAACGAAGGAACTGACCATGGGTAAAGAAGGCCGCATCAGCCAGGTAATCGGCGCCGTCGTCGACGTCGTGTTCGACGATCATCTGCCGGCGATCCTGTCGGCGCTGGAGACGAAGAACGGCGACAACCGCCTCGTCCTCGAAGTGGCGCAACATCTCGGGCAGAACACGGTCCGCACGATCGCGATGGATAGCTCCGAAGGTCTCGTGCGCGGACAGAAGGTCACCGACACCGGCGCGGCGATTTCCGTGCCCGTCGGCGACGGCACGCTGGGGCGCATCATGAACGTCATCGGCGAGCCGGTCGATGAAGCAGGCCCCGTCGAGCACAAGCTGCGCCGCGCCATTCACCAGGAAGCCCCGCCCTTCGTCGAGCAGTCGACGGAAGCGGAAATCCTCGTCACCGGCATCAAGGTCGTCGATCTTCTGTGCCCCTACGCCAAGGGCGGCAAGATCGGTCTTTTCGGGGGCGCGGGCGTCGGCAAGACCGTGCTCATTCAGGAGCTGATCAACAACATCGCGAAGGTGCACGGCGGTTATTCCGTGTTCGCCGGCGTCGGCGAGCGCACGCGCGAAGGCAACGACCTCTATCACGAGATGATCGAGTCGGGCGTCAACAAGGACCCGCACAAGACGGGCAGCGCCGCTGGCTCCAAATGCGCGCTCATCTACGGCCAGATGAACGAGCCGCCGGGCGCGCGCGCGCGCGTCGCGCTGACCGGCCTCACCGTCGCAGAGCATTTCCGCGACCAGGGCCAGGACGTTCTCTTTTTCGTCGACAACATCTTCCGCTTCACGCAGGCGGGCTCAGAAGTGTCAGCGCTCCTCGGTCGCATCCCGTCGGCGGTCGGCTATCAGCCGACGCTCGCGACCGACATGGGCCAGCTTCAGGAACGCATCACGACGACGACCAAAGGTTCGATCACCTCGGTGCAGGCGATCTACGTGCCCGCCGACGACCTCACCGACCCGGCGCCGGCGACGTCGTTCTCGCACCTTGACGCGACGACCGTGCTCAACCGCGCGATTTCCGAAAAAGGCATTTATCCGGCGGTCGATCCGCTCGACTCGACCTCGCGCATTCTCGACCCGCGCATCGTCGGCGAGGAGCATTATCAGGTCGCGCGTTCGGTGCAGGGCATCCTCCAGCGCTACAAGGCGCTGCAGGACATCATCGCCATTCTCGGCATGGATGAACTCTCGGAAGACGACAAGCTCGTCGTCAGCCGCGCGCGGAAGGTCGAACGCTTCCTGTCGCAGCCCTTCGACGTCGCGCAGGTCTTCACCGGCTCGCCCGGCGTGCAGGTGCCGATCGCCGACACCGTCCGCTCGTTCAAGGGCCTCGTCGCCGGCGAATACGATCATCTGCCGGAAGCGGCCTTCTACATGGTCGGCACGATCGAGCAGGCGATTGAAAAAGCGCAGCGCCTCGCGGCGGAAGCGGCGTAAGTCCAGTCAATGGCAGACAAACTCCATTTCAATCTCGTCTCACCCGAGAAGGAACTCTTCTCCGGCGACGTCGACATGGTCGAAGCGCCGGGCGCGGAAGGGCTGTTCGGAGTTCTTCCCAACCATGCGCCATTCATGTCGGTGCTGCTGCCGGGCGTCGTGAAGGTCAAAACCGGCGCCGATGAAAAGCGCATTTTCGTGCGCGGCGGCTTCGCCGAGGTGACGCCGATGGGCCTCACCATCCTCGCCGAGGAGGCGATTCCGGTCGCCGAGCTTAGCGCTGCGATGATCGCCGAGCGCATCAAATGGGCCGAGCAGGACGTGACCGACGCCGACACCGCGCCGGACACGCGCATGGCGGCGGAAGAGACTCTCGCGCGCCTCAAAGAACTGCAGGCGGCTCTCTAGGAATCGCCAGCGGCGCGATTAGCGCTCGAAACGCAGCAACATCGCCGCCATCCATTCGGGCGGCGGCGCTTCCACCGTCACCGGCTCCTTGTTTTTCGAGATCGGCACGATCACACGGCGCGCATGCAGCATGATGGGCCCTGCGCGCTCCTCCTTCGTCAGGTCGCCATAGAGCGGATCGCCGAGGATCGGTGCACCGATAGAGCTGAGGTGAACGCGGATCTGATGGGTGCGCCCCGTTTTCGGTTTGGCTTCAATGAACGACAGTCCGTCCACGGATTTCAGCGTGCGGTACGTCGTGACCGCGCTGATCGCATCGGCGTCATCCGGCGCCGCGACTGACATCTTCCAGCCGGCGCGTTCATTTCCCTTCTTCAGCGGGACGTCGATCGTCCCGGACGGTTTCTCGGGAGCGCCCTTGCAAACCGCCCAATAGGTCTTGTCGATGCGCCCTTCGAGGAAAAGCTTGTGCAGCTTTCTTAGCGCCTTTGGATGGCGCCCCAGCACGAGGCAACCGGTCGTGTCGCGGTCAAGCCGGTGGGCGAGGGCGGGATCGCGCGGCAGGCCGTAACGCAGCTGGTGGAAATAATCCTCAAGGCTCGGCCCGCCTTCGCCTTTTTTCGTTCCGGGCTTTGCGTGCACGGGCAGGCCCGCAGGCTTGTCGATCACGAGCATCAGGCCGTCGCGATAAAGAACGCGAGACAAAAGATCCGGCTCGGCGCTCATGCGCAGATCAGTTCAATCGTTCTGTCCACGAACTTTTCCAGCACCGCGCGATCTTCGCCCGCGCGCGAGCGCGTCGCGAGATAATAGAGCGCTGATGAGGCGAGTTGCCCAAGCGCTTCGGCGTCCTTTCCGGCGCCGATCTCGCCGCGACTCTGCGCCGCGCTGATCTGTTCGGTGAACGCAACATCAAACTGCTTCAGCCCCGCAGCGAAGGCGGCGCGGATTTCGGGATCGCCGACCGCTTCATTGACCACGGCGCCGACCATGAAACATCCAAGCGGCGTATCGGCCCCCGAATAGTAGAGATTGAGAGCGCGGGTGTAGGCGCCCTTCAGCTTGTCGCGGATTGGCTGATCGGCGCCGAAGGAATCGCGCATGTGCCCGCGCGAAATCTCCCGGTAGCGTTCGATCGCCTTCAGGAACAGCGCCCGCTTGTCGCCGAAGGCGGCGTAAACGCTCGGGCGGTTCATGCCTGTCGCCGCGCAAATGTCGTCAAGGGACGAGGCGGCGTAGCCCGCGCGCCAGAAGACTTCGAGCACGCTGTCGAGGGCGGCCTCAGGGTCGTAAGCGCGCGGCCTGCCCCGCTTTAGTTTTTCTTTTTGTACCATGCTGCACAAAATCGTTGACCCGCCGCTTTTTGTACCAAACGATACAAAAGAGGCCGGATCAAGCCGCCTGTGCCGTCAGCCTAGCCGGGAATGGTCCCGGAGGAAAATGCGGCAGCGGCGGCCGGCCTCAAGTCAAAAGGAGACCTGACTATGAAAAAGACAGCCATCATCGCCGCCTTTTCCACCCTTCTTGTCGCGCCGGCCTACGCCGCCGACTTCGCCGAAGCGAAAGCCGCCTGCGCTGCCGCCATCGCCGAAAAGGCGGGCAAACCGTCAGATGGGTTACAGTCGAAGCTCGTCAAGGGTCGCGAACGCGGTGCGCTGCTCGTGACCGTCGAAGTCCTCTTCGCTGATGGGGCCAAGGCGACCGGCGACTGCAAGGTGCGCCGCGGCGCCGTCGAGGAGCTGACGCTGGCGAGCTAGCCGGTCACGATCCGGTTAACCTTGCTTTCGCCTGAATTCGCCCGCTTGCGCGCCGCAATTGCGGGCGATGGTTGAATTGTCGAACAGGCGCGGGCGCCGGAGCGACCGGTTACTCAATCGCCCCCAGCCCCCGGAACCCGAGGCGCGCGCCGCCTGTTCGATCCCTCTCCCCGATCTCGCCGTTTGACAATCCGCCGCGCCCCGCGCGATGGACGCCGGCTCTCCGCAAGGGCTGCCCGCGAACCCATGTCCACCGTCATCGCCGTCGCCCTGCCGGTATTTGCCGTGATCGCGGTCGGCTTTGCCGCCGGACGGTTGAAGCTCGCGGAGGCGGGTGACGCCGCGGCGCTCAACCGCTTCGTATTCCGGTTCGGCTTTCCGGCGGCGCTTTTCGCGCTGATGTCGACGGCGACGGACCTCAGCGAAAAGGACGCGCTTCTTGCGCTCAGCTATGGCGTTCCGGCGGTTGCATTGACGTTCGCCGCCTATGTTAGCGCGCAGAAGCTTTTCGCGTTGCCGCCGCAGACGGCCGGCGCGCATGCCTTCGCCTCGGTGCTCGGCAATGCGGTTTTTCTCGGCCTGCCGATCGCAATGGGAGTTGAAGGCTGGGCGCGGCCCTTCGTGACGCTGATGCTCGTCGAAGGCATCGTCATCATCGCGCTCGGCGCAAGCTTGATGGCGCCGCGCGGCTACAGCGCAGGCATGAGCGCGGTCTTCAATGCGCTGCTGCGTCCACTGAAGAACCCGCTCGTCGCCGCAGCGCTTGCCGGATTTCTCGTCGCGCTTGCAGGCGTTTCGCTTCCCGAGAGTCTGCGCGCCGTTCTCGACCTTATTGCGCGGGCGGCAGGCCCGGTCGGACTGTTTTCGCTAGGGCTTTTCCTGGCGACGCGGGCGAAGCTAAACCTCAGGGCGCATGGCGCCCGCATCGCCGCGATCGCCGCGGTCAAGCTGGCGATGCTGCCCGCCTTTTCTTTCGCTGCGCTTTCGGCGGCGGGCGTCGACGATCCCGACTATCGCGGCGCGCTCGCGCTTTTCACGGTCACGCCGACGGCGGTCGGCGCCTATGTGATCGTCGCCCAATATGGCAGTTATGTCGATGAAACGGTTTCGGCGATCGCCGCGACGACCGTCCTGTCGCTTGCGATGATCGCCGGCGTGCTTATTCTTTTCGCTTGAGGCGTGCGAGGGCTTTCGATGGCGACGAGGCGGGTTCTGCTGCAGGCCGGCGGCGCGGCGGTGATTGTCGCCGGTCTCGCCAGCGCGGGCGCCTTCGCGCTGACGCGCACGCCGAGGCGCGCGCTGGAGCCGTGGAGCCGCGCGGGACAAAGCTTCGGCGATCCGCGCCTTGACGCGCTCGCCTTCGCGATTCTTGCGCCCAATCCGCACAACATGCAGCCCTGGCGCATCGCACTTGAAGGCGAGGACGCGCTCGCCGTTTATTGCGACACGGCGCGCCTCTTGCCGGAGACCGATCCGCCGTGCCGGCAGATCACCATCGGCTTCGGCTGCTTCCTCGAACTCTTCCGGCAGGCGGCGGCCGAGAAGGGGCTGCTTGCGGAAATCGAGCCCTTTCCCGACGGCGAGCCCCAGCCGGTGCTCGACGCGCGCCCCGTTGCGCGCGTGCGGCTGAAGGCGGACGCCGGCGCGGCGCGCGATCCCCTGTTCTGGTCGGCGCCGCTCCGCCGCACCAACCGCGCGCCGTTCGAGGATCGCGCGGTCGAGCCTCGCCTCCTCGCCGAGATCGTCGCGGCGAGCGTTGAGGGCGTCGTCGCGCAAGCGATCGCCGAGCCGGCCCGTGTCAGCGAACTGCGCGCGCTTGCGAGCGACGCCTGGAAAATCGAGTGGACGGCGCCGAAGCCGCGCGCCGAATCAATCGCGGTGACGCGCATCGGCAAGCGCGAAATCGAAGCGCAGCCCTGGGGGCTGTCGCTCGGCGGCCCGATGATCGAAGCGCTGGCGATCGCCGGCGTGATGACCCGCGAGAAGCAGGGCGTTCCCGGCGAGACGGCGTTTGATGAAACGCTCGCGTTCTACGAAAGGGCGTGCATGAGCGCGGCGGCCTTCATCGCGACGTCGACCGCGACGAACACGCGCCGCGACCAGCTCGCCGCCGGCGCGGCGTGGGTCAGGATCCATCAGGCGGCGGCGCAGCGGGGCGTCGCCTTTCACCCGCTCAGCCAGGCGCTGCAGGAATTCCCCGAAATGGCGCCCGCCTACGACCGCGCGCACGAACTCCTCGCGCATCAGCCCGGCGCGACGGTGCAGATGCTCGCCCGTCTCGGCTACGCCGAGGCGCCGCCGCCGTCCCCGCGCGAAGCGCTCGAGGCCAAACTCATCGACGTCTGAGAGATCATCCGTATACGGATGATTGCTCGCCCGCCCGCCGGCGGACGGTCACTCGCAAATCGGCGCAGTCTCGTCCGTCGGCGCCGTCGCCGGCCGCTTCAACTCCTTCGCCGAGGCGCGGATGAGGCCGGCGTATTTGTTGTAGGCCGCGCGCTTCCAGTCGGGGAGGTCGGCGCCGCCGAGCGCGGCGATCATCGCCGTTTCCGACCGCGCGATCGCGCTCGCGGCCTTCGTTTCGTCTTTCGGCAGGCCCCAGCCGTTCTGGTGCATCAGCGCGACATGATAGAGCGAGACGGGATCGTTATTCGCCGCGGCCTTGCAGATCGTCGCGCGCGCTTCGGCGCCGGTGAGGACGCTGGTCGGCTCGCCGCCGCCCGCCGCCTGCATGCGCGCGACGGCGGCGCGCGTCGTCGGGCCGTAATCATTGTCGGGGCCGTTGACGAATTCGACGAAGCCGAGCGATTCGAGCGCGAATTGCAGCGCCGTCGTCAGGGACGAGCCCGCCGCGGCGCCGGCGTCGGCGAGCCCGGCGGCCGCGTCGCGGCGCGGCAGGCGGAATTGCTCGATCGCGCTCGCCGCCGTGACGTTTTCATACTCGCGCGCTTTCTTCTCGATGACGGCGAGGCGGTCAGGATCGGTGCGCAGCAGCCGCTCTTTTTCGAGCGAGGCCGTGCGCCGGTCGGCGCCGGAAAGCCGCTTCGCTTTTTCCGCGGCGACTTTCGGCAGGTTGTAAGCGGGCGTGTCCGCCGCCGCGTAAACGCCCGCCTGCTCCGCGCCGCGCCAGCTTTCGGACGCTGCGCTCCACGCCGCCGCCTCGAAGGCGGGCGAGGCGCCGAGGCTTTCGCAGGAGGAAAGCTCGGCGAGCTTCAACAGACCGCGCGCGCCCATGCGCGAATATTGATCGGCGATTTCGGCGCGCGCCGCCGCCATGTCGGCGGGCGATACGGCGCTCATCAGCCGCAGATGCCGCGCTTCGAGCGCGGCCTTCTGCTCTTCGCGATATTCGACGAAACCGCGCTCGCGCCGGCTCAGCTTTTCGCCTTCCTGCATGCCGCCGAAGCGACGGAATGAGATGTTCGCGTCCTCCTTGAGGCGCCGCATCCTGAGGTCGCGATCGTCGTGCACGGGAGTGGGCCGCGCTTCGCAGAGCGCGATCGTGTTCCACTTGATCGCGTAGATGCGCTGCGGCTGCGACAGCGCGCCGGCGCCTTCCGGGTACGAACATTCGGACAAAGTCATCTGCGCATGCGGGTCGCCGCCGACGGCCGCCCACTCCAGCAGCATGTGATCCTCGAGGGAAAAGCGCGCGGAACAGAGCGCGCTTTCGCCCGCGTCGTCCAAAGCGTGCGCCGTCCCCAACGCCAAAACCGACGCAACCGCGCCCAACGCCAATATTTTCACGCGCCCCGCCCCTTCGAAAACACCATCTCGACCCCTGCAAGCTGACGGCCGCAGGGGAAACCCATGAAAACTTAGGGCCATAACGGCGCGCCGCCAATGAAATTTCGGAGACAGCGGCAGCGGAGTTCTCCTTTTGTGCAGGTGCGAAGGGGTAATGGGCAATGGGCAATGGTGCGCAGCGAACGGGTTCGCGCCTCTCTCCCCGCCGCCAATTCCCGATTGACCATTCACCATTCACCGCCCAAAGCTCCGCCCTCGCCGCGGGAAGGGTTTCCCC
>CAZOEB010000111.1:0-9592 GCA_964578685.1 uncultured Caulobacterales bacterium
GCATCATGCGCTGCGACACCATCGCGGAAGGCATCATCGCCGCGGTGAAAGAGGTTGGATTGAAAGTGCCGCTCGTGGTGCGGCTCGAAGGGACGAACGTCGAGCTCGGCAAGAAAATTTTGAACGAGAGCGGCCTCGCCATCACCTCTGCGGACGATCTCGAAGACGCTGCGGCGAAGATTGTGAAGGCGGTGGGGTGATTACTCGACGCGCATGACTTCCCTTGGAAAATGGTCAAAGGCCGGGGTGCCGCACAAAGGGTGGTCATGCGTAGAGATTGAAGATCTTGGCGAGCCTTCCGCCACCTGCGAGATGTGCGAACACCAAGCGATCCGTTTCGTCCACTACATGCAGCATCCTAGCTACGGCCAAACTTTCGCTTGCGGCTGCGATTGTGCGGGAAGGATGGAGGAAAACTGCGAAGCCGCGCTGACTAGGGACAAGAAACTTAGAAGTCGGGCTAGGCGCAAAAAAGGGTGGCCAAAACTCAAAGCGTGGTATCGATCTCAAAAAGGCAATTTAACGCTACAAAAAGACGGCTTTCGCATCACTGTGTTCAAGAAGAGTGACGGATATCGTGCTGTCGTAAGCAATAACCAGCTTAATTTTGAAAGGTGGTCGCGTCGTACCTTTCCAACCGAAGCTGCCGCTCAGCTTGCCAGCTTTGAAGTTTTTGCGGACATTTCTGATTAGCCGATCAATTTTTAGGTTTGGCTTGCACGCAAGCGCACATAATATGTGCAGATGAAGAACCTTACCCTTCGCATAGACGAAAAGACGCTCGCCGCCGCGCGCAAGGTGGCGGCGCTTCGCGGAACGACGGTGGCGAAGCTCGTTCGCGACTATCTCGCCGCCCTCGCCGCCGAGGGCGGCTTCAATGAAGAGACAGAGGCCCAGAAAAGGGCTCGGATGAAGCTTGTCGAAATGGCGGAACAGTCGAGCGGAAGGTCGTCCGACTGGAAATGGAATCGCGACGAGATTTACGAGGAGCGGCTGGCGCGTTTTCGCGGCGGTTCCGGTTTTGCCGAAGCGCCGCGCGGCGAGGAAACCGCCGCCGACGCCCCGCTGACCGACGAAGAGCTCTTCCGTGAGCTGACGACCGTGACCGGCCGCCCGCCGGATCCCGGCCATGACGCGTGGTTCCGGCGGCAGGTTCAAGAAACGCTCGACAAGAAGAAGGCGGGTACGCTGAAATACACCAGCCTCGCCGAAGTCGCGGCGCGTTACGGGTTCAATGCACGTTGAACTTTCCGAGGACGCCGAGGCGGACCTTGAAGACGCTTACCGCTATCTTCGCGCGCAGAACCCCGACGCAGCGACCCGGGTGCTCGACGCCGTCATCGGCGCCGCCATACACCTCGAGTCTTTTCCATTGCTGGGAAAGGAAGGGCGAATTCGCGGAACGCGGGAGCTGTTGATTCCGGGCTGGCCCTATCTCATCGTCTATTCGATCAAGAACGAATTTTACGTCCAGATCGAACGTGTGCTCCACGCCAAGCGCCAATGGCCGCCCGAGGACGAACCATGACCGCCCCCGCCGACTTCGCTTTCCTCCATCCCCTTCGCGTGCGCTGGTCCGAATGCGACGCACAGGGGATCGTCTTCAACGTCAACTATTTCCTCTATTACGACATCGCCGTGTGGGAATGGACGCGCGCGCTCGGTTACGCCTCGTGGAATGAGGCGCCGGAGTTCCTGACCGCGCACGCCGAATGCGACTTCAAGGGGTCGGCGTTCTTCGACGATGAACTGCGCATAGGCATCCGCGCCGCGCGCATCGGCACGAAGTCGCTCGACTGCGCCTGCGCCGTCTTTCGCGGGAACGCGCTGTTGAACGAAGGCAGGCTCACTTACATTTATGTGAAGAAGGGCACGCGCGAGACCGCGCCGCTGCCGGAAGACTATATCGACCGCCTGATGCGGTTCGAGCGCATTGCGCCAGCGCGGAAATAGGCTTCTTTGAATCGAATTTTTCCGCTTCCGTCCCCTTCAATCCTGAGCGCCGGCGTCTGCTGAAATTGGACCCCGGGTTCCGCGCTGCGCGCGGCCCCGGGGTGACGGCGATGGGTGAGTGACGGGTCCTCTGTGTGCAGACGATACCGCCCCTTGCGTCCGTCACCCCGGACGGCGAAGCCGATCCTGGGTCCACGGCGCCCCACGGAACTAAAGATGAGCCCCGGGTTCCTCGCTTTGCGCGATCCGTATGTGAGATACGCCATTTACGAAAGCCCATTTGCGCAAGCGGGTGAAAGTTCCGTGCGCGCCTCACTCCCTCTTCGGCGCCATCACCAGCGTGAGCCCGATGGCGGCCGCGATGACGCCGAGGCGGAGTGCGTTGCCTGTCCAGCCGCCGATGGCGTTCTCGCCCAAGTCGAAGAAACCCCAGAGCGCGTTCATGCCGGCATGCGCGAAGATCGCCGGCCAGAGATTGAAGCCCCAGCGCACGAAGATCCACCCCAGCAGGAAGCCGCCGAGCCCGGTGACAGCGACGACGCCGGCGATCTCGGCCGGACTGTCGCCTTGCCACATATGGGCGGCGCCGAAGACCGCAGCGGGCGCGATTGCGGCGAGCAAGAACGGCCAACCGGCAAGGCGCATCAGCGCGCCGATCGCGAGCCCGCGAAAGCCGATTTCCTCCATCAGCGGAAAAATCCCTGAGAGGAACGCCTGATCGTAAAGGCTGATCTCCGCCGCAGGTCTTGAAATCAGGAACGCTATGGCGGTCGCCGGCGCGAAGATCGCCGCGGCGAAGAGAAGCGGCCGGCCGATCGGCGCCGACAGGCCGGCGAGCCGTGCGAGCGGGCGCGCCTCCCGTCCGCCGAACAGGAGGATCACGCCGGCGAGCAGCGCAAGGCCGAGCGTATTGATGAGCGTCGTCACGCCGTAGGGTATCGAGGCCAGCGCGGTTTCCTTCAGCGCCGGGCGAATGAGGTCGACCTGGTCGGCCCCGATCAGCGCCGCGATCACGCCGGCGGACAGCAGGATGCGACGAGCAGCGTTCATGGGGCCCCTCCAAGCGGCGCAACAAGCGCCTCCCCTAGCCTATCCGATCGGGGCGGAATTGAATAATTCGGCCCTGAAGCGAGGGCGAGCGCGCCTTGACCGCAACCGGCGATATTCTCCGACTTGTCCCTCCGCCTCCGGAGCTTTCGGCCTTTGTCTTCGGCTTCGCGCATCGCCGCGATGCGCGCGGCGGCGATGTGGTGCTGATCCTGCCTGAGGCCCGCACCTCCATCCAGCTTCGCCGCGCCGACCCCTACTACATCCGCGAGGCGGAGAGCGGCGCGCCATGGCGGGAGGTTCCCGCAGTATCGCTCTGGGGTCCGCGGCTGAAGCGGGGTTACGGCTATGCCGCGCAGCGCATTGAAGTTTTCGGCGTAGGCCTCACCCCCGCCGGCTTCCGCGCGCTGACCGGCGCGGCGCCGGGCTCGCTCGTCAATGAAGCCCCGCCGCTCGATGCCGCTGCGCCTTCGATCGCAGCCGCGCTTGGCGCGCTCGCCGCGACGGACTTCGACCAATGGCGGATGGAGGCGACCGAAGTTATCCGACCCGCGTTTGCGTCCGCGCCGGCGCCGCCGCCGATAGCGCAGGCGTTGCAGGCGCTCGGCGAGGACGGCGACATCGCAGGCGCGGCGCGCCGGCTCGGCCTGTCAGAACGGCATTTCCGCCGCCTTTTCGCGGCGGAGTTCGGCGCGAGCCCGAAGACCTATGCGCGCATCCTGCGCTTTGATCGGACGCTGCGCCGGCTGCATCCGCGCCCTTGGGAGACAGCCGACGGTCCGGATGCGGATGATTACGCCGACCAGGCGCATCTCATCCGCGAATTCTGCGCCTTCGCCGAGATCACCCCCGGCGCCTATGTGCGCAACAAGCTGCGCCACGGCGACCGGATCCTCCGCAGCATCGTCGTCGACGGCGTCGATCCGCCGGCCTGACCGACCTGCCGCAATGCAAAAAAGCCGACGCCGCCAGCGGCTGCAAATTTTGCTGGCGATGGTGCGTCCGCGCGCTTTCGTCGCCGCCGCCAGGTCCCTTAGATTTTGGACAGGGGCGATGATGGAGGGGCGGCGCCATGACGATGACGGTCATCACCGTGCACGGCACCAATGACGGCGCCGCACGCGATGAGGGCGCGCTCTGGTGGCAGAAGGGCAGCGCATTCTCCGGGAAATTGCAGGCGCTCGCCGAAGGGAACGGCGACGTCATCGAAATCAGACCCTTGCGCTGGGACGGCGCCAATAGCGACGTCTCCCGCCGCAAGGCGGCGTCGCGGCTTCGCTCTGTGTTACGCGCCGCTCTGAAGAATGACGATAAAGCCGCTGTCATCGGCCACAGCCATGGCGGCAATGTGATCGCGTTCGCGCTGGAGGATCCGGCGCTGGCGCGCGCGCAGTCGACCGGAAAGCTTAAGGTGATCTCTGTCGGCACGCCGTTCCTGCCGGCGCGGCGGCGATTGATCGCCGATCTCAATTCCATCGCCGTGCGCGGCGTCGTCGCGTTGACCTCGATAGTCGTTCTGCTGGTCGCCGCCATCCTCGCACGATGGCTCGACGGGGTTTTGCAGCTTCACAAGCCGACTCTATCTGTCGTCCAAACCATCCGCAGCCTCGTCGGCGAGATTCGCTATCTTGGTGAGGCCGAGATTGCGAACCTCTTCAGTCTTGCGGAGCAACAGGGCGGCTCGGCGATCGCCGAACAGATCGAGAGCCTGACGCCCGTCGCGACGATCATAATCGCCGTCGTCAACGGTCTCCATGATCACGCCGAGATCGTCGCGGGTCTCGCAGTTGCCGTATTTTTATTCGCCATCGCCCCCGTATATCGCGGACTTAAGGTTCTCGGCGAGAGAAGCGCCGATGTCGCCACAACAGCATCCGCCGGTTGGACTGTCATCAGTCATCCGGCGGACGAGGCGATTTCGCTTCTCGCTTCGGCGCTGCGCACGAGGCTTGAACCCACATCCCCCGTAAGCCTCGCCCGCGCCGCCCGCCGCGCCTCCCCGCTGATTGCGCTGATCGCCATGCTATCGGCCTTCGCCGCGATCTTCCGCTTTGGTCCGGGGTGGGTCGAGACGCTGCCGCAGCGGCTGCTGGAGGAAAATGACGCGTTGGTCGCCGCACGCCTCTGGCAGGATATCGTTCCGCAGGAATACGAACTTCCCTATTCTTGGTCGCCTTCAGGCGGCTTTATCGTCGACGACGTCGCGATCGACGCTGCGGCCAAAGGCGACGCTGACCTTGCGCAGTCTCTCCGGCGAGTGATTGACGACGCCAACAGCTACGTGAAGTTAGTGCTCGAAAACGCTGATTTTATCACCGCTCGGGCGCGCTTTGTCATTCGGGAGATGATGCCGGCGATTCTTGCGGCGGGAATGATCGTCGCGGCGCTCGCCATCTGGCTTCTGCAGCTTTTGTGGCTGCTGGCCTCGCCGGTCATCGGGCGCGTCGCCAGCGCGCTCGCCAATCAGTCGATCACCGGCGCGATGCGCGGCGCCGCCTTCGGCGAAGACGGCGATTTCGTCATTCGCGGCGCCGTGACGACGCCGCCCTCGCGTTTTCGCGCCGAGGAGGCCGCCCTGCCCGCCGACGTCATCGAACGGATGCACGCCGACGCCGACCGCAACGCCGGCGAAACGCTCCGCAAAATTCGGCGAACCCTCATCGCTGATCCGGCTCGCTTTCGCGGCGACGCCTATGGCGACCTGCTGCGCTCGGTGTCGTGGCGCGAACTCATTCACACCAGTTATTTCGAGGTCGATGAGGTTGCGAGCATCATCAGCGCGTCGCTTCGCCGCTGAACGCAAAAACGCCCGCGCAAGGGGCGGCGCGGGCGTTTTCTTCAAGCGGGCTTTCCCGTCAGGGTGGGAAGGAAAGCCCGTAGGCGCGTTTTGGCTTTTGCGTATTTTTACGACTGGATCGCCGCTTCCGTGACTTCGCCTTTCTTGATGAGGCATTCGGCGGTCATCGTCGGACCTTCCGCGTTCGGAATGAGCTTGATGGTGACGGTCTGGGCGGCGCCGCCCTTCGCCTTCACGAATTTGGCGCGATAGTCGTCCTGCTTCGCAAGGCCCTGGGCGTCGAGCGCCGAAGCGCAGAGGGTGACTTGGTTCTCACGCTCGCCGGCGAAGGCCGGTGTCGCCAAGAGGGGGGCGGCGGCGAGAACGAGCGCAGAAGCGGCGAAGGCGGTCAGAAGGGCTTTCATCGGGAAACTCCGTTTTGGCGTTGGGCAGGCTTCGGGTTCTGGTACGCAGCGGAACCGGTTTGGTTCACATCGCTTTCTTGTGATGATCTATTTACTATTGTTTTTTAAAGTGTCAATATCATTTTTGTCTGGCGGCGAAAAAAATGCTATTCTCTCCTCACGATCCGGAGAGGAAGCCGGCGCTTCGGCCGCCGGCTGCCGCTGAAAACAACAAGGATCGTCCCGGGAAGAAACGAAACCGCAGATATGTCAAGGACTTATAATCAGGACTGCATTCTCGCCTACGCCTTCGACCTGCTCGGCGAGCGCTGGACCTTCCTCATCATCCGCGAGCTTTTCCTCGGGCCGCGGCGCTTTGGCGACTTGCACGCCGCCCTGCCGGGCATCGGCACCAACCTGCTCAGCAAGCGGCTGAAGGAGCTTGAGGAAGCGGGGCTGATCGTCTCGGCCGGCGACGGGCGGGCGCAGTACCGCCTGACCGACACCGGGGAGGAATTGCGCCCGACCGCGCGCGCCCTGATGTTGTGGTCGATCAAATATTTCATGGAGCGGCCCGGCGATTCGGCGCCCAAGGAATGCATCTTCTCGAACGACCTGACGCCGGATTCGGTCGCGCTGGCGATCGAGATGTTCGCCAACGAATGCGGCGTTCCCCACGCCAATTACGTGCTGCAGCTCAAAATCGACGATCATTCGTACACCTATTATTTCATGAACGGCGAAATGACCGCGCGGCGCGGCGGCGACACGCCGGCCGTCGCCAGGATCGAGACCGACGTCGCGACGCTGATGCAGGCGATGCGCGGCGAAATCTATCTCGACGAAACCCGCAAGCGCTCGAAGATCACCGGTGAAAATTCGGTGATCGAGCATTTCATCGTCAGCTTCACGCCGGGCGCCGACGTCGCCTTCGAAGTCGGCGAGGCGATCAAGCGCCGGAAGCTTGAGCGCAAGCCCGCGCTCAGGCGAGCGGCGGTAACGGCGTAGCGCGCGCCTCATCCAGATAGCGCGCCGATGTCGGCGCCAGCGAACCGGGCGCGAACTCGAACAGCAAGGGATTGCCGGTCGGTATCTCGACATCGACGATCTTGTCGTCGGAAACCTTCAGGAGCAGCTTGACGAGCGCACGCAGCGAATTGCCGTGCGCTGCGATGATGAGCGACTCGCCGCGCTTCAACCGCGGCGCGATCTCGCTTTCCCAGAGCGGCGCCACGCGCTCGAGCGTCGTCTTCAGCGACTCCGTTTTCGGAAGCCGGTCGCCGAGAGCGGCGTAGCGCGGATCGCGCGCCGGGTTGAACGGGCTTGTCGGGTCGATCGGCGGCGGCGGCGTATCGTAGCTTCGCCGCCAGATCTTCACCTGCGCCTCGCCGTGCTTGTCCGCCGTTTCCTTCTTGTCGAGCCCGGTGAGCCCTCCATAGTGCCGTTCATTGAGGCGCCAGTCCTTCACGACGGGCAGCCACAGCCGGTCCATCTCGTCGAGCGCGAGGTGGAGCGTCCTGATCGCGCGCTTCTGCACCGAGGTGTAGGCGCCCGCGAAGGGAATGCCGGTCGCCTTCAGGAGCGCGCCGGACTTCACGGCTTCCGCCCTGCCCTGCTCGGTCAGATCGACATCGACCCAGCCGGTGAAGCGGTTCTGCAGATTCCATTCGCTCTGGCCATGGCGCACAAGCGCGAGAAAGGTCATGGGACTTGCGCCCTTCCGGAAAATTGCGGCGGGCGCGTTCATAATCGAGCCGGGGCGCCGTTGGCTACGCCCGCCGATGCGGTAGAAGGTCCAAAGCCCTTAAAGGAGCAAGGTCCCGCGATGTCGAAACCCGGAAAAATCGCGTTAGCGCTTCACGGCGGGGCCGGTGCGAGGAAAGGCCGCGATTATTCGAAAACCGAAAGCCACCTCGCCATGCTCTGCGCGCGCGGGGAGGAGATGCTGAAGGCCGGCAAGGCCGGCCTCGACGTCGTCGAAGCGATGGTCGCGGAAATGGAGGTCTCGGGCCTTTATGTCGCGGGCCGCGGCTCGGCGCCGAACCGGGCCGGCTATGTCGAGCTTGACGCCTCGATCATGGAAGGCGGCCTTCCCGGCGAAGAGGCCGTCCAGCGCCGGCGCGCGGGCGCCGTCGCCGCCGTCCCCAATCTCAAAAGCCCCATTCGCGCCGCGCGCGCCGTCATGGAGACGACGCCGCATGTGCTGATCGCCGGGCGCGGCGCGGAGAATTTCTGCCGTGCACGGAACATGGACTTCGTCCCCGATCCGGCGGGCTACTACGTGACGCCGGTCGGGGTGACGCCGGAGGAGATGCGCGAGGACGAGCTCGGCCACGGCACGGTCGGCGCGGTCGCGCTCGATCAGAGCGGGCGCATCGCCGCGGCGACGTCGACAGGCGGCGTCTTCGGCAAGATCGAAGGCCGCGTCGGCGACACCCCGCTGATCGGCGCCGGCACCTGGGCGGATGAATTCGTCGGCGCCTCCTGCACCGGCCTTGGCGAATATTTCATCCTCGCCGGCGGCGCGCAGGATGTCGCCAGCCGCGTGCGCTATCAGGGCGCCGACCTGCAGCAGGCCGCGCAAGGCCTTATCAAGGATGTCGCGCGACAGGGCGGCCATGGCGGGGTCATCGCCGTCAGCCGCGAGGGCGAGATCGCCTTCGCCTGGAATTCGGAAGGGATGAAGCGCGCCGGCGTCGGGCCCGACAGGCCCTTGTTCTCCGCGACGTTCTAGGCGATAGGCGAAGCGTGACGCGCCTGAAGCGACAGCAACCGGGTCAATGAAAGCGCGCGGCCTTTGACGGTCGCGGCGCCGGTCCGCTTTTTCGCTTCACCTCAACATTCGATGTCGACATGACCCCCCTTCGCGCCGGCGACGCCGTCACTGACGGCATGGTCGCCCATATCTACACCGGCGTCGTCAACCGGACGCTGCCGCGCCCTGAGTGGACGCATCCCGCCCATCTCGTTTTTGCGACGGCGCTTCTCTGCGAGCGCGGCCGCGACGGCGCCGAGGCGGCGGCGCCCGGCCTCATCCGCGCCTATAATGAGAGCGTCGGCGGCGTCAATGACGACACCCAGGGCTATCACCACACGATCACGATCTTCTTCCTGCGCAAAATCGCCGAGTTCTTCGCGCCCGATGGAGATGAAGGTCCGGGCGCGAAGGCGACAAGGCTCCTCGCCTCGCCGCTCGCGGCGCCGGATTATCCGCTGCGGTTCTATTCGCGCGAGCGCCTGTTCTCCATCAAGGCGCGCCGCGAATGGGCGGCGGGCGATCTCTAGCACGGACGCGATATCCTCTGTCTACGGAATGATTGTCGCCCTTGGGTCCGTCTTCAGCGCGCGGGGAGAGGCGGACCCCGGATCGGCTGCGCCGTCCGGGGTGACGGCGGCGGGCGGGGCGGCGGTT
>CAZOEB010000112.1:0-9303 GCA_964578685.1 uncultured Caulobacterales bacterium
GCGATGATCCTCGTCGTCTGAAAGCTGCGCACCTCGCGCGGCCTCTGATGGGCGCGATCCGCCGGAAGCGCCGCGCCGGCGCACCCATTCCACCAAGTCGGCGATGCCGGCTCGAGCCTTTCGCTCGAGACTGGAGATCGGGCTGCAGCGCCAGCGGAGGAGGACGGGAACCCGGGTTTCTTGGCTCGCGAGGAATGGCGATTGGCGCAAGACGCAGAGCCCAGCGGCGTTGCCGGCGATACGCCGCCAGGGGAAGAAACTCGGGGCACGGCCTTGCGGCGGCGCGGCGCTTCCGGCCCCCTCGCCCATGCTCACGGGCCGCGCGGCGCGCGCAGAACAGACATTGAGGAGGAAGCCGCCCTGACCAGTCAGGAATGGCGACGACGTTCAACCGATACGCATCGACAATCAGCGATCGGAGCAAAGCGCTGCGCGATCTCGCGGATGGCGTTGCGCGGCGACTGACGCCGCCATCGCGTCGCGGTCGATGCGCAAGAGGACTTCGTTGAAGTCACCCTGGACCGGCAGAAGGATGACGGCGTCCACGCCTTCGGCGATTGCGCGCTGGCGAAGACGCTCAGCAGCGTTGATGCCGGCCTCATTGCGATCCGCGATTTGCCGCCGATCTCGCTCATGAATCGCGTCGGCGATACCGGCCCGCCTTTGTGAAGGACCACTAAAATCCGTCCCGACGCGGTCCGAGATTCGGGGACGCCGCACGCTCGAATCGACAGGCGGCGTTCGCTTACTCCGGCTTCGCGCCCTTTCCGGCCTTAGCCTCGCTGGGGCTCTTGCCGGTCCAGCGGCGATAGGCTTTGGAGAAGGCGCCGGGTTCGGAAAATCCTATGAGGTAGGCGACCTCCGAAACGGAAGCCTTTCCGGCCGAAAGGTAATGTTCGGCCATACGCCTGCGCAGATTGTCGAGCACTATGTCGTAACTCGTCCCTTCCTCCCTGAGCCTCCGGTAGAGCGAGCTGCGGCTGAGACCCATTTTTCCAGCGACTTCATCCATTCCAATGTCGCCGGCATGCAGGATGGGGATGAGCAGGCTCTCGATCCGCCCACTGAGGGTCCGCGACTGCTCGAGCTCCTTCAGCAACGCCTCGGCGCGGGCGCTGAAGATGCCAAAGACATAGCTGTTCGCCGTTGGAATGGGCGCCGTAAGCCAGGCCTCGTCGATGCGGATAGCGTTGCGCGCCGCCTTGAAGAAAAGAGGCGCCCGCAAGATCCGCTCATATTCGGCGCGCCAGGCGGGGGCCTCATGGGTCATCTCGACAGTCAGCGCGAAGCGGACGCGTTCGGGGTAGATCCGCTCATATTCGCACACAAGGCGAGCAAAGGCCGACTCGGTGATCTCGGGGAAGTCATTGGGGTCGCAGCGCCGATCTTCAAGCCAGATCCCGCCCTCCTCCCGGACGAGGGCGAACCGGCCATCGCTTCCATAAAAGGGAAAGTCGTTAATCACCGGGCCGAAGCGGTTCATCTGGCGCAAGGCCTCGCCCATGGTCGAGGCGGAGCGAATAATGAGGCCAAGGATGGAGCGCTCAAAAAACAGTGGACACTCGCCGAAGTGCAAGGCAATCGCCGCGTCGCCGGTAAGCGCCCGGCTCGCCCGCAGCAAAGCCTTGAAGCCGGTGAGCGCTAGCCTCGCGTCAGGGTCAGTAAGGGCGCCCTGATCGACACGCGCCTCTGCGAAGAGGGCGGCGCGGTCAGCCCCGAGGGAGACCGCAAATTCGACGAAGGCCGTAGCGTAGCTCGCTGAAACAGTCGGTTCAGTCATCACGGACGCCGATGGGCTCCAAAGCGGCTCAATTGAACTCAGCGACCATGGCGCTCGGGCAAGGCCTACCGCTAGGCTTCCGGTCTTGCGCGATCGCCATGTCGGCGAGGTCATAGCTGATTGCAGGCGGCGACGCGAAGCATCGGCCGAACGGGTCAAGGGTCGTCTTGGGCGCCGTGCGGCGGAAGCGAAGCAATGGAGGCCTTGATTTATGCACGAAGTCTCGCTTTTTCGGCTTTATCTCATGCGCGTTCTCTATGGCCTCATGGCTTTCGTCATGGGCAGCGAACAGTGGCGACTGCTGATTGAGATCGGAACCGACCGATCGTTGATGCAAGGCGTCGCTCACGGCATGCTGGCGGCGCTGGCGCTCATCTCGATCCTCGGCCTGTGGCGCCCCTTGCAGATGCTGCCGATCCTCTTCTTCGAGTTCGCCTGGAAGGCGGTTTGGCTTGTGGGGATCGCGTTGCCCCTGTCGCTTGAGGGACGGCTGCCGGAGAATTTTCGAGAGACGGCTTTTGCGTGCCTTTTCGGCGTGGTTCTCGTACCGATCGTTATTCCATGGCGCTATGTGGCCGAACACTATTTCAAGAATTCCGCCGATCGCTGGTGGTGAGCGGAGGAGGCAAGCCGAAGCTCTGCGATACCGAAAGTCTCCCGCGTTCCCGGCATACGTTTTTGATTTCCGAAACGCAGCCATCGACGGCGCCGACCAGGGTTCGCTGCACGCGCTTTACACCCGCAAGCGGCGCAAGGCGTATATTGTCCGGTCACTGCGTCGAAGGCACAAGCGCTCGCCTTCGCGGCGGCGCCTGGCGGCGCCGGCGCGCCGATCGAAGCCTACTCCGCCGGCATGACTTAGGGCGAAGCATTACGGACTGGGCGTTTCGGCCGGTCCGGAATTCCAGACGCGGCGACCATTCACCATCCGCCGCAAGCAGATAGGCGCTGGTTTGTCGTTCAGGGTCTAATCCCCTCCCTTCGAAGATGGTTCGCCCGGATTCAGCTTTTGCCTGAACAGAAGACGTTTCGACGCCAAGGAAGCGACACCCCCCGGAGGAGATTGTCGCAAAAATTTCGGCAGGTGGATGTGAAGCGGGCACGAGCCCGCCAGGTGGCCTGCACGGCGCTGTCGGAGGGGGCAAGCGCCAAAATCTGCGATCGCCGGCAGCCTCGACTAAAGCCAATCATAGCAGGCGCACTCAACAGAGAATTGAGGAATTTTGACGCCGATGACGCCTATTGGCCTAGCCTGCGGAGGCGACGCCGTTGCGCCGCCCCCCGCTGCCCCTATTCGACGGAATCTTTCCGACCAACAGAGAAGCGACGGGGGACGGCAGCCGCACTCAGTCCTTTGAGGGAGATGTCGGGCTGAGCGAGGCGGGTTGGCGATTCTGGCTATCCTCCTGCCGGAGAAATTCCTCATGTCCGGTCAGGCGGACCAAATCGCAAAAAGCGGAATAAGCGATCGCATCAGCTCTAGCGGTTGCCGGACCTGGCGGAAGATCAGGCGTTTCTACCCGCCAAATTGCGAGTTTGCACAAGACTTCACGCACCGTCGCCGCAGGGACGAGCGCGCACTGGTCGATTATGACGGATTGGGTGTGGATGATTGTATCAGCTTCGTCCGCCGGCGCCGCGCCGCCGCCGCGTTCTCCCAGACGCTGCTACAAGCACATCCACAGTTTAAAGAGAGGCTCGATTGATGAGATTTTCCCGGTAGCGGTTGATGCGGCCCCTATCGGCGTCTGGGTCCGAAACTCGGTAGATGTGCTTAGCTTTGCCATTAGCAGACCTTGAACGGCGGAACCTTTATTGAATCAGAGTCGTTGACTTAAGTCTGTCGGGCGATTGGGGGACGTTTGCAGTTTACCCGCCGCTCTCGGCGGTTCGTTCGGGCAGAAGCGCGAGCCCGCGGCAAAGCGCGATGATTCCGGCCTCAAAACGGCTTCCGACTTCGAGCTTCCGGAAACACCGGTCGCACAGCGTCGCGATCGTATTGACCGACAGACCAAGACGGTCTGCGATTTCAGAATTGCTATTGCCCTCAACGATAAGCGCCAGCACTTGCGATTCGCGGGGCGAGAGCGGAGTGGGGCGCGGGTTATTCGCCAATTCATCAAAACGGGCGTGCGCGGCCTGACAGAGAAATTGGAGTTCAGACAACGCCGCCGGCGCCGCTTCGCCTTCAACGCCCGGCGCGAGGCAGAAATAGGCGATGTCGCCGGGCTTGGCGTTGACGGGCAAGCTCAAGCCTGCGCCGAAATTCTGTTGGGCGAGATCCGCCAGAAAATCGCGCTGTTCGGACGTCAGCGTGGGGGAAGCGTCGACTTCACGCCAATAGAAGGGGCGACTGCAACGCCGCGCTTTCTCCATGATCGGATCAATGCGTCCATAGCCGCGATCAACATATTTCTTGATCCAGCTTTCCGGACAATTGTGCGCCACAAGATCGGCGCCGAGATTGACCCGGCGGAACTCACGCGCAACGATATGATAGGCGAAATGGCGATATCCATCGCGGTTTAGTTCTTCCGAGAGGATGTCGAAGAGTTTTCCCGGGGTCGAGGCCTGATGCGTTTCCTCAAGGAAGCGGTTCAGCGAATTTGACACGAAGCGATCCTATTCGAGCGCGGCGCAGTCGAATTGACTGGCGGGCGGATCGGCGATGTAAGGGCGCTGAGCCTTTGCCGTGTCACGTGGTTGCGGGACGCGGATCGTGATTATTATGAGCTCCGTAGCAGGCCTCTGAAGGCAAGCTGCAGCGCCGCTTCAATACGACTGGAAACGCCGAGCTTGGCGAAACTGCGGCGGACCAGCGTGTCGACGGTATGCGCTGAAATCGCCAGATCCACGGCGATTTCCTGATTGCTCCGCCCGGCGGCGATCAGCGCCATGACCTCCATTTCCCGCGGCGAGAGCGCTGGGGGCGGCTCCTTTTCCGCCAGTTCATTCCAGCGCGTGTTCATCGCATGGCAGGCATGCTGAAGGAGCTTCAGCTCCTCTTGGCTGAACCGAAACTCCTTTTGTCGCCCACTAAACGAGAAAATGGCGACTTCACCGGGCCGGCTGCTCACGGGAACGGCGATGCCGTCCTTGAAGCCTGCGGCATGCAGCCGTTTATAGAGCGTGCGGCGTTGCGCGCTTAGCTTTGGGTTGTGCTCCTGCTCAAACCAGTGGACGGGGGCGAAGCGGCGCAAGGCGTCGGCCGTGATCGGATCATCGTCAAGCCGCGCATCCTCCTGGAGGAGGCCCTCGAGTTGCGGCATCGGCGTTCTCAAGCGGCGGCCGGCGGCTTCTGAGACGGGCTGATGCCCCGATCGAATGATATGATAGGAAAAAACGTCAAAACCAAACTTGTCGACGACGCGCTCAAACAAACGCGTCAACCCGCGGATATCGGACGCGGTCGCCGACTCTCGAATAAACGCGTCGATGCTCGCGGCGGGCACTCTTCCCCCGTCACTAAATGCTTATCCGGCAGGATGACAGTTTAGGCTGATTGACCGACCGCGCATACCGCCTTTCGCGGAGATTCACATAAGTTATTGATATACATGATGCATTTGCTTTGCAGCGCCGCGTTTTGGCTGCGTTGACACCTCAACAATAGACCGCCGCCGCTTAGGCTGCGCGTGATCGCAGCCCCGAAAACCTCTTCGCTCGCAGGCGCCGTGATCCGTAATATGACCCGCTGTCCAATTCGCCTTCGCCGGAAGATAGATTTTTCGGGCTTCTGAGGCGCCCCCTCGCCCATCCTCTGCCGGCCTCGCCCGACGCGTGCCGAAGATGATGAGGCGAGGATCAGCCTGCTGAGGATCGAACAGCGCCGGCCGCCCCTTTCCGGCGACCCTTTTCAACGACAGTGCAAAAGCAATGAACGATCGTCGACGGCGAGTTGGGGCGCCAAGGACGCCGCCATGGCGGCGCGGCCATCGATGACGAGATCGTCATTGAAGTCCTTGCGCCTCGGCAGAAGGAGGCTTGCGTCAACGCCTGCAGCGATCGCGCGCCGGCGGAGCGCCTGCGCCGCGCGAAGTCCCGCCGCGTCGCCATCAGCGGCGACGGCAAGACCTCTGACGGTCGATGGGAGGCCAAACAGGCTGAGATGCTGCGCTGACGTGGCGGCGGCGAACGACAGGGACGGTAGGACGACGCGCAGCGACAAGACGGTTTCAATGCCTTCGCCGACGATCAGATCGTCACCTCTCGCCCCGAACCGAATAGCATTGCCAGCGACAACGCCCAGCGCCTTGCGCGGCGAAGGAAGCGGCGCTTTCGACTTGCCGTCGCGCGCAAGCCATGTGCGCATCACGCCGGTGACGACGCCGTTGTCGTCCGTCACAGCAGCGATGAGCGCCGGCCAATGTTCGGGCTGCGCTCCCGGAGCATCACGATAAAGGCAGCGAGGATGAAAGCGCAGCGCTGCGAGATCACTGACGTCGCCAATGCCGCGGCCCCACAAATATGTCTCAGCGAGCGTGCCGGCGATCGGATGCGACGCGTTGAAGAGGCGCTTCGCAGAACCGGCGCTGTCATGCCTCCGGCCTCGTTCTGTCAATGGCGTACGGAAAGCGGCGTCCTTCAGGAATCGCCGCGCCTCGTCGCGCGCGTCGCGATGATCGCTGAAGCGGCAGGCGATAGTGATTAAGTCAAGAAGATCGCCGCGCTCCCCTGTCGCAGCGTCCTGCCATTTTCCGGCGCCGCCATTGCCATAAGGCGGCCCGACGAGGCGGACGAAGAGGCTGCGGCCTTTGGCGCCGCGCGCGTCGCCCGCGATCCAGTAATCGCCGACGCGTTTGCCGTTCGGCAGATAATGCCGGCAGACGTCGATTGCGCGCTCGGCGAGACGGCGCGCGATGTTGCGACTGAATTCGCGCATAAAGGCCTCCGACGAAACGGGCCCGCCGGTTCCGGCGGGCCCTCGCAGCGCTTCGATGGAAGATCTATTCGGCGGCGATCGCAGCGGCAGCGGGACCGTTGTCTACGACATCGTCCGTTGCGCCGTATAATTCCGCCGTCGAAGCATCGTCGCCGAGGTCTTCAGCCTGGTCGGCCGCTTCGATATTGCCGCGCGTCTGCAGGATCGCCGGCAGCCAGCCGGTTGGCGCGAGCAGGTCCGCTGCGGCGGCGGCCATGTCGGGCTTCTTGAGGCCGTTGAGCCGATTGGCGGTGTCTTCGCCTTTTGCTTCGCGCACGGCCTCGCGGATCTGCGCCTTGGTGATCCGCCCGAAATACCCCTCCGAGGTCGGCGTCCAGCCGGCGGCGCGGAGATCAAGCGCGAGTTCGCCTGCAAGGATCTCAGCCTCGCGCCTCGCCTCGCTCCGCCGGTCATAGGGCTTGTGGACGGCGTCGATTGTAAGGCCGATGCAATGCGCGAACAGCGCCTGGCGCTCGACATCTCCCATCGATCGGAGGTTTGTCCAAAGTTCTTCCGGGCGGCCCGGGAGCTTGTCGCCGAACGCCTGGTGGCGCGCGTCGATCGACTTTGCGGCGGCGCAATCGGAAAGTCCCAAAGCGCCGCTCCGCAACGGCGACTGGCGCGCGGTGATGACGACGCAGCGCGGCGCGCCCGGGGCATAGAAGAGATCGAGACAGAGAGCATGGAGCGCCGCGACGAATGCGATGCCGGGATCCCCCGCCATCGCGTCACGCATGGCGAGCGTCCGCCATTCGGTCAACTCGATCATCAACCGATCCGGCAAGGGGCGCGTATCGTCGTCCTCTTCTTCATCAGCGGTTGCGCCGACAGGTCCGACGATATTGGCGTCATCACATGCGATGTCGCCGCTTTGCACCGCATCCCCCTGCTCGCCGGACGCTCGTTCTACCGGCGGTTCATCGTCCAACCGAACAAAGCCGCGCTCAATCCGCAAGGCGCCCGAGTGCTCGAGACTGATGAAAACGCCGGCGCGGGCGATCTCTTCGGGCGGATAGTCGAGGTGGCGATCGTCAAACGCCTCGATGATCACTTCAAGTTCGCCGAGGCGCTGTTCGACCTCCGCAGGGAATTCCGCCGCACCGTCGTGCTGCGCTTCAAGCGCCTCATGCTCCGCCCTCGCCGCGTCATAGGCCTGCTGCTCCGTTTCGCTGAGCGCTGCGGGTTCGCCTTCGATGCGGCGAAGGTCGAAGGCGTATCCATAGGGAAAGTCGACAGCGGCTTCGACCCATTTCCAGCCCTCGGCGCGGATCTCGGCGGCTTTCGTCTCAAGCCTGTCGGCGACGAGACGGTTCAGAAGTCCGGCATCCTGCAACCAGTAGTCGTCGGCCTCTGCGAAAAGGTCCTTGAGGACTGCGCCGCCCGCCGCCTCATAGGCGTCGAGGCCGACGAACCTGGCGCGTCTGTCACCGGCCCTCACCGCGCCTTCGGTCAGCATACGGCGGATGTGATAGGGCTCGCGATTGTAGCCGTTTTTCAACGCCGTCCAGACTTCCGTCTGGCGCTGATGGTCGCCATTCACGGTGAACGCCATTAGCTGCTCGAGGCTCATCGCGTCTTCGGCGTAGAGATCGAGAAGAGCCGGAGCGACGCTCGCGAGCCTCAATCGCTGCTTGACGACATTAGGCGTCACGAAAAACGCGGCGGCGATTTCCTCCACGCTCCTGTCTTTATCGCGCAGAGTCTGAAACGCGCGGAACTGGTCGAGCGGGTGCAAGGGCGCGCGCTGGAGGTTTTCCGCGAGGCTGTCTTCTTCGGCGAGGCCTTCATTGCGGATGACGCAAGGAACCGGCGCGTCAGCCGCAAGGCGGTTCTGGGTGGCGAGTAATTGCAGCGCCTGCAGCCGTCGGCCGCCGGCGGGGACTTCAAACATGCCGGTCTCGGCGCCGGACTCATCAAGGACCGCGCGGACGGTGAGACCCTGCAGGAGCGTTCGCCGCGCAATGTCTTCGGCGAGGTCCTCGATCGAGACGCCCGCTTTGATCTGCCGGACATTCGACTGGGAAAGTACAAGTTTGTTAAGCGGGATATCGCGCGAGGCGCTGAGCGCGAGGGGCGCGGCGGGTTTCATCTTCAGTTTCGTCTTGACCATGGGCAGGTCTCCGCGACGGGCCGGCCGGAAGACTCTCTTTCGACCTCTAAACCCGTCACGAAAAAGCCGCCCGACTCTCACGCGAGAACCGGACGGAATGAACGGCGAAATCAGGAAAGAGGCGCAATCACGCCGCTTCGAGCAGTCGCTTCGCGCGCGCTTCGTGATCAAGGCGCGCATCCTGATGCGCCTTACCGCGGGCGACGGCGGTGATGCCTTGCACGAAGTCGAAGACGGAGGCCGGCGGGCGGCCCTCCTCGGAAAGCACGGTCTCGATGATGGTCGCGGTCTCGGTTTTCGAGAAGCCGCGCTTTCTAAGGAAGTTGCTGCGGTCCTCGTCGGTGCGGGCGACGATCGTCTCGCGCGCCGACTTGATTGAGGAGATAAAGGGCTTTGGCGAGGAATTAGCGAAGCGCGTCAGCGCGGGCGCAGCCTCGCGCGCGAAGCGGTCGGCGGCGTATTTGCTGTGCCGGATGACGATCTCCTGAAAGT
>CAZOEB010000113.1:0-9213 GCA_964578685.1 uncultured Caulobacterales bacterium
GCCTACACGCATCCCGCCGGGGAAACCCTTCCCGCGGCGCCGGCGGAGCTTTGTCCGCAACAAGGAGTGAAGAGGATTATCATGCGCGAACCCAAGGCATGGGCGATCGGGCGCCGGGTCGAGGCGACCTTCCCGAAAAAACTGGATGCTGATGCGATCCGTCGGATCCTCTCTGCGAAAGAGAACGCCGTCACCGACGAAGAAAGGGAGGACGCCGAGTGCGCCTTCGGCATGTTCCGGACGAAGGTCATCTGCCGGATCGGAGATTACGCCAAATATGTCTGCACGCCGACTTATTTCGCCGCGCTGCGCCGGCGCAACGGCGACCCGTCCGCGTCGCCCGCCGACTATGACTGCGGCTGCAATGTCCGCGACGCGGACGGCGTGCCGATTTGCAAAGGGCGGCGGCGGCCTTGTAAATTCGACGGGCTGCGGCGATCCCACCACGCCGACGACAACGAGATTACGGGGCTCAACAAAGCGTGGTTTGATGCGCACCGATTTTTTCGCAACCGGTGTCTGGACCTCTTGCCGTTCGACGATCCGGAAAAATTCGCGCGCATGCTTGAAGACACGGAGCGCGCCTTTCAGCGCGCAAACAACCGGCGCAAGCGCGCGTTCGGCGAAGGCTTCAAACGCGCGGTGACGACGTTTTACGCTTGAGCGTCCAACGTCACAGCCCCAGCGCCCTGCGCAATTCGACGGCGCATGCTTCGGCTGCGCCAGCGGCGTAGGGGACGCGCTCGCCGGCGCCCCACACGGGGCGCGGCCAGGCGTCATCCATGGCGGTGCGGCCGACGACATGAACGTGCAGTTGCGAAACGACATTGCCGAGCGCGCCAATGTTCATCTTCTCCGCATGCGCGACCTTCTTCAGCGCGCGGCTCGCCTCCGCGATTTCCTCGATGAGGATCGCCCGATCCGCAGGCGGAAGATCGTGGATTTCCGTCGCGCCCGCGCGGCGCGGGACGAGAATCGCCCACGGGAATCGGCAATCGTCCATGAGCAAGACGCGGCACAGCGGCAGGTCGCCGACAAGGGCGCAATCGTTCGCCAAACGTTCATGCAAGGAGAAAGCTGTCATGCATGTGTTCTAAGGCGCTGGATTTTCCGCCGCAATTCGGCCAATTTCCGCGCCGATCCGCGGAGGCCTCATCGCCTCCGCGTTCTTTTGGCCGGGGGAATGATCAGCAGGCGTTGCGGGGCCGGGGCGGCGCCCGCCGCTTCAGCGGAGGGAATAATCGATGGCGTCGGCGGAAAAGGGATGGTTCGGCCATCCGAAGCAGCTTGCGATCCTCTTCACATCCGAGATGTGGGAGCGGTTCGGCTATTACGGGATGCGGGCGCTCCTCATCCTTTATCTCGTCGAGCATTTTGTCTTCGCCGACAACGTCGCCAACGGCCTCTACGGCGCCTTCACCTCGCTTGTGTACCTAACGCCGCTGATCGGCGGCCTCATCGCCGACCAGTATTTCGGCTCGAAGAAGGCGGTGAAGTTCGGCGCGATCCTGATGTCGGCCGGTTATTTGCTGCTTGCCTTTTCCGGCGGCGACAACGCCAAGCCTTTCGTGTCGATCAACGACCAGCGTTATGAGGTCGCAATCGAAAAGAACGGCGACGCCGCCGGGCAATATGTCGTCGACGGCGAAAACCGCTATCGCATCCGCGGCAACGAGGACGGGTCGCTGACGCTCGAAGGGGCGAGCGGGTCTGTCCCCGCGACGGTCGAAAAGGGCGCCTTCAAGTTCGACGCCGAGCGCAATGACGTCAGCGTCATTCTCCTCTTCCTCTCGCTCGGCCTCGTCATCGTCGGCAACGGCTATTTCAAGCCGAACATATCGACGATCGTCGGCACGCTCTATCCGGAAGGCGACAGCCGCCGCGACGCGGGCTTCACGATCTTCTACATGGGGATCAATCTCGGCTCGCTGATTTCGCAATTCCTCGCGCCGCTGATCGCCGTGACCTATGGTTACAAATGGGGCTTTGCGCTCGCCGGATTCGGCATGCTGCTCGCCTGGGCGCGCTTCCAGTTTGCGGGCAAGGCGCTCGCCGATTACGGCAATCCGCCGGAGAATGGAAAGAACCGCGACGCGGTCATCATTCTCCTGTCGCTGCTCGCGGTGCCGCTGATGTGGTTCCTCCTCAACAACGCGATGGAGACGGCGAGCGTCGCGCGCGAGGTCGCCGCGACCGGCATCGTCGGCTACATCCTCGCCCAGCCGCTTCTCGGGCAGGTGATGTTCTTCTCCTACCTCTTCGCGATGATCGGCATTCCGCTCTGGGCGGTCTTCTCGCTGAAGGCGAAGGAACGCGACCGCATGATCGTCGCGGTCGTGCTGACGTTCTTCTCGGTCGTCTTCTGGACGCTCTTCGAACAGGCGGGTTCCTCGCTGACGCTGTTCGCGGACCGCAACACCGACCTCAACATTCTCGGCGTCTATACCATGCCGGCGGGGCAGGTGCAGATCTTCAATCCGCTGTTCATCGTCATCTTCGCGCCGATTTTCTCGGTGATGTGGGGCTGGCTCGGCAAGCGGGGCCTTGAGCCGTCGGTGCCGTTGAAGTTTGCGATCGGCCTTATTCTCGTCGGGCTCGGTTTCCTCGTGCTCGTCTTCGGCTCGCAGTTCCATGACGAGCGGTTCCTGGTGCCGCTGTTCTGGCTTGCGCTCGCCTATTTCATCCATTCGGTCGCGGAGCTGTGCCTCTCCCCGGTCGGGCTCTCGATGATCACCAAATTGTCGATCACCAAGCTCGTCGGCATGATGATGGGCGTGTGGTTCCTTTCCTCCGCGATGGCGCAATATGTCGGCGGCATCGTCGCGCAGCTCGCCTCGACAGAGACGGTCGGCGGCGAAGTGCTCAATCCGCAGGTCAGCCTTGAGACGTATCTCGGGGTTTTCCAGTCGATCGGCATCGCCGGCATCGCCGCCGGCGTCGTCCTTCTTGTGCTCTGGCCGCTCCTAAAGGCCGGCATGCACGGCGTGAAATAGGAGGCGAGCGATACCGGACCGGCTCAATCGCATCGTCACGCGCGGCGGCGACAGGGGGGAGACCTCTCTCGGCGACGGGACGCGCGTCGCCAAGACCGACCCCCGCGTCGCGCTGCTCGGCGATGTCGATGAGCTGAATGCGAGCCTCGGCGCCGTCATCGCGCAGGCGCCGGGGCCTGAGGTTGCGGGGACGCTCAGTCGTGCGCAGCACGATCTCTTCGACTTCGGCGGCGCCTTGTGTTTTCCGGGCGCGGCCGTGTTGAAGGAAGGTCACGTCGCGCGCATCGACGCCGCTGCGGCGGCGCTCAACGCCGGCCTGCCGCCCTTGAAGGAATTCGTGCTGCCGGGCGGCTCGCCTTTGCTCGCGAGCCTTCACGTCGCCCGCACGCTCTGCCGCCGCGTCGAGCGGGGCGCCGTCGCATTCTTCGCGGAGCGCGAGGGCGGGGAGCATGCGATCGCTTATCTCAACCGCCTGTCGGACTATCTCTTCATCGCCGCGCGGTTTGAGGCGCGCCGCACCGGCGTTCCGGAAGTGTTGTGGGAAAAGGCGAAGAGCGTCGGCGGTCAGTGATCGGCGACGCCGAAGACCTGCTCGATCAGCGCCGGCGTCAGGGCCCGTTCCGGCGCGTCGTCCGCGACGAGGCGCCCGCGATCGAGCACGATCATCCGGGTGCAGAATTTTCGCGCCGACCGCAGATCGTGCAGCGCCGCGACGACGATCGCGCCGGCGTCGGCTTTCGCGCGAAGAGCGCCCATGATCGCCTGCGCGTGCCTGGGGTCGAGCGCCGCGGTCGGCTCGTCGGCGAGGAGGATCGGCGTCTCGGCGGCGAGCGCGCGGGCGAGGTGGACGCGCGCCTGTTCGCCGCCGGAAAGCGTCGGCATCGTCCGCGCACGGAACGCCGCCGCGTCTGCCGCTGCAAGCGCCCGCTCCACCGCGGCGCGGCTGTCGGCCGAGAGGCGCTGGGCAGATCCGAACGCAAAGCGTCCGAGCGCGACGACAGCCTCCGCGGTGATCGCCCAGGCGACTTCGCGCGCCTGCGGCAGATAGGCGATTTTCCGGGCCCGAACCGCGGGCGCAAGCGCGCGGACATCGGCGCCGTCGACGCTCGCCCGCCCCGCCGCCGGCGCTTCAAGCCCCGCAAGCGCCCTCATGAGCGTCGTTTTCCCGGCGCCGTTCGGCCCGACTAGCGCGATGAAGTCGCCGCCCTCCGCCGCGAACGAGATCGCCTCGATCAGCGACTTGCCGCCCCGCCGCACCGTGACCGCTTCGGCGCCGAGCCGGATCATGATGCGATCCTCTGCGTCCGCGCGGCGATCCAGATGAAAGCCGGCGCCCCGATCAGCGCCGCAGCGACGCCCAGCTTCAGCTCTTGCTCGAAGGGCGCAAGCCTGACGGCGAGATCTGCAAGGGCGAGCATCGCCCCGCCGATCAGGGCTGAGGGGATGATCGCGCGACCCGGATCGTGGCCGGTGAGCGGACGCGCAAGGTGCGGCGCTACGACCCCCACAAACCCGATGGCGCCCGCAAGCGCGACAGCCGCCCCCGTCATCAGCGCCGCCCCGCCGATCGCCAGCGTCCGTGTCCGGACGATATCGGCGCCGAGGCTCGCCGCCGTTTCCTCGCCGAGCGAAAGCGCCGACAATCCGGGCGCGGAGGAAATCGCCAGCGCAAGGCCGAGCCCGATAAAGGGCGCTGTCAACGCGAGGTCGGCGAAGCTCCGATTGGAGACCGCCCCGAACAGCCAGTTCACAAGATCGGAGAGGATGAAGGGGTTCGGCGCGAGGTTCATGACAAGGGCGATCGCCGCCCCGGCGAAGGATGAAAGCCCGACCCCGACAAGAATGAGCCGCGTCGCCGACAGCCGTCCGGCGCCGAGCGCGTGCAAGAGCACCGTCGCCGCGCCCGCAGCGAGGATCGCCGCCGCCGGGGTCATCCAGAACGCGGCGGCGGCGAGGTTGAAGTAAATGGCGATGACGGCGCCGAGCGCGGCGATCGACGAAACGCCGAGCACGCCCGGATCGGCAAGCGGGTTTCGCAAGAGCCCTTGCAGCGCGGCTCCAGACGCCCCGAGCGCTGCGCCTGCGAGGAATGCCGCGAGCGCGCGGGGCAGGCGTATTTCGCGGACGATCACGGAGGCGGGCCCCTCGCCGAACAGCGCCGCGAAAGCATCGCCGGGCGCCAGCGCTGCAGGGCCGACGACCAAGGAGGCAAGCAGCGCGGCGGCGCTGACGAAACAAAGGACTAGGGCGGCGCGTGCGCTCATGGCCGCGCCAGCGCGCTATCTGCAGCGTCCCGGATCATCTCCGCGGCGTCGACGGACTGCGGGCCGGGACAGCCGAGAAGGTCCGCAGGCGGAGCGACGCCGGGCCTGTCCGCCAGGATCGCCCGCAGCGCCGGGTGACGTGAGGCCGACCAATGATTGATCTTTTCGGCCCGCGAACTGAAGAAGCCCGCGACGATGAACTCCGGCGGATCGGCGACGACGGCCTCCGCCGACAGGGGCGGCCAATAGGAAAGTCCCTTAGATGCAGCTTCGTTGCCAACGCCGGCGGCGGTGAGGATTGCGTCGATCATCGTCGCCTTTCCGGCGGTGACCCCGCCGGGCGTGACATAGAGCGCCGTCACGCCGGCAGAGCCGCGCGCGGCGAGGGCGTCGAGTCGCCGGTCGATATCGCTGATCAGCGCGCGTCCAGCGGCAGCGCGCCCTATCGCCGAGGATGCGACCTCGATGTTGCGCTTAACGCCGTCGAAATCGCTGGCGTAGTCGAGCGTCACGACCTTTACGCCGAAGCGTTCAAGCCGCGCGGCGTCGCCGCCCCAGAACCGCAAGACCACATCCGCGCCGGCGGCGGCGACGGACTCAACATCCGCGCGGCGCTGCGCAAATCCCTCCGACCGGTGGCGGAAAAAGGAAAAGTCCTTGTCCGCGTCCGGCGACAGCGCCGCGATCTGGGAGGGGTGGGCGAGGGCGAGCGTCAGCTGATCGGCGCAGAAATCCGCCGAGAAGACGCGAAGCCCCGCCGCAAGGATGGCCGCTGATGCGATCACAGGCGCACCCGTAATCCCGCGAAGGCGGACGCGCCCGGTTCGCCGTAGCCGGACACGTCCTGATAGTCCGTGTCGGTCGCATTTTCGAGGCGGCCGTAAAGCTCGAAGCGGTCAGAGACCGCCCACGCAGCGCGGAGGTCAAGGCGGACGAACGCTTCGTTCGACGCCGGAAAATCAGCTTCCTGTCCGTTGACGATGATGCTCGCCGACAGGGTCAACGGCGGCAAGGGCGACCAGTCGACGACGACAGTTCCCTTGTGTTGCGGCACCCGCAGAAGGTCGGCCCCCGTTCCAAGATCGACGGCATCGGTCATCGTGTACGCCGCGCTTGTTCTCAGCGTTTCAGCGATGCGCCAGTCGAGTTCCACCTCGACGCCGCGCGCCCGCGTCCGGTCGATGTTGAAATAACCGTTTCCGACAAAATCAAAGTCGATCTGGTCCCGGACGCGGGTGTGGAAAAACGTCGCGCGCGCGGTGAGGAACGGATCGGAACCGCCGAATTTCCGCTCTATTCCGGCGTCGAAACCGGTCGCGCGTTCAGGGCGCAGGTCCGGGTTGGGCGTTATCCCGAACTGGTCAAAATTAAGCTCAAAGAGCGTCGGCGCGCGAAATCCTTCGCCCCAGCTTGCGCGCACGACCCAGCCCTCAAAGCCCGACCACGCAGCGGCAATGCGCGCGGTCGTAGCGCCTTCGAAATTCGAGAATTCGTCACGCCGCCCCCCGGCTGTGACGACGAAACGCTCGATTGGCTCGGCCTCGAGAACGCCGAAGACCGCCCCGCTCGTCGCGCTCTCGTCCACGCCGGAAACATCGACCGAAATTTTTTCGACTTCTGCGCCGCCGATGAAGCGAAGCCGCGCCGACAGGGGAACATTGGCGACATAGTCCGCGGTCAGACGATCGCCCTCGGCGGCGAAGGTTTCAGCGCCTTGGTCCTCATTACGCCGATTGATCGCGGCGTAAGCGAGGGTGAGGGCGCCGCTCATCCCCTTGAAACCGCGTCCGTCCGAATGGCGCAGGACCCCGGAGACCGAATAATCGCGTGTGTCTTCGGTTTCGAGCGTGTCAGCAAGCGAGAACGCCGGCGGCGGGAAACCGTCGATGTCGGCGCGCGAGTCGCTGAAGCGCGCCGTTCCCTCAAGGCTCCAGAAGCGGCCCAGCGCCGCCTCGCCGCGCAGCGAGCCGGCGACGGAGCGAAAGCCGTCGGTTTCAACGCCGCCGTCCGCCCGCGAGATGCCGTCAGTTCGGACGCCGGAAACGGTCGCGCGCAAAAAGGCGCCGTCATCACCGATAACCGCGGTTGCGCCCCCGCGCGCGGTCCCGAAGGCGCCCCCTTCAAGAAATGCTGTGAGCGGCTGACCGCTGGGACCAGCGGTCGTGATCGAAATGACGCCGCCGATCGCGTCGGCGCCGTAAAGAATGCCTTGCGGTCCTCGCAGGATCTCAATGCGCTCGATATCGACCAGATCAAGATTGGCGAAGTTAAATCCGCCTTGCGGTGCGGCTGGATCGTTGACTGCGACGCCGTCAATAAGGACGAGCGACTGGCCGCTCGCAGCGCCGCGAAGTCGCGCGCTGGCGACGCCGCCGGCCGAACCGTTCCGCGCGATTGCGACGCCCGCCGCATCGCGAAGCGCGTCCAACACGAAAGCGTACTGGCGCCGTTTGAGCTCCTCGGCGTCAATGACGGTGACGGTCGAGCCGCTCTCTTCGGCTCGCCGGCTTACTCGGTTTGCGGAGACGACGACTTCAGACGCCTCTTGACGGCGCGGCGGCTCGCTCGGCTCGGCTGCCGCGTGAAGGGGAGGGATCAAGGCTGCGCATAAGTATATGCTTCGTAGGCGGATCATATCCGGCGACTCCTTTGGTCGGTTTCAAGGATGTCGCCGCGACGGATTCCCGGTTCCCGCGGCTGTTCCCGGCCGCAGAAAGGACGACGCCGACGGCAGGTCTCCTGGCTTCGCGGGTCGCTGCGCCTGCCGCGCCTTCCCGGCCCCGTGGAAAGGGGCCAGTGGCTTGGGCGGGGACGCTCGCCGCTTACAGTTGCGGGCACAGCCGCGGATTTTAACCGCGTTCCCTATTCTCCCCCGCTTCGGGGGCACCGTCGTGGAAGGATGGTAGACCGCCCGGCGGCCCGCGGGCAACGGCGTGGTAAACGCGGTGTTAATGATTTGGGATCAACAAGTTGGCGCGATCTGATTAACCTTGTTGTAACAAACTGCAAAAGGCGATGCGCCGAAGCAACAACGGGCGCGCGATCTCGCGATTCCGGAGCCGCTTGGTTAAAAAAGGGGCTGTTTTCCAAGGCGCGAATTGGCTAGGGAAACGTCAACGTCGAGGGCTTCGCATCCGCGTGGCCAAAGCCTGTTCACCTGAGGAGGGGACTACATGAAGCTCAAGACCACCCTTTTAGCCGCCGCCGCCACGATCGCGGTCGCGCCCGCCGCTCACGCCTATCAGGGGTTCTATGGCGCTATCGGCGCCGGCCTAAACTACCTCCAGCCGGATCAGGACGTTGAGTCGGTCGGCGCGTTCTCCCCGGCGTTCGATAGTGAAGCCGATTACAAGAACGGCATCGGCGTCTACACGGCGCTCGGCTATGACTGGGGCAACAAATACCGCGGCGAGATTGAATTCGCCTACCGCCAGAATGATGCGCGGCACTACGCGGGCGACGGCCTCGGCTTCGCCGGCTGGCCGACCCTCGACGGCGACCTGCAGGCCTACTCAATCATGTTCAACCTGATCCGGGACTTCGACACCGGCGGCGCTCTGACGCCGTATGTCGGTCTCGGCGTCGGCGGCGCGAGCTTCAAGAATCAGGTGTCGGGTCCGAATCCGGTGCTTGGCGCGCTTGTCATCGACGACTCGGCCAAGCGTCTCGCGTATCAGGCGATTGCAGGCGTCGCGGTGAAGCTCGCAGAAGGCCTCTCGCTCGACCTGTCGTACCGTTATTTCGCGTCCGCCGGGACGCCGAAGTTCGACGGAACGATTGGCGGCACGCCGGTTGCAATCCGCCATGACTACGACACGCACAGCCTGTTCGCCGGACTGCGCTGGAACTTTGGCGCGCCGGCCGCGCCGGTCGCCCAGTACAAAGACTGCTGGGACGGTTCGAGCGTGCCGGTTGCTGCGGACTGCCCGCCGCAAGTCGGAACGCAGGAAACTGCG
>CAZOEB010000114.1:0-8869 GCA_964578685.1 uncultured Caulobacterales bacterium
GCATTGAGGCGGTCGTCTATACTGCTTCTGCAAAGACCGGCGACCGCCAGCGCGATGCGGCGCTGCCAGGCACCGACTGGTTCTCTTCCAAGGCCTTTCCGACCGCACGCTTTGTTTCTGACGCCGTCACGTCGACCCGTGAAAACACCTATTCCGCCGCGGGAAAACTCTCGATCCGCGGCATCGAGCGGGACCTGACTTTGCCTTTTAGGCTTGCGATCACCGACGGGCGAGCGATCGCCGACGCAGAATTTGCGCTCAACCGCTCGGATTTCGGAGTCGGGCAGGGAGAGGATTTCGTCACCGACAAATGGGTCGGCTACGAGGTCAAGGTGATGATCCATCTTGAGGCTGTGCGCTAGGGCCCTGCCTGTCTCAATTCGGGGGGGTTTGGAGCCGGCCTTCCCTGACGCTAAAATGCCGCAAAGTTCGATGACATGTCCGGGTTGGAACGGACCGCTATTTTCAGGGTTTGCTAAATGCGATTGCTGACTGTCACGCTTGCCGTCCTGTTCGCCATGGCCGCCTCGGCCCAGCCGACGCCGCAGCCTCTGCGGGCGCAGGCGCCGGAGATGAAGGGGGAGGCGATGAAGCCCGCGCCCCGGCGTGTGCCGGGGGATGGAGCGGAAGTTAAGCTCTCCTTCGCGCCGATCGTCGAGCGGGCGGCGCCCGCCGTCGTCAATATTTACACGAGCCGCGTCGTCAACCGCTCGACCGGCGATCCGTTCTTCGACCGCTTTTTCGGAGTTGGTCCGCAGAAGCAGAACTCCCTCGGCTCTGGCGTCATCACCAGCCGTGACGGGGTCATCGTCACCAATAACCATGTCATTGAGGGGATGACCGAGATCAAGGTCGTGCTTTCCGACCGGCGCGAGTTCACGGCGAAGGTTTTGCTGACCGATCCGCAAACGGACCTCGCCGTTCTTCGCATTGCGGCGGGCGAACCGCTGCCCTATCTCGAATTCGCGAATTCCGATGCGGCGGAAGTCGGCGACATCGTCCTTGCTATCGGCAATCCCTTCGGCGTCGGCCAGACGGTCACCAACGGCATCATCTCGGCGCTTGCGCGCACCGCCGTGTCAATTTCCGACTATCAGTTTTTCATCCAGACGGACGCGGCCATCAATCCGGGCAATTCCGGCGGCGCGCTCATCGACACCGACGGCAAGCTCCTTGGCGTCAATACGGCGATTTATTCGCGTTCGGGCGGATCGAACGGGATAGGCTTTGCGATTCCGTCGCGCCTTGTCCAGCAGGTTATCGCCTCAGCGACGCGCGGCGGGGGGCTGGCGCGGCCGTGGATCGGGGCGACGACCGAAACGGTAACCGCGGATATCGCCCGGGCGCTGAAGCTCGACAGGCCGCTCGGTGCGATTGTGGGGGATGTTTATCCGGGCGGTCCGCTCGCCAAGGCGGGGATCCGCCAGGGCGATGTCGTTGTCGAGATCGGGGGCCAGCCGGTATTCGACGCTGAGACGTTGCGCTACCGCGTCGGGGTTCAAAACCCGGGCGAAAAGGCTCGCATCGTCTATCTTCGCAATGGGCAGCGCCTGTCCGGCGAAATTGAGTTTGCGCTGCCGCCCGATACGCCGGCTAAGGACGAACGCACGCTTTCGGGTCAGCATCCCCTCAACGGGGTCACGCTCGCCAATCTTTCGCCGCGCTTTGCAGAGGAAATCGGCGTCAACCCGCTGCTCGGCGGCGTGGTCGTCACAGAAGTCGCCCAGGGCTCTTATGCCTGGCGCTCCCGCTTGCGCCGGGGTTTTCGCATCTTGTCCGTCAATCGCGTAAGGGTGACTTCCGTCGCCGAAGTTCAGCGCGAAATCGCAAAGCCGGCGACTTTCTGGGAGATTGAAGTCGATCGCGGCGACCGCACGGTCATCTGGCGGATCGGGCGGTAAGGCCCCAGATGTCAGACCTGTTCGAGGCGGCCGGGTTTGCAAGCGAAGCGCCCCGGCCGCTGGCGGATCGGTTGCGGCCCAAAACTCTCTCTGAAGTCGCCGGGCAAGATCACTTGCTCGCGCCCGGCGCGCCGCTGAGCCGCATGCTCGATCGCAAGCGCTTTTCTTCCATCATTTTGTGGGGGCCGCCGGGCGTCGGCAAGACGACGATCGCGCGGCTGATCGCTGAGGAGTCGGGTCTCGACTACGAGCAGGTTTCAGCGGTCTTTTCGGGCGTTGCGGATCTGCGTAAAGCGTTCGACAGGGCCGCCGAGCGCCGGCGCGTGGGGAAGGGCACGCTCCTCTTTGTCGACGAGATTCACCGGTTCAACCGCGCCCAGCAAGACGGGTTCCTGCCGCATCTGGAATCGGGGCTGATCACCCTCGTCGGCGCAACGACGGAAAACCCTTCGTTCGAACTTAATCCCGCGCTTCTCTCTCGCACGCAGGTTTTAACGCTCAACAGACTCGATACTGCTGCGCTCGATACTCTGCTCCGGCGCGCGGAGAGCCATGTCGGCCGCGGTCTGCCGTTGTCGCCGGCAGCGCGCGATGCGCTCATCGCCATGGCGGACGGCGACGGGCGCTTCCTGATCACGCTGGCGGAGGAGATTTTCTCTGAGGCCCCGGATCATCCTCTCGATGTCGATGCGCTCGCGCAATTGGTGCAGCGCCGCGCGCCCGTCTACGACAAGGCGCAGGAGAGCCACTATAATCTGGCGAGCGCGCTCCAGAAATCCATCCGAGGGTCTGACGTCGATGCGGCTCTCTACTGGGCGGCGCGAATGATCGTCGGCGGCGAAGACCCGCGTTTTGTGCTCCGTAGGCTGATCGTCATCGCCTCGGAAGACGTCGGCAACGCGGACCCGAATGCTTTGCCGCTCGCTATCGCCGCGGCCGAGGCCTTCGAACGGCTAGGCCAGCCGGAGGGCGAGATCGCGATCGGCCAGCTCGTCGCCTATCTTGCGACCGCCCCGAAATCAAACCGCGCGCATGTCGCCTTCAAGGAAGCGAAAGCGGCGGCGCGCGATAGCGGCTCCCTGCCGGCGCCTCTGCATGCGATGAATGCGCCGACAAGCCTGATGAAGTCGCTCGGATATTCCAAGGGTTACGCCTACGACCATGACGAGGAGGACGCTTTCGCCGGCCTTGACTATTTTCCGTCCGACATGCCGAGGCGGAAATTCTACGAACCGCGCGAAACGGGTTTTGAGCGCGAGATTCTGAAACGCCTTGATTATTGGGATTCCCGCCGTAAGGCGCGCGAAGAACGATGATCGGCGAGGTCGTCATCGCCCACAAGACCGCAATCGGCGCGGCGGCGTTCATCACTCTGTTCTTGCTTGAGCGGAGTTACGCCGCCGAGCCCGCGCCGAAGGACGTCGCCCGACTGCGCAGAAATGGACTTTTGTGGCTTTCCCTACTCGCGCTTTCGCCGACGCTCGTCTTGCCGCTCGCCGGCTTTGCTGCGGAGAATCCGCTTTGGCGGCGGCCGCAAAGCTGGCCAGATGCCGCCGCTCTCGCTGCTGACATCGTCTTGCTCGACCTATGGGCGTATGTTGTTCACCGCGGTTACCATGAATGGCCGTTGTTGCGCCGGTTTCATCGGGTTCATCACCTCGACGAGCGTCTCGATACGACGTCGGCGGTGAGGTTTCACCCCGGCGAAGTCGCGCTTTCAGCGTTGTTTCGCATGGCGCCGATCGTCTTTTTCGCAATCCCCTTTGGTCATATCCTGCTGTTTGAAACGCTGCTTCTGACGGCGTCGCTGTTTCATCACTCAAGTATCCGTATTCCGGAGCGCATTGAACGGGCGCTTTCGCGGATCATCGTAACGCCGTCAATTCACTGGGTTCATCACCACGCCGAACCTCAGGACACGAATTCGAACTATTCGGCCGTCTTCAGCTGGTGGGACCGCATCTTCGGCACGCGCAGCAAGACCGCTCGGTATAGGGGCATGAAGATCGGCTTGAAAGGCGTTGCCGACAAATCCGCCGTCGGGCTAATGCTGGCCCCGTTCCTGACGGGCAAGGGTTGATGACTGGCGGTCAAGTCTGGATAGCCATCGGCTTGGGCGGCGCCATCGGCGCCATGGCGCGGCACGGCGTCGGCGTCGCGTCTGTGCGGCTGCTCGGCCCGAATTTCCCGTGGGGAACGCTTGCGGTCAATGTCGCCGGCTGCTTCGCCATGGGCCTGTTTATCGCGTGGTTGGCGGCGCGTGAGCCGCATTCGGCGCTGCTGCGCAGTTTTGCAACGACCGGCGTTCTCGGCGGGTTCACGACATTTTCGGCTTTTGCGCTTGAGGCCGTGACTCTGTGGCGCGACCGGTCGCTGACGATTGCAGGCGTTTATGTTCTTGCGTCCGTTGCGCTGTCGATAGGCGCTCTTGCCGCGGGCCTTGCCGCCGGAAGGACGCTTTCGTGAGCGGCGTTCGGACGATCACCGTCGCGGAAAAGGATGACGGCCTGCGGCTTGATCGCTGGTTTCGGAATAATTTTCCGGCTCTCAGTCATGTCCGGCTCGAAAAACTTCTGCGAACCGGACAGGTGCGCGTCAACGGCGGCAGGGTGAAAGCTAGCCGCCGGATCGAGGCGGGCGAGACCATCCGTATACCACCGATCGAGACGACGCCTGCTCCGGCGAGCATCGCTCCGCCTCCGCGCAAGGACGCCGCCGCCTTCCTGCGCAAGATCACGCTCTTCGAGGACGAACATCTCCTGGCGCTCAACAAGCCGTTCGGCCTGGCGGTTCAGGGCGGTACGAAAACGAGAGAGCATGTCGACGGAATGCTCGCGGCGCTCGAAAAAGACGGCGAGCGCCCGCGCCTCGTTCATCGGCTCGATGCGGATACGGGCGGACTTCTCATCATCGCCAAGACGCGGCGCGCCGCGGCGGCGCTCGCGAAGTCGTTCCAAGGCCGCGGCGTTGAAAAGACCTATTGGGCGCTTTGCGCCGGCGCGCCGCAGCATCGCGAAGGCACGATCAATCTGCCGATCGCCAAGAAAATGGTTTGGACCCGCGACGGCCAGCGCGAGCAGATGACCCCGGCGTGCGATGAGGAAGCGAAATCGGCGATCACAGACTTTATGACGCTCGACGGCGCCGGCCCTGTAAGCTTCCTTGCGCTGAAACCCGTGACGGGGCGCACGCACCAGCTTCGGGTCCATTGCGCGGCGATCGGCGCGCCGATCGTCGGCGACCGAAAATATGGCGGCCCGCGCGCCCGTGTCGAAGGGGCGGGCGAAGGCCTTCATCTCTTTTGCCGGTCAATGTCCTTTCCGCACCCCGCGACCGGAGAATTGATGACGCTGACGGCGCCGCTGACGGGCGCGATGAAGACGAGCTTCGCGCTCTTTGATTTCGACGCCGACGCTGAAGTCAATTGGCCGTCGCTGCCCTGGAAGAAAAAGAAGTGACAAGACTCGGCGGCAATCCGAATGCGCTTCCGAAGCGGTTTTACAAACACGCGTCCCTTGCCGACGGGCGGACCGTGCTGCTCGACGGCAAGCCGGCGAAGACAGCAGCACGACGGGAGCTCACCGCGGGTTCGCGGGCGCTTGCCGATGCGATCGTTCAAGAGTGGAACGCCCAGAGCGACGTCATCGACTTCACGGCGATGCCGATGACGCGCTTTCAGATGACGGTTGTCGACCGCAGCGACGCAGACGCCGATCTCTGGCGCGGCGCCATCCTCGCGTTCTTGCGCAGCGACTTGTTGTGTTATCGGGCGGTGGCGCCGGCGGAGCTCGCGGCGCGCCAAGCGGCTGTATGGGATCCGCTGCTCGCCTGGGCGGCGTCCGAAGGCGTCTCCCTCAAGACCGGCGCAGGCGTCGGCTACCTCGCGCAGCCTGAAGAGGCGCTTCACCGCGGCGACGACCTTCTTTCGGCCGCAGGCGCCCCATCGCTGCTGGCGATGAAGACCGCCGCGGAGATCGCAGGCTCCGCGGTCATCGCGCTCGCCCTGGGCCGCGGCGCTTTTCACCCCGAAGAGCTTTTTGAAGCCTCGCGGGTCGATGAGACCTTTCAGGCGGAGAAATGGGGCTGGGACGCGGATGCGGAAGCCCGCGCCCGCCTGATGAAACGCGATTTCCTTAACGCAGCGCGCTATTCGACGCTTTCGGCCTCGACCTCGGTCGCCGACTGATCGGCGATCGATTCTCCGCGATTGGCGGCGCGGAAATTGAGCAGCTCATCGCCTGTCAAGACGCTGTCGCCGCTCTTGTCGAACGCGTCGAAGTCGATGAGCACTTCGCGCATGTAATCCTTTCGGCTCACCGTCGCGGCCCCTCCGGCGATGAAAGAAAATTTTGCGCGCGCCTGCTGGTCGTGTTCTGCTTTCGCCGCGGCCTCGTCTGCGTGCGGCGTCGGATCGACGAACCGGCTGCGCCCCGATCCGCTGACCGTCGCGTCCTGCCAGCCGTTCACGAGGAAAACGAACTCGCTCTCATCCATCTTGTCGTCGCGATTGAGGTCCGCGATCACGAAGTCGAGTTTGGCTTCCTCGAAGGCTTCTTTCCGCGTCAGGGCGTCGCTCGCGAACTCGGCCTTGAGCCTTTCGATCGGCGACAATGCCGCCTCGCTCCCGCGCAAGGGATCGTCGGGCGAATAAGTGATCGTCTCCTTGCGCGTCTCGACAACCGTTCCATCGATGCTGCGCGTCAGCGTAACGCCCTGCCGGATCTGTTGCTGCGAGTTGAGGAGATCGGCCATCTCGTCCTCATTCACGGGCGCCGCTTCAGCCTCTTGCGCCATGGCGGGCTGGTCAGCGGGCTGGACGTCCGGCGCCTGCGCCGCCGCCGCGCCTGAAAGAACAAGAAGGGAAACGGAGAGAAGACGCATGGACACGCCCCGGCGTTGGATTGCTTGTCTCCCTATAATTGGGGTCGAGCCGGATGTCTGCAACGATTCCCTTACCGAAAAGTCAGACAGCGCCGACTCTCACCAGCGAGCGCGCCGTGGCGGCGAGCCCATCCCTGGCCGGGCGCGCGACGACGCCGGTCAGGGCGGCGACATAGTGCGCCTGCGGATCGGGCCGCGCGCCGAGATCGGGAAGGACGGCGGCAAGATTTCGGTCCGCCATGGCGGCCAATCTGACGACAAAGGACGGCAGTGTCGCGGTCGGCGCCTTCGCGGCGTGGTCTGGTGCGATCTTCCTCAGCGCTGCGCCCATTTCCGCCATGCCCATGACGCCACCGACCGCCATCAGGCGCCGGCCCCCTGTTTCGCCGCGCCTGATCGCGGCGACATGGAGGTCCGCAACGTCGCGCACGTCGACGACAGGGTAGGCGGCGGGCGGCATCGCCGGATAGGCCCCGGTCATCATCATGCGGACGAGTTCTACGGAAGCGCCAAAGTCCTTGTCGAGCGCCGGCCCTGCGACGAGACCCGGATGGATGGTCGTAAACCGGTTCCTGACGCCGCGTTCCGTCATCAGGTCCCACGCCGCGCGTTCGGCCTCCGTCTTAGACACGACATAGGCGGAGAGGGCGCTCCACCCGGTGTCGGTCCAGTCATTCTCCTCGACCGGAAAGACCGCGGGACGGCCCGGGCGGTACATCATCGTCACCATCGACGCCGTCATGACGATGCGCGGCACGCCGGCGTCGAGCGCGGCGTTGATGACTCGCAGCGCGCCGCCTTTCGCGGCCGGCGTCAGCGCATTGCGGTCGCGCGGCTGCGCCATGGGAAAGGGCGAGGCGACGTGAAGCACTGCGCCGGCGCCCTGCACCGCTTCGCGCCATCCTGCGTCCGCCGTGAGATCTGCAGCGAAAAAGGAAAGCCTTGCCGTATCGGCGGCGGCCGGATCGTGAGCGACGAGGCCCTTGCGCACGCTGTCGGCCTTGTCGAGCGACCTTACCGTTCCCCTCACCGACATGCCTTCACGCAGGCATGCGAGGGCGATGTGGCGAGCGATAAAGCCGGAAACGCCAGTGATGACGACCGTATCGCTCATGGCAAATCCTTTGGTTCACCCGCAGGCGGGGGCGCATTGACCGTGGGGCCGAAAACAGAATGGAACGACTCGCGCAGGGCCGCATCCGCATCGGCGAGGGTGACCGGAAGCCCGAGATCGACGAGGCTGGTGACGCCGTAGCCGGGCGCCGCGATCCCGCAAGGGACGATGCCGCCGAAATGGGAAAGATCGGGTTCGACGTTGAGGGCGATGCCGTGAAAACTGACCCAGCGGCGAAGGCGCACGCCGATCGCCGCGATCTTGTCCTCGCGCCGCGGTTCGCCCGGCGTGGTGCGGTCCACCCAAACGCCGACGCGGTCCTCGCGTCGTTCGCCGCGCACGTTGAAAGACGCTAGCGCACCGATGATCCAATCCTCGAGCGCAGCGACAAAACCCCTTACGTCGCGGCGGCGCGCGGAAAGGTCGAGCATCGCATAAGCGACCCGCTGTCCGGGACCGTGGTAAGTGTGCTGACCGCCGCGCGGGGACCGGAAAACGGGAAAGCGGGGATCGAGGAGATCGGCGTCTTTTGCACTCGTTCCCGCCGTGTAGAGCGGGGGATGCTCCAGCAGCCAGACCATTTCCGGCGCGCCGTCGTGGATTTCCGCGGCGAGGCGTTCCATGGTTTCGGCCGCGAAAGGGTAGGGAACCAGGCCCCCCGATATCGCCCAGCGCACCGGCCGATCGGACAGGAAAGCATGGTTTAACGCGGTTCTAACCAAAGGAGTTGATGCTTGCTGGGTTGCGTAACCGGGGTTCCTAGCGCTCATGCCCGCCCTAGAACAGGCCGACGTCGAGCTGACTGTCGAAGTCGGGGCGGCCGCCTTGCCTTTGTCGAGGATCATGTCGCTCGCGCGCGGAGACCTCGTAAGCCTTGGTCGCAGCGCGTCGGGCCCTGTTTCCATTCAGGCGAACGGCAGGGAGATCGCCAAAGCGGCGGTGACGCTCATGGGCGACCGCGTTAGCGTCAAGC
>CAZOEB010000115.1:0-8850 GCA_964578685.1 uncultured Caulobacterales bacterium
GCGCAATGCCCGCCGCTGAGAACGCGCCGGCCGCCGGGGTTCTTGCGCCCGCGTCGAAATTGACGACCGAACGCGCAAATCCGCCGGTCACCGGAAAGCCGCCCGAAACGCCGGCGGCGACATTTGCGGCGCCAAGACCGATCAGCTCCTGGTCGAGATCGACCTTTTCGTCGCGTTTCGCCGCAAGCGTCCGCGCGACGGAGACGGATTCGACATAGCCGATGACGGCAATCAGGAGCGCCGGCGCGAGAAGCGCACGCCACGACGCCGCATCGAAAACGGGCGCTGCGAGCGGCGGCAACCCCTGCGGCGTGTCGCCCACGATCTCGACGCCGCCGGCGTCAAGATCGAAAGCGCGTACGGCGAGAATGGAAGCGAAGACGGCGGCGAGGGGCGATGCACGGGCGATCATTGCGGCGCTGCGTTCGCCGATCTTCAGCTGAAGAAGCAGCGGTTTCAGCAACGACCGCGCGAACACCAGAAAGCCGATGACAGCGGCCCCGAGGAGCGTCGTCGCAGCGTGAGCGCTGCCGAAGTGCGCGGCGAGCGACGCGCCGATCTCGACCAGCGTGTCGCCCTCCGCCTCGACGCCGAGAACGTGCTTCAACTGCCCCGCGGCGATGAGGACGCCCGAGGCGGTGATGAACGCCGACATGATCGGGTGGCTGAGAAAATTCGCCAGAAACCCGAGGCGCAGGGCGCCCATCGCGATGAGGATGAGGCCGGTCAGAAAGGCGAGCGCAAGCGCCGCGGCGGCGTAGTCCGCGGACCCGCGCGCGGCGACATCGCCGACCGCCGCGGCGGTCATCAGCGAGATGACGGCGACGGGGCCGACCGCAAGCGCCGTCGACGTGCCGAAGATCGCGTAAGCGATAAGCGGCAGCATCGAAGCGTAAAGCCCGGCCTCGGGCGGCATGCCGGCGATCAACGCGTAGGCGAGCGACTGCGGGATCAGCATGATGGTGACGATCGCGGCCGCAAGCGCGTCATCCGCGAAGGCCGCCCGCGTATAGTGCGGCGCCCAGCGCAGGATCGGGACCGTCCGCTTCAGAAACGCGTTCATAAGCTCACGCGGCCGGATTCCTGTTCGTCGGCGCGGCGAACCATTCATGGCCCCTGAACATCAGGTTCCAGTAGACCCAAGGGAGAATTTGCGCCTTCAATCGCCACGCAAAGGCGCTGGGCTTCGTTCCATCGTTCAGCCACGCCGGAAATGTCGGGAGCAACTTTCCGCCATAGCCGAACTCTGCGAGCACGATGCGTCCGCGTTCGACCGTCAGCGGGCACGATCCGTATCCGTCATAAACGTAAGGCGCGGGCGCCCCCGCCATTGCGGCGATGAGGTTCTCAGCGACGATCGGCGCCTGTTTGCGGGCCGCGGCGGCGGTCTTGGCGTTGGGCGCGTTGCAGGCGTCGCCGAGCGCGAAGACGTTTGCGAATTTCTTGTGCCGCAGCGTCGCCTGATCGACATCGATCCATCCGGCCGCGTCCGCGAGCGGACTGTCGCGCACGACATCGGCTGCAACCTGCGGCGGCGATACGTGCAGGAAATCGAAATCGCGCACGATTTCCGCCTCGGCGCCGCTTGCGTCTTTCTCGCGGAAAGTCGCCTTTTTCGCGACGCCGTCGACGGCGATAAGCGTCGATCCGAGCTGGAGATCGATATTGTAGGCTTTGACGTAGTCCATCAGCGCCGGAACATAGTCGGCGACGCCGAAGAGCGCCGGCGCGGCGGTGCAGAAAGATACGGAAATGTCTTTGAGGACGCCCGCGCGGCGCCATTCGTCACACGAGAGATACATCGCCTTCTGCGGCGCGCCGGCGCATTTGAAAGGCGGCGGCGGCTGCGTGAAGATCGCCTTGCCGCTCCGCATCTGGCGCACCAGGTTCCAGGTCAGCGGCGCCAGTCCCGGCTGGTAATTCGACGTGACGCCGTTCTTGCCGAGCGTCTCTTCCAGTCCTTTGACGGCCGCGAAATTGAGCCTGATGCCCGGCGCAGCGACGAGAAAATCATATTCCACGCGCGCGCCGTCATCGAGAACGACGGCGTTCGCGTCCGGTTCGAACGCCTTCGCCGCCTGTCTGATCCACGTCACGCCTTTCGGCATCACCATCGATTCCGGGCGGACCGTGACCGCGTAATCGAAGACGCCGCCGCCGACCATCGTCCAGCCCGGCTGGTAGTAATGCTCTTCCTTCGGTTCGATGACGGCGATGTCGAGATCGCGCTTGCGCTTCAGAAGGCTTGCGGCCGCAGCGAGGCCCGCCGCCCCGCCGCCGACAATGACGACCTGGTGTTTCATGCGCTCTCCCTCGTTCTTCCTTTAAAGCGCGTTGAGCGGCAGTTTCAAATAGCGAACGCCGTTCTCATCCGGCGGCGGAAACTCCCCGGCGCGCATGTTGACCTGAACGGAGGGGAGGATGAGCTTCGGCATGGCGAGGGTCTTGTCGCGCGCGGTGCGCATCTTGACGAAGTCAGCCTCCGAAACGCCGCCCCCGACATGAATGTTGCGCTCGCGCTGCTCCTTGACCGTGGTCTCCCATGCAAAATGATCGCGCCCCGGCGCCTTGTAGTCATGGCAAAGGAACATCCGCGTCTCATCAGGGAGCGCGAAGAGTTTCCGGATCGAGCGATAGAGCGTCGCGGCGTCCCCGCCCGGAAAATCGCAGCGCGCCGTGCCGTAATCCGGCATGAACAGCGTGTCGCCGACAAAGGCCGCATCGCCGATCACATAGGTGAGGCAGGCCGGCGTATGGCCGGGGGTCCAGATGACGCGCGCATCGATCTCGCCGAGCTTGAACGTCGCGCCGTCCTCGAATAGCGCATCGAACTGGCGGCCGTCGCGATGGAAGGCGGGTTCCGCGTTGAAGATTTCTCCAAACGTTTTCTGGACCGTGGTGATGTTGGCGCCGATGGCGATCTTGCCGCCCAGATTTTTCTTCAGGTAGGGAGCCGCGGAAAGATGGTCGGCGTGGACATGAGTTTCGAGAATCCACTCGACCTTCAAAGTCTCCGCTTTCGCATAGGCGACGATCGCATCGGCGGAGAGCGTCGATGTGCGACCCGATGCGTTGTCGAAGTCGAGCACGGAATCGATGATCGCAGCCGCCTTCGTCGCCGGATCAAATACGACATGGCTGGCGGTGAAAGTCGCTTCGTCGAAGAACGTCCTGACGACAGGGCTCGCGCTCATGATCTGGCTCTCCCTCCCGGTTTTCGCGGCTTGGCGCCGAACGCCGCGCACAAAGCATCGATGACGCGCGCGAGGCGGTCGTCGGCGAGACGATAATAGACGGATTTGGACTGACGCCGCGCGGCGATCAACCCTTCTTCGCGCATCCGTCCGAGATCGCGGGACAGGTTGGATTGGGTCGCGCCGGTTGCATCTTCAAGCGCGCTCACCGAGGCCTCGCCCTTGCGCAGCTCGCAGGCGATAAGAAGCCTGGTCGGGTGGGACAGCAACTTCAAAAGGCTGGAGATTTCATCCGCCCGCGCCTGCATTTCCCGCATATCGACATCGATCGCCATTTCAGTCCGGCCTACCTCACTTGTCATTTTCGATATATGATATATATGACCCTCGCAAGCCGAAGCAAGAGGCGCCGGAACCGTGATCGAACCGACCGTATTTTCCCCACTTCCCGCCGCTGTCGGCGGCGCCATGATCGGCGCCGCCGCGGTCCTGTTGATGGCGCTCAACGGGCGGATCGCCGGCGTATCCGGCATTGTCGCCGGAGTTCTCGCGCCGCTCCGCGGAGAAGGAAGAGCGGACCTTTCCTGGCGCCTCGCCTTTGTCGCCGGGCTTGTCGCCGCGCCTTTGCTCGTCGGCCTGGCGCAAGGCGGCGCCGTCATGATCGCAACGCCGCATCCCTTATGGATGACCGCGCTCGGCGGACTGCTCGTCGGCTATGGCACGCGGCTCGGTTCGGGCTGCACCAGCGGGCATGGCGTCTGCGGCGTCGCGCGACTGTCGAAGCGTTCGCTTGCGGCGACGGCGATGTTCATGACGTCAGCGATCATCACCGTATTTATCCTTCACCATGTTTTTGAGGTCTGACATGCGCGTAATCTCGGCTCTCCTCGTCGGCCTGTTGTTCGGTGCAGGCCTTACCGTTTCCGGCATGATCAATCCGGGGAAGATCATCGCGTTTCTCGATATCGCGGGCGCCTGGGACCCGAGCCTGCTTGTCGTCATGGCGGCGGCGCTGGCGGTGTCGTTTATCGGCTACCGGATCGTGCTTTCGCGTTCAAAACCGGCGTTCGAATCCTCTTTCCAGCTGCCGGCGAAAACCGTCATCGACCGCCCATTGCTTGTCGGGTCCGCGCTGTTCGGCGCCGGCTGGGGGCTGGCGGGCCTCTGCCCGGGGCCGGCCGTTTCCGCCGCCGCCCTCGGCCGCCCGGCTATCTACGCCTTCATCGCCGCGATGCTCGCCGGCATGGCGCTCAAGGACTTTGCGCCGGCCGCGCGCGCGGCTTGAGATATGCTTTCGCCCGCGACATAAGAAGCCGCGAAAAAGGGGCGTTCGGGCGGGTCAATGTACGAAAACGGCGTCATCGATAAACCGCTAGCGCGCGGCAATTTCGACGCGCAGCTAGACGCTGCGATCCGCGCCGGGGCGGACTGGCTCGCCGCGCGCCAGAAGGCCGAAGGCTATTGGGTCGGCCGGCTCGAATCCAACGCCTGCATGGAGGCGCAGTGGATCCTGTGCCTCTGGTTCCTCGGGCTTGAAAATCATCACCTTCGCCCGCGCCTCGCCGCCAGCCTTCGCAAGACGCAACGCAAGGACGGCAGCTGGGAGATTTATCACGATGCGCCGGCGGGCGACATCAACACGACGGTTGAGGCCTATGCGGCGCTTCGCTCCTGCGGCGTCCCGGCGAGCGACCCCCAGCTTGTCGCCGCCCGCGACTGGATCCTTTCGAAAGGGGGCCTACGGAACATCCGCGTCTTCACGCGCTACTGGCTGGCGCTGATCGGCGAGTGGCCTTGGGAGAAGACGCCGAACATTCCTCCAGAGGTCATCCATTTCCCTAAGTGGTTCATCTTCTCGATCTATAATTTCGCGCAATGGGCGCGCGCAACGCTGATGCCGATCGCGGTGCTCTCTGCGCGCCGGCCGTCGCGTCCCCTGCCGCCCGAGAATCGCCTCGAAGACCTTTTCCCCGGCGGGCGCGACTATTTCGACTATGAACTGCCGGGAAAGCCGGGCGCGGATTTCTGGGACGGGTTCTTCCGCACGGTCGACAAGATTCTCCACCGCGCGCAATCAACAGCGGAGGGGGCGGGGCTCTCCTTCGGCCGTAACGGATCGGTCAAGCGCGCGCTCGAATGGATCATCCAGCATCAGGACGCCGACGGCGTCTGGGGCGGCATCCAGCCGCCATGGATTTATTCGACCATGGCGCTCTTCAACGAAGGCTATGCGCTCGATCACCCCGTCCTCGCCAAGGCGCTCGCCGCGCTCGACGATCCGCGCTGGCGCGTCGATGTCGGCGATGCGACGTGGATCCAGGCGTCGACGAGCCCCGTTTGGGACACGATCTTGACGCTGCTCGCCTTCGACGACTGCCATTTGAACGGCGAATACCCGGCGGAAGTGGCCAAGGCGCTCGATTGGGTGCTCGACCAGCAAGTGCTGCGCAAGGGCGACTGGAGCGTCAAGCTGCCGAAGACCGCGCCGGGCGGCTGGGCGTTCGAATACAAGAACTATTTTTATCCCGACACGGACGATACGGCGGTTGCGTTGATCGCTCTGTCGCAGTTCCGCGGTGCGGGGCCGAACGATGATCGCATCGAACGCGCCATCCGCCTCGGCGTCGACTGGCTCATCGCGATGCAGTGCAGGGGCGGGGGCTGGGGCGCCTTCGACAAGGACAACGACAAGAAATTCCTGACCAAGATTCCCTTTTGCGACTTCGGCGAGGCGCTCGACCCCCCGTCGGTCGACGTGACGGCGCACATCGTCGAGGCCTTCGGCAAGCTCGGCCTCGGCAAGGATCATCCCGCGATGGTCCGTGCGCTGGAATACCTGAGGCGCGAACAGGAAGAGGACGGGTCCTGGTTCGGCCGCTGGGGCGTCAACTACATTTACGGCACAGGCGCCGTTCTGCCGGCGCTCGCCGCGATCGGCGAAGACATGTCGGCGCCGTACGTTTCGCGCGCCTGCGACTGGCTCTTATCACGCCAGCAGGAAAACGGGGGCTGGGGCGAGTCCTGCGCGTCCTACATGGATCCCGCGATGGCAGGCCGCGGCAAGGCGACCGCCTCACAAACCGCGTGGGCGCTGATGGGGCTCATCGCGGTGAACAGGGGAGGCGATCGCGACGCGATCGAGAAGGGATTGGCTTTCCTGATCGAACGCCAATCGAACGGCACATGGGAAGAGCCTGAATACACCGGCACGGGCTTTCCAGGTTACGGCGTCGGCGCGACAATCAAACTCGGCGATCCGCTTCTCGTCGAGCGGCTGAAACAGGGCCCGGAACTCTCCCGCGCGTTCATGATCAACTACAATCTCTACCGCCACTATTTCCCGCTGATGGCGATGGGAAGGTGGAGGAAGCTTCTGGGTTGACTTTTCGCGTTGCGCCGCATCTCGATCGGGATGCGGCGCCGCAGCGGCCGATTATCGTCTCATGAATTATTCGGCCGGCAAGACAGCCTGCGACGCGGCGTTGCGTGTCGCACCGACCGCCTTGTCGAAGCGTTCATGATATTCGGCGTGTTCTGTCCCCATCCACCTATCCCACCAAGTGAAATACAGGCCGTAATTTCCAGTCATTTTTTCGTGGTGCATGTCGTGATGCGTGATCGTCGTCGACCAGTTCAGGAGCGGGTTGTGCGTCCATCCCTTCGGCATCAACTCGTAGCCGGAGTGGCCGAGCGCGTTCCGGAAAATCATGAACCACATGTAGATCATGGTCGCGAGGTCGTGCATCGGCACGATTGCGCAGAAAATCGGCACCGCCATGTAGTTGACCGCCGCTTCGCCGGGATTGAAAGAGTAGGCCGTGAAGGGCGTCGGATTGATCGAGCGGTGATGAACGGCATGGAAACGGCGAAATAGCTTTGGGTGATGCATCAGCCGATGCGTCCAGTAGAAATAGGCGTCGTGGAAGAGCGCGAGGAGGATGATGGAGAGCGCGAGGTAGCCCCATCCAAATTCTCTGATGTCGGAATAGAATTTGAAGACGCCGCGGGCCGCGCCCTCATAGACAAGGACGCCCATCAGCATGAAGACGAGCACGGTGAGGGCGGAGTAGGACAGCTCCCGGCGGATTTGCCTTCCGCGCGGCGTCGCCGGGCGGATTTTGCGGGAGGCAAGCGGCCTGTGGAGCGCAATCCACACCAGCAGAAAGACGCCGAGCGCTCCGACAAGGTAGCGCGTCGTCTCAATCTGAATGCTGATCGGCGCGCGTCGTGCGACGGCATCGAGAAACCAATCCAAATATTCCATGTGGTGCTCCGGCTTTCGGGCGACACGAAAAACATGCCGAGCGGCGCGCCGGAACTCTCCTCTGCGCCGAAAAACCATGAGCTTTTTCGGATTTAACCGTCGATTTTCAGTTTTGAGCGGCCGCTGCATCTCTCAGCGCGGTTGATCGCCACTCGCTCGGCGTGCAACCGGTGGATTCCTTGAACGCCCGGTTGAACGACGAAAGGGAGGCGAACCCCGCATCGATCGAGATCGTCAGGATTGGAAGTGCGGCCTTTTCGGGGTCGGCGAGGTCGCGTCGCACTGCGGCGAGGCGGTATTCGTTGAGATAAGTCCGGAAATTCCGGTGCCCCATCGTCGTGTTGATCAACGCGCGAAGCTGGTGTTCAGGGGCGCCGACCATTTCAGCGAGCTTGCCGATTGTGAGCTCAGGGTCGAGAAAGGCGCTTTCTTCCTTCATCACACGGTCAAGGTTGCGGCGGATCTGTTGTTCGCGCGCCGAGAGCATCGGAACCGCCGGCGCGCTTTGCGGCGGGGCTCGCTCGAACATCAGCGCGCCCATATCAATCCTCACAAGCCACGAATAGCACCACGCGACGATCAGGAGGTAGATGGCGGCCTCGGCTGCGCTGTACCAAAGCGGCGTGTTGAGATAACCGAACAGGTACTCCGTGCCGATGTCGACGGCGAAAACCACGATGATGGCGACGGCGAGCATCACCCGGGCGCGCCGCCGGCCTTCGATCAGGTCGGCGCTGCGCCCTGCAAGCGCGACTTGCAGCACGTGGAACGCAATTCCGGCGGCGACCAGCGCGCGTCCGTTTCCTGCGACGGCGCTGGCGATCGGCTGGCCGTTGGCGAAGGCGAAAAAGTTCGGAATCCCCAAAAGGAACCACGCGGCTGCAACCGCCCAGTCAATCCGCCCGAGCCGGAATTCGTCGTCGAGCAGCGCGCGAAGGAACCACCAGATGAAGATGGCGGCGTTCATCGAGAAGAGCAGGATGATCGCTCGCAAAGCGACAGGCCACTCTAGGCTGCTTGGCGTATCGACCATGAGAACGCCGGCAAGCGCCGCGGCGAGTAGGACGCCCAAGCGGGCGGGACCGGAGCCCCGCACATGGCGAAGCAGAAGTCCGGCCATCACAAGCAGCAGGGTGCAGCCTGCTGACCTCAATATGATGTCGATGTTTTGGAGCATTCGGGGCGGCCGCGGTTGACTTGCGACTTCAGCAACGTAATGGGGCGGGCGTCAATTACGGACTTGCCGCCCTTATCCCCATTCGATCCGTCGTGGTCTTTGCGGAGTAGGGTGTGGGCAGCCCGCCGTTTTCGCACGCCATGGCGGGGCGACCCCCGCTCTACGGTCGCGTTAACCATAATTCTTTACCCTAATATTTCCTTGACATTGGAATC
>CAZOEB010000116.1:0-3608 GCA_964578685.1 uncultured Caulobacterales bacterium
GCGTCCGCTGTCGATGCGATCAACCCGCGCAACTCCGCCGCCCGACGCTCCAGTTTCAACCGGATTTCATGATCCATGACGTGCCGCCTTCACTGGGCCTTATCCACGCCCTTGGGAAGCCCTGTCGCATTGATCAGCACGGCGACAAGGAGTGCGGTCTCTTTGCCACGATTGACCCAGGCATGATTGGTCGCGCGCTGGATGACGACGTCGCCGGGCTTCAACGCCTTCGCTTCGCCGTCATCGAGCAGGAGATCGACCTCGCCCTTGACGAGAATGATGGCGTCGAGCGTTTCGGTCTTGTGCATCATCGGGTGGCGGGAGGTGTCGACGCGCGCCGCGCTCGCCCCGCAGGCTGCAAAAGCGAAGGCGGCCTGCGCTTCGCGGTCGGCGAGGGGGACGGCCTCGTTCTCGGGCGGCACCGTGAACCAGCGCACTTTCACCGCGCCGCGATCCGGTTCGAGGCGCACGTCCTCCGCAGCGAGGCGGTCGCGCCCGTCCAGCAGGCCGGGCCCCAGCGCCGCGGTCCAAATCTCGGCAAGGCCCGCTTCCTCGACCGCAAGCACTTTCGCCGCCGCGCCGTCGATCATCACCGAGGACCGGCCCTTCGCATCGTTCTCCGTAACGATGCGGCGAAGTGCGTCCCAGATCATGACGCCGGCGCAATGCGGGCGCGGATCGTGTCAGCGAGGGAGCGTGCATCATAGACCTCCCTTGCGTCGGCGGGCTTCTCGCCCTTGCCGAAAATCACTTCCATGCGCGCGGTGTAGAACTTCCGTGCGCCGATATTTCCAAGATTGCCGCTGACGCCGCCGCCGACATTGCGCCCGCCGCCGCCAAGACCCGCGCCGATGCCGACGCCGCCTTTCTCGTCCTCTTCAACCGAGCGGCCGACGACGCGAAACCAGTCATAGCCGTTCTCAAGCGCCAGGTCCGCCGCCCGCAGAAGCGCGTAATCCTCGACCACCGTGACGGGCGTCGCGCCGTCGCCGGCGAACGTCACTCGGTACCTTCCATCTTCAATTCGGGTCTCGGAATAACCGTAGCCGGACTTCCCAGCAGGCGCGTACGCCGTGCCGACAGCGGTGGCGCAGGCTGCGAGCGTGAGCGCCAGCGCGGCGGCGATCGTCTGTCTCATGATGTTCCTCCCGGGACCCTTTCTGAATGCATAGCATCGGCGGGGGAGGCGGCAAACGGGTCCCGGCATTCGGCGAGGCGCCTTCGCCATGCGGCGCGCCGGCGTGCAAATGGGGCTCTTTTCCGGGTAAGTCGGACGTCAAGATCGGGAGGGTTCAATGAAAATTGTTCTTATCGCCGGCGCCGCCCTTGCGGGCGCGGCGTGCGCCGCCGAACCGGCGCGCTTTTCGGAATACAGGTTCGATCCGGACCGGGAGCATGTCGGGCGGATCTATCATTACCTGCGCAGCAATCGCGACGGCTCGTCGCCGGAGCACATTCATGTGTTCCACAAGAGCAGCACGGACGTCGAAGTCTACAAGATGGTTCAGCGCTGCACGAACGCGGCGCTTGTGACGGCGGCGCTCGACTATGACCGCTGGTCGGCGTCCCGTCTCGTCGGCGGCAGGCTCAACCGCGAGGCCGCGCAAGACGCTTTCGCCGTGTTGACGTTTGATCCCGGCGTTCTCCGGCTTGACGCCGTCGTTACGCTCCCGGATCAGGAAATTCGGCAGACGCTCGACTTGCAAGCCTTGCCCTGGAGGCTTTACGACTTCGACTTCGCCGAGTTCACGATCTTTGCGCAGCACTTGCGCGACCCGCGCCAGCATTTTTCCGTCGAGATGGCGATGATCTCGACCAATCCGGATGACGGGAATTTCCTGAAAAGACTCGGCGCGATGAAGGCGACCGCCATGGGGCCGGACGAGGCGCGCGGCGTGTACCGGTTCGCACTTGGCGGGGAGGCGTTCGCCGCCGGCGGAGCCCTAACGCTCGACGCCCGCGACGGTCATGTCGTCGAGGTTGAGACCGCCGTTCCCAATCATGACGGCTACGATGACTTCAAGCTTGTTCTTCAAAGTGTCGATGACGGCGGCGCGCCCGCATGGCGAAAGCTTCTGCTCTCGCATTTCGAAGGCTGTGCGGAGGCTAACTGAAAAATCTTGTGATCACGTCGGGGCGCATGATGACCGTCAGCGCCGCGCCGGCGATCGCGCCGCCGAGATGGCCCTCATGGGCGATCACCCGGTCCGAACGCTCCATCAGTCGGGCGGAGATGAAGATGAAAAGCGCGCCGTAAAGAATCGCCGGGATGCCGAAGGGAATGAACAAGATATAGATCGGCTCGAACGGGTAAAAGCAGCAATAAGAGAGCACGACGCCGGAAGCGGCGTCGGAAGCGCCGACCGAGGCGTAGTCGGGATTGTTCCGGTTGACGCGCAGCGACACGACCCCGCTCGTCACGATGGCGCCGAAATAGACGACCAGAAAACCGAGCGTTCCGAGAACGCTTTCGATCGTCGGGCCGAAAAAGAAGATCGTCAGCATGTTGAGCAGAAGATGCGGCGTGTTCGCGTGGAGAAAGCTCGACGTGACGATACGATAGTGCTGCTTCTGCTCCGTTACGGCGCGCACCTGGAACGCGAACTGGTTGATGAATGCCCGATCGCCGAAAAACGCATAGAGACTGACGGCGATGTTGACGAAGATCAGCGCGAAGGTCGCCGGCGCGTCGTGAGGGGCGATCATCGTGGGGCTTTCAACTGAAACGACGCAGGCTTATTCGGCGGCGAAGAATTCGGCGGGCGTCAGGGTCTTCAGCGCCAGCGCATGAACAGGGCCGGCGAGTTCATCCTTCAGCGCGGCGTTGACCGCGCGCTGGCGGGCGACCGGCGTCTGGCCTTCAAACAGCGGCGAAACGACCGTCACGCGGAAATGCGACTCGCCGCCCGCGCGCGCGCCGGCATGACCGGCATGGAGATGAGATTCATCCTTGATCACAAGGCGTTCAGGCCGCAGCGCCGCCACGAGCTTGGCGCGGATGGTTTCAGCGACGCTCATTCCCGTTTCCAGCCATTAACAAGACTGCGGCGAAGGGGCGCGCAGCGCAAGGATGCAGCCCTTTTCGTTCGCCCCGCGCCGCTGTCAAGATTGTTTCAACCGGCCGCACGCACCATAATCCCCGCATGAGTTATTCCTACCGCCCGCGGCATGGGTTTGACATTCGGGTCCGCCCCCCCCGGGACGACGCCGAGGCGCCCCCGGTCTGGGCGCGCGGCCACACGCGCCCCTGCGACGCTGAAGGGTGCGCGCGCATCGCTGTCGTCCGGGTGTCGAAATCGCCGCGCGAGCAGGTTGAAAAACTCTGGCTGTGCGAAGCCCACGCGCGCGTTCACAACGCGCAGTGGAATTTCTTCGACGGCCTGTCGCAGGAGGAAGCCGAATCGGCGCGGCTTGGCGCGATCTACGGCGACCGGCCGACCTGGGCGATGGGAAAGAACGACCGCGCACGCGCCGCCCGCGCCCGCGGCCCGGCGGATTTGAAGGATGCGTTCGGGATTTTTTCTGAAGCGGTTCGCGCCTCCCAGCGCAATCGTCCGGAGACGCGGGACGGCCGGCCGGTGTCAAAACTGCAATCGAAGGCGTTCCAG
>CAZOEB010000116.1:3618-5862 GCA_964578685.1 uncultured Caulobacterales bacterium
ACGCTCGATCTCCCCATCTCAGCGCCGGCCGCCGATATCAGAAAGCGTTACGCCGAGCTGCTCCGGCGCTTTCACCCTGACGTCAATGGCGGCGACCGCAGCGCCGAAGGGCAGCTCCAGGAAGTCGTCCGGGCCCATCACATTCTCAAGAAAGCTGGATTTTGTTGAGCCGCAGCGGCCCTTCGCCTCTGTCGGCGGCTCTTGAAATCCGCGAGCGTTCGGGCAAGGGTCCGGCCCGTTTTCCAAGGCGTTGTCCATGCCCGTGACCGACGACAAATTCCTCGAGAAGCCCGACACAAGGATCGACGCTAAGGCGACCTTCGGCGTCGATTTCGCGGGCGGCGTGCCGGCCTTTTCGAAGGCTAACGAATATGTGCCGGCGATCGACACCGCCTACCGGTTCGATCCGCAGACGACGCGGTCGATCCTTGCGGGATTCGCGCACAATCGCCGTGTCATGGTGCAGGGCTATCACGGCACGGGAAAGTCCACCCATATCGAACAGGTCGCAGCGCGCCTCAACTGGCCCTGCGTGCGCGTCAACCTCGACAGCCATGTCAGCCGCATCGACCTCATCGGCAAAGATGCGATCGTCGTTGAAAACGGCGTTCAGGTGACGGCCTTCAAGGAAGGAATTCTTCCGTGGGCGTTTCAGCGCCCCGTCGCGCTCGTGTTCGACGAATATGACGCAGGGCGCCCCGACGTGATGTTCGTGATCCAGCGCGTGCTTGAATCGGAAGGGCGCCTCACGCTCCTTGACCAGAACAAGGTGCTGCGCCCGAACCCATGGTTCCGCCTCTTCGCGACGACGAACACGATCGGCCTTGGCGACACGACGGGCCTTTATCACGGCACCCAGCAGCTCAATCAGGGCCAGATGGACCGCTGGTCGATCGTGACGACGCTCAACTATCTCGCCCATGACGAAGAGGTTGAGATCGTCATCGCCAAATGCCCGCTCTACAATTCCAAGGAAGGCCGCCAGGCGATCAGCGCCATGGTCCGCGTCGCCGACATGACGCGCAACGCCTTCATCAACGGCGACCTCGCGACGGTGATGAGCCCGCGCACCGTCATCACATGGGCGCAGAACGCGGAAATCTTCCAGGATATCGGCTACGCTTTCCGCGTGACGTTTCTCAACAAATGCGACGAGCTTGAGCGCCCGACAGTCGCCGAATTCTACCAGCGCGCATTCGGCGAGGACTTGCCCGAGGCCGCCTATCAGGTGGAAGTCGCCTAAAGCCGGAACGTATGGCCGAGCCGTACGGCGAAACTTGACGACTGCGCGCGGAAGGAAGCCGGGAAGCGATCTTCCTCAATCAGCGCCGAGTGGCCGAACGAAATGAAGACCTCGCGCTCGGGCCGCGGCTCCCACGTCAGGCGCGAGAAGAGCGTGAAATTCTCCGAGATATTATCGTACTGAATATCCGTCGCGATGAAAAACGTCGGTGAAAGCGCGATCACCGACGTGATCTCGCCGACATGAACGTCGAGCGAGCCCGTATCGAGATCGAACGCCGTCAGCTCATATTCCGCGCCGAGGCGAAGATACCTGCTGGGGCGCCAGCTGACGCCGGCCTCGATGCTGAGGAAATCGCCGCCGAAAGCGCCGCCCACCTCAATCTCGGCTCGCGCTGCAATCGGCCGCGCCTCCGTCATGGTCGCGCTGACCGTATAGCGTTCGTGCCGATAGACGCCGGCCGGCACGTTCAGCCGGCCCGCAATGTCGAACGGCTCGCGAATATCCTCGTAAAGCGATAGGACTTCGCCTTCAAATTCGTCGCCCGCCTGCGTCTGCACGTTGACGAAGCCGCCCCAGAACCGGTCGAGAAGCTTGTCGTCAAGATCGGTGATCACGTCCGCGAAGCCGCCGATTTCGATGAATCGGATCGGGCTGTTCGCAGGCCGGAACCGCCGCCAGCCGTCTTGCACGTAGCGGCGCACGCCCGTGCGGTTGGCGAAGCCGAGGCGCGGCTCATAATTCTCGCCGATATGCTCGAAACGCGTCGTCCAGTTCCATTTGTCGCCGCGATAAGCGGTCTCCATGGCGCCGAATTGTCCGCTCGCGTCGGTCGCGCCGTCGCCGCCGAAGCTTCGGAGATAGGCGAAGTCGGCGGTGAGCGCGCCCCTGAAGCGCGAGGTGTTCTGGTATTGGAAGTCGACGCCGCTGACAGCGTTGTCGATTTCGCCGGCAGGATCGCCATAAGTGAAGACCGCGCCGATCTTCGACTCGTTCAGCAC
>CAZOEB010000116.1:5872-8623 GCA_964578685.1 uncultured Caulobacterales bacterium
CTGTAACGACGCTCTCGCCGAGCCGAGATACTGACCGTCGAAAACATCGTCCCCGCCGGTCCTAACCGCGAGCGCGCCGACATTCGCCGGGCCGAGCTTGCCGCTGACCTTCGCGCCTGCGATGATGTCGACGGGGCGCCCGTCGACGATTCCGATCCGGCGCGAAAAGAAAGGCAGGCCGTTGACGTTGTCGGCGAACACCGCGCCGCCGAACTCGAAAGAGGCGACGTCCTGCAGGAAGAAGTCGCGCGTTTCCGGGAAGAACAAGTCAAATCGTCCGGTGTTCACCTGCCGCGCGTCGAGCGGGGCGTCGGCGAAATCGGTGTTGAACGTCAGCGACCCGGTCAGCGACGGGGTGATCTTGTAGAAGATGTTTGCGCTCGGGTTGAGGCTCAGGTCGACGTCGTCAAGCTCCCAGTCATAGGCGCTGGCGCCGGTGACGAAAAGCTGCGCCTCAAGGCCGATGCCCGTTGAGACATCCTTGACGCCGGAGAGTCGGCCCGGATTGGTGAGGTCGATGCGGTCGCGCGTGCGGTCGATATTCGACCAGCGCGTCTCCTCGTTCTTGCGCGGAACAAACCGCAAGAACTGCAGCCCCCACTCATTGAGCGACGCGTCGACTGAAATCGAGCGGAAGGGAATTGCAAATTCTGCGACCCATCCGTCATCGACGATGCGCGCTTTCACGTTCCAGATCGTGTTCCATTCCACGCGGATGGCGGAACTGTTCTCGATCAGCGCATCGACGCGCGCGCCGTTTGGATTCGTTCCGAAAAAGAAACCGTCGCGGAACGTGCCGAAGGGGTCGAGCATGACGCGGATCGAGTCTTCGTTCCGCAGTTGCGCATCGCGCGCCATCAGTTTCGCGGTGATCTTCTCCGGCTCGCTGTCGAAAAGATGAAAGCCGACGTAGAGCGTTTCGCGGTCGTACATCAGATAAGCCCGGGTGCGCTCGCTCGGCGGTGCGCCTTCAGCGGGCTCGACCTGGTAGAAGTCTTCGGTCGTCGCCGCCTTGGACCAGGCGGCGTCCGACAGATCGCCGTCAATGACCGGGGCCTCGCTCTCATCGATGCGCACGGCCTCCATGCGCGGAAAATAGGTCTGGAAATCGATCGGTTGGGCGCGCGCCGCCGTCGCGCTAAAGAGCGCCAGCGACATCGCGGCGGCCAACAGCGCCGGCGAATTCGTTAACAGACCCATTATGCTTCCGTATCAGGAAGATCCTTACGGTCCCCCAACCGCAAGGTCCGCGCCCCTCATCGCCGCGTCGTTGACTGCGGCGCTTCTCGTTTCGCGCCCGATCCTAGGCGCTCCAGGCTTCACCCCGCAAGCCGCTCCAGCTCATCGGCCGCAATATCATAGTTAGCGTAGATGTTCTGGACGTCGTCGCAGTCCTCCAGCGCATTCATCAGCTTCATGAGGCCGGAGGCCGCATCTCCCGAAACGGGAATCGCGGTCTGCGGCCGCCAGGCGAGCTTTTGGACCCGGGCTTCGCCGAACTTGGCTTCCAGCGCCGCGGCGACCGCCGCAAGCTCGTCGCTCGCGGTGTAGATGTAATGACCGTCCGCATCCGACACGACATCGGTCGCGCCGGCGTCTAGCGCGGCCTCCAGCATCGCATCTTCGCTCGCCGCCGCGGCGGCGAACTCGATGGCGCCGACGCGGTCGAACATGAAAGAGACAGAACCCGTCTCGCCGAGATTGCCGCCGTGCTTGGTGAAGATCGACCGTACGTCGCCGGCGGCGCGATTGCGGTTGTCGGTCAGAACCTCGACGATCACGCCGACGCCGCCCGGCCCAAAGCCTTCATAGCGCACGTCTTCAAAGCCGGCGCCGTCGCCGCCGGTCGCCTTCTTGATCGCGCGCTCGATATTGTCCTTCGGCATCGACTGCGCCTTCGCCGCCTGGATTGCGAGGCGCAGGCGCGGGTTGAACGCGGGGTCCGGCGCGCCGAGCTTGGCCGCAACCGTTATCTCCTTCGACAGCTTTGAAAACATCTTTGACCGCTTGGCGTCCTGCTTGCCCTTGCGGTGCATGATGTTGGCGAACTGGGAATGCCCGGCCATGGCGCGCCCTTTCGGCGATCATTTGCTTGCTGAATTGAAGCCGCGGCAATACCAAGGCCTTCGGACCCGTTTCAAGAGGCGATGATGGCTGATCTTCAGGGAAAGACCGTGCTGGTGACCGGGGCCTCGCGCGGCATCGGCGCGGCGATCGCCAGGACGGCGGCGGACGCCGGGGCGGGGCTCATCGTCCACGCTTCCGGGCCCGGCGCCGCGATCGACAGCCTCATCAAGGACCGGTCGATCCCGGCATCGCGCGTCCTTTACGAGGATCTCTCGCAGCCGGGCGCCGGGTTTCGCCTGTTCGCAAGGGCTCTTTCCGCCGTGCCCCGCATCGACGCCGTCGCCAACAACGCCGGCGTCTACGCCGAGACGCCGCTTGAAGGGTCGGAAGCTCCGTGGACGGAAGGGTGGGCGGCGAACATCGCCGTCAACCTGCAAGCGCCCGCCGACCTCTGCCGCGCGGCGATCGCGCATTATCGCGCCAAGGGCGGCGGGATCGTCGTCAACATTGCGAGCCGTGCGGGCCATCGCGGCGACGCGATCGACGGCGCGGGCTACGCCGCGTCGAAGGGCGCGATCCTCGCCATGACGAAGACCTTCGCCCGCGCGCTCGCGCCTGAAAACATCCTATTCTACGCCGTCGCGCCCGGCTGGGTCGAAACGCGCATGGCGCCGAAAGACGTCG
>CAZOEB010000117.1:0-8568 GCA_964578685.1 uncultured Caulobacterales bacterium
CGAATGAGTTCAAGCCAATTCTTTTCGACGACCATTCAATTTGCTCCAGCGGGCGGGCGCCCGAATTAGGTCAAAACAGAAAATGCGCGCGTCAGACGCGGCGGCGCTTGCGCGGACGGCAGCCATTGTGCGGGATCGGCGTCACGTCCTTGATCATGTTGACGGTGAGACCCGCGGACTGGAGGGCGCGCAGCGCGCTCTCACGGCCCGATCCCGGGCCCATCACTTCAACATTGACGGTCTTGAGGCCGTGTTCCATCGCCTTCTTCGCGGCGTCTTCAGCGGCGAGCTGCGCGGCGTAAGGCGTCGACTTCCGCGAACCTTTGAAGCCCATCGTGCCGGCGGAGGACCACGACACCGTGTTGCCCTGCTCGTCCGAGATCGTCACCATCGTGTTGTTGAACGAGGCGTTCACATGCACGACGCCTGAGGTGATGTTCTTGCGCTCGCGGCGGCGAACACGCTGGGCGCCGGCGCCCTTTTCTGCAGCGGCAGGAGACTTTGCCATTTAGGTGTTTTCCTTACTTCTTCGCGGTCGCTTGTTTCTTGCCGGCGATCGCCTTCGCCGGGCCTTTGCGCGTGCGCGCGTTGGTGTGCGTGCGCTGCCCGCGAACGGGGAGGCTCTTGCGGTGGCGAAGGCCGCGATAGCAGCCGAGGTCCATGAGGCGCTTGATGTTGACGGCGACTTCGCGGCGCAGGTCGCCCTCGACCGTGTAGCCGGCGTCGATCGCTTCGCGGATCTGCAGGATCTCAGCGTCGGAAAGCTGGTTCACACGCCGTTCAGCCGGAATGCCGACCTTGTCGCAGATCTCTTTCGCCTTCGCCGGGCCGATGCCGTGAATATAGCGGAGCGCGATGACGACGCGCTTGTTCGCCGGAATGTTGACGCCAGCAATACGGGCCATGGGGCCACCCTCTTTTCTTTCAGTTCCGCACGAGAGGCGATGAGCCGTCGGCGGCCGCGTCACGCGGACCAAACCCAAAACACAAGGCCCGCGCGCCCTTCCCGACGAGCCGGAAAGGCCGAACGAGCCGATCGCCTGTTTGGCGGAGGCGCGTAGCTATACCCGCGCGGCCCCTGCCGTCAACTCGATTTCCGGGCGAACTTAACGCTTTTCCGCGGCAAATTCGTCCAGAATGGCGTCGATGGCGGCGGCGACCTCCGCAACCGACCCCATGCCGTCCACCTTCCTCAGCTTACCCTGCTCCCGGTAGAAGGGAATCAGCGGCGCAGTCTCCTCGCGGTAGACCGCCTGGCGCTTGCGGAAGGTCTCCTCATTGTCGTCCGGGCGGACCGGTTTGCCGGCCGCCACCGTGTCGGCGATCCGCTTCTTGAGCCGGTTCACCAGTTCATTCTCGTCCACGACCAGTTCGATCACGACGTCGAGCGCCCGCTTCTGCGTCTTGAGAACGCGGTCGATCATCTTAGCCTGCCCGACGGTGCGGACCGCGCCGTCGAGGATGAAGCCCGATTTGCAGTCCGGCGCCTTGATTCGGGCGGTGATGAGCTGTTCGATGATCTCATCGGAGACGAGGTTGCCCCCGTCCATGATCGCTTTCACCTTCTTGCCGAGCGGCGAGCCCGAATCGCGTTCGGCCCTTAGCATGTCGCCGGTCGACAATTGAGGGATGCCGCGGCGCTCCACGATGCGCTGCGCCTGCGTGCCCTTTCCGGCTCCCGGCGGTCCGAGCAGGATCAGGATCATTTCTTCCCGCCTCTGAGCTTCGATTTCTTGATGAGGCTCTCATATTGCTGGGCGAGCAGGTGGCCCTGGATCTGGCCGACCGTGTCGAGCGTCACCGAGACGACGATCAGGAGCGAAGTGCCGCCGAGATAGACCGGGATCGACGGATAGGCTGCGCGTAAGAACTCCGGCAGCAGGCAGACCGCGGTGAGATACAGCGCTCCGATGACCGTAAGGCGCGTCAGCACATAATCGAGATATTCAGCCGTGCGCGCGCCGGGGCGATAGCCTTGAATGAAGCCGCCATATTTCTTGAGGTTGTCGGCGACATCCGTCGTGTTGAACACGACCGAGGTGTAGACGAACGCAAAGGCGATAATGCCGATTCCGTAAAGGGCGATGTAGAGCGGACGGCCAGGCCCGAAGAGGATCTGCAGATTCTGCAGCCATTCGGGCGCATCGGGGCCGATCGCGCCCGCCGCCGTCGCCGGCAGGAGAAGGAGCGAGGACGCGAAGATCGGCGGAATGACGCCCGACGTGTTGAGCTTAAGCGGCAGGTGCGACTTTTCCCCTTGCGTCATCCGCATGCCGACCTGGCGGCGCGGATACTGGACGACGACGCGGCGCTGCGACCGCTCCATGAAGACGACGAAGGTGATGAGCGCCATCGCGCCGACAATCACAAGGATGACGATCGAGAACGGCAGCGACTGCGCGCCCGCCGTGCCGCGGCCGAGGGCGAGCAGACCCGCCGCCGCGCGCGGCAATTCCGCGACGATGCCGGCGAAGATGATCAGCGAAATGCCGTTGCCGATGCCGCGCGAAGTGATCTGCTCGCCGAGCCACAACAGGAACATGACGCCGCCGACCAGCGTCACGACCGCGGTCAACAGGAAGAACGGACCCGGCTCAGCGACGATCGGCGTTCCGCCGCCGGCGCCCGACTGGAGGCTGACGGCGATGAAATAGCCCTGGACCGCCGCAAGGAAAACGGTGAGGTAGCGCGTGTACTGATTGATCTGGCGCCGGCCCTGCTCGCCCTCTTTCTTGAGCGCTTCGAGCGACGGGATCACCGACGTCATCAGCTGCAGGATGATCGACGCCGAGATATACGGCATGATGTTGAGCGCGAAGATCGCCATGCGCTCAACCGCGCCGCCCGCGAAAATGTTCAGCGTGCCGAGAAGGCCGCCGGTCTGCGACTGGAACTGCGCGGCGAAGGCGTCGGGATTGATGCCCGGCAACGGGATATAGGTGCCGAGGCGGTAGACGATCAGCGCGCCGAGCGTAAACAGCAGCCGCTTTTTCAGTTCCTCCGCTTTCGCCAGCGAAGAGAAGTTGATGTTCTGAGCGAACTGTTCGGCGGCCGAAGTCATACCGGTCTATGCATCCCGATCGCGCGCCGAGGCTCTTCGCCCGGCTTGATGAAGGAGAAAAAGAGCGAGCCCGAAAGGCGTCTCCGCAAAGAGCGCCGTCCGGAGGCCGAAAGCGGCTTTCGCGATATGGCGACGCGAACCCGCCGGCGCAACCTCACCCGCCCTTACTCCTACTTACCCTTTTTGGCGGCCATTTCGGCCTTCGCCGGTTTTTCTTCCCGGGTCTCGGTCATGGTGACGCTGCCGCCCGCCTTTTCGACAGCGGCGCGCGCGCCGGCCGAGGCGTAAGCGACCTCGATCGCGAGTTTTGATTTCAGCTCGCCGACTCCCAGAAGGCGCACGCCGTCAAGCGCGCGGCGCAGAACGCCGGCGCCGATGAGGGCCGCCGCGTCGATCTTCTTGCCGGCGTCAAGCGCGCCAGCGTCGATCGCCGCCTGGATGCGGCCGATATTGACCTCGGCGTATCTCGCCTGGTTCGGCTTGTTGAACCCGCGCTTCGGCATGCGCATGTAAAGCGGCATCTGGCCGCCCTCGAACTGGCGAATGCCTTTGACGCCGGACCGGGCCTTCTGGCCCTTCACGCCGCGTCCGCCGGTCTTGCCCTTGCCCGAGCCGATGCCGCGGCCGATGCGCATGCGCTCCTTGCGCGCGCCCGGATTATCCTGGAGGTCGTTAAGCTTCATGGTGTCTCCTTGGACTTGCGACGCCTGGCGGCCGTCCGCCACACGCCTCGCCCCTGTTCGGCCGGTTAGTCGACCACTTTCACGAGGTGCGGAATCTTGTTGATCATGCCGCGCACTGCGGGCGTGTCTTCAAGCTCGCGCACGCGCCCGATCTTGCCGAGGCCGAGCCCGACAAGCGTCGCGCGCTGGTCCTGCGGCCGGCGCGCGGGGCTGCCGGTCTGGCGGACCTTGATCGTCTTCTTTGTTTTCGGCGCCATTTGTCAGTTCCCTGATTGATCAAGCGGCGTCAGCGCCCGAAGCCTCGCCGCCGCCGGTGCGGCCTGCGAGAATTTCGGAAACCTTTTTGCCGCGCTTGGCCGCAATCGTGCGCGGGCTCGACTGCGCCTGCAGCGCGTCGATCGTCGCGCGCACCATGTTGTAAGGGTTCGACGAGCCCAGCGACTTGGCGACGACGTCCTGGACGCCGAGCGTTTCAAAAACCGCGCGCATGGGACCGCCGGCGATGATGCCGGTTCCCGGCGGCGCGGCGCGCAGAAGGACCTTGCCGGCGCCCCAGCGCCCGGCGGCGTCGTGATGGAGCGTGCGCCCCTCGCGAAGCGGGATGCGGACGAGGCTGCGCTTTGCTTCCTGCGAGGCCTTGCGGATCGCTTCCGGCACTTCGCGCGCTTTGCCCTTTCCGTAGCCGACGCGGCCCTTCTGGTCGCCGACGACGACGAGCGCGGCGAAGCCGAAGTTCTTGCCGCCCTTCACGACCTTGGCGACGCGGTTGATGGCGACGAGCTTATCGACGAATTCGTCGCGCTCCTCGCGCTCCTGCTGACGCCCGCGGCCGCGGTCGCGCCCGCCGCGCTCGCGGCGCTGGCCGCGTTCGGGACGTTCGCCGCCGCTATCCTGACTGTCTTCGCGCGCCATTCGTTTCTCCATCAACCTTTAGAAATTGAGCCCGCCCTCGCGGGCGGCGTCGGCGAGCGCTTTGATGCGCCCGTGAAAAATGTAGCCGCCGCGATCAAACACGACGTCCTTGACGCCGGCCTTGAGCGCACGTTCGGCGAGCGCCTTGCCGACTTTCGCCGCGGCGTCCTTGTCGGCGCCCTTGGCGATGTCGGCCTTCAGCGTCTTGTCGAGGGAGGACGCCGAGACGAGCGTCTTGCCCGCCGCGTCATCGATGATTTGCGCTGAAATGTTCTTTGAAGAACGGAAGACGGACAGGCGCGGTCGCCCGCTCGACACCGCTTTCAGCTTGAAACGGGTGCGCCCGGCGCGCTTTGATTTCTGGTCTCTCTTCGTGGCCATGGCCGTAACCTTGCGTTGCGCGAACCTCGCGCGTTACTTCTTCTTGCCTTCCTTGCGGAAGATGAACTCGCCCTCATAGCGGACGCCTTTGCCCTGGTAGGGCTCGGGCGGACGCATTGACCGGATTTTCGCGGCGGTCTCGCCGACAAGCTGCTTGTTGATGCCGGAGATGACGATTTCCGTCTGCTTCGGCGTTTCAATCTTGATGCCCGGCGGCGGCGGGAAGTCAATCTCGTGGCTGTAGCCGAGCGCCAGATTGAGGTTCGACCCCTTCATCGCCGCGCGATAACCGACGCCGACCAGTTCGAGCTTCTTCGAGTAGGCCGCGGTCACGCCGGTCATCAGGTTGGCGATCATCGTGCGGCTCATGCCCCACTGCGCTTTCGCCTCTTTCGACTTGTCGACCGGCGTCACGACGACCTGGTCGCCGTCGAGCGCGACCTTGCACAGGTCGTTGACGACGAATTTGAGTTCGCCCTTCGGTCCCTTTGCGGTGACCGTCTGGCCGGAGACGGAGACGGTGACGCCCTTGGGCGCCGCCACCGGTTTCTTGCCGATACGAGACATGGCTTCCGCGCTCCTCAGTAGACCTGGAACAGCACTTCGCCGCCGACATTGGCGGCGCGCGCTGCCGTATCCGACATCACGCCCTTCGGGGTCGAGACGACGGAAATGCCGAGGCCGTTTCTGACCGACGGCAGGTCGGCAACCGCCGAATAGATGCGGCGGCCGGGCTTCGACACGCGCTTGATATTGGTGATGACCGGCGCGCCTTCGAAATATTTGAGCTCGATGTCGAACTCGGGCTTGGCGCCCTCTTTTTCGACGCGCGAGTAGCCGCGGATGTAGCCTTCATCCGCCAGAACGTCGAGAACGCGGCCGCGCATTTTCGAGGCCGGCACCGTCAGCGACGAGTGACGGCGCTGCTGCGCGTTGCGGATGCGCGTGATCAGGTCGCCGATAGGATCGTTGATCGCCATGTGCGGTGTTCTCCCTACCAGCTCGCCTTGACGAGGCCCGGGATCTTGCCTTCCGATCCGAGGAGCCGCAGCGACAGGCGCGACATCTTGAGCTTGCGATAATAGCCTCGCGGCCGACCCGTGACCTGGCAACGGTTGCGGATGCGCGTCTTCGACGAATTGCGCGGAAGCTCGGCGAGCTTGATCGCCGCGGCGAACCGCTCTTCCGCCGGTTTCGACTGGTCCTTGATGAGGGCCTTCAGACGCGCGCGCCGGCCCGCGTATTTCTTGGCCATGCGGCGGCGTTTCAGGTCCCGCTCGATCATCGATGTCTTAGCCATTCAGTCCTCCGTTAGACCGGTTTCCGGGATCGCCGGACCTTGTCTAGCCTTTCCTTTTTTCCCGCCGCTATTTGCGGAACGGGAAGTTGAATTCCGCCAGCAGCGCCCGCGCCTCAGCGTCCGATTTCGCCGTGGTGCAGACGATGATGTCCATGCCGCGCACTTTTTCGACCTGGTCGTAATTGATCTCCGGGAACACGATGTGCTCCTTGAGGCCGAGCGCGTAGTTGCCGCGCCCGTCAAAGCTCTTCGGCGACAGACCGCGGAAGTCGCGCACGCGCGGCAGCGCGACCGTCACCAGGCGGTCGATGAACTCGTACATCCGGTCCTTGCGCAGCGTGACCTTGCAGCCGACCGCCATGCCTTCACGCAGCTTGAAGCTCGCGATCGACTTCTTGGCCTTCGTGATGACGGGCTTCTGGCCCGCAATCTTCGTCAGCTCCTCAAGCGCCTGCTCGACCGCCTTGCGGTCGTTGACGGCGTCGCCGACGCCCATGTTGATGACGACCTTTTCGATGCGCGGCGTCATCATGGCGTTCTTGTAGCCGAATTGCTTCTGCAACGAGCCCTTGATCTTCTCGTTGTACTGCTTCTTCAGCCGCGGCGTGTATTTCTGCGCTTCAGCCATTGATCACCTCGCCCGAGCGGCGTTCGATGCGGACTTTCTTGCCGTCGGCGCCGACCTTGAAGCCGACGCGGGTCGGCTTGCCGTCCTTGCCGACGATTGCGACGTTTGAAACGTGGATCGGCGCTTCCTCGCGGATGATGCCGCCGCGCGACGTCGCGGTCTGCTTTTCATGCTTGGTCGCGATGTTGGCGCCCTTGACGACGACGCGTTCGTCCTTCGGCAGGACTTGCGTCACCTCGCCCTGGACCCCGCGATACTTGCCCGCGAGCACGACGACCTTGTCGCCCTTCTTGATCTTGGCGGCCATGACTACAGCACCTCCGGGGCGAGCGAGACGATCTTCATGTGGTTCGCGGCGCGAAGCTCGCGCGTAACCGGCCCGAAGATGCGCGTGCCGACCGGCTCTTTCTGGTTGTTGATGAGCACGGCGGCGTTGCGGTCGAAGCGGATCACCGATCCGTCCTTGCGCTTGATGTCTTTCGCGGTGCGCACGACGACGGCCTTCATCACCTGGCCTTTTTTCACGCGGCCGCGCGGAATCGCCTCCTTCACGGAAACGACGATGATGTCGCCGACGCGGGCGTATTTGCGCTTCGACCCGCCGAGCACCTTGATGCACTGGACGCGCTTTGCGCCCGAGTTGTCGGCGACGTCGAGATTGGTCTGCATCTGGATCATGTCGACCCTCCACGAACCTTTCGGTCCGTCCTCATTTCCTGGCGGGCGCGCCCGCCGTTAACCCATCAACCCTTCGAGCCGAGCCCGATCACTTCCCAGCGCTTCAGTTTCGACTTCGGCGCGCATTCCTGGATCTGCACGAGATCGCCGGTCTTGAACTTGTTTTCCTCGTCATGCGCATGAAACTTCTTCGAGCGCTTGATGGTCTTCAGAAGCACCGGGTGCTTCTCGATGCGCTCGACGCTGACGACGACCGTCTTCTGGCCTTTGTCGCTTACGACCGTTCCCTGCAGGATGCGCTTTGGCATGTTTGGTCCGTCCTACTGTTTCGCCGCCAGCGCCTTCTGGCGCAGCACTGTCTTGATGCGCGCGATGTCCTTGCGGACTTCGCCGACGCGCGAGGTCTTCTCAAGCTGGCCGGAGGCCCGCTGAAAGCGCAGGTTGAACTGCTCTTTCTTGAGCTGGAGGAGCCGGTCCTTCAGCTGGTCCTCGGTGAGGTCGCGCGCTTCTGAGGCTTTCATGACCCTGATCCCTTATTCGCCGAGACGCTTCACGATGCGCGTCTTGATCGGCAGCTTCGCCGCGCCGAGCGTCAGCGCGGCCTTCGCGACGTCGTCCGTCACGCCGTCGAGCTCGAACATGATGCGGCCCGGCTTGACCCGCGCGACCCAGAGTTCCGGCGCGCCCTTGCCCGAGCCCATCCGGACTTCGGTCGGCTTTTTCGACACCGGCACGTCCGGGAACACGCGGATCCAGACGCGGCCGGCGCGTTTCATTTCGCGCGTGATGGCGCGGCGCGCGGCTTCGATCTGACGCGCGGTGACGCGTTCGGGCTCGACGGCCTTGAGGCCGTGCGAACCGAAATTCAGTTCCGTGCCGCCCTTCGCGTTTCCGCTGATCCGGCCCTTGAACTGCTTTCTGTACT
>CAZOEB010000118.1:0-8211 GCA_964578685.1 uncultured Caulobacterales bacterium
TTCTCCATCCACTGCAAGTCAAAGGCATAGCCGACGGCGATGTCGCGGTCGGCGTGCGCGGCATCAACCCGATCACCAACGGCCAACTCGCGCGCGAGGAACTCGACAAGGCGCAGGCCGACGAGACCTACCGCATGAAACTCGCCCGCGCCAAAACGATCGTAGCCGAAGCCCCGCGCAAGGGCCCGCGCTACACGCCCGTTTCGAAGCGCCAGAACCGGCCGGACGCGATCCTCTGGATCGTGCGCAACCACCCGGAGATTTCAGACGCGCAGATCGCCAAGCTGCTCGGCACGACGAAGTCGACGATTCAGTCGGTGCGAGACCGCACGCACTGGAATTCGGCGAACATCACGCCGCAGGACCCCGTCGGTCTCGGCCTGTGCAGCCAGACCGATCTCGACATGCTGGTCAGGAAGGCGGCGGCGAAGAAAGCCAAGCTCGCCCCCGCCGCGGACACAAGCCCGACGCTGAAGCCGGCCACCGAAACCGTCGCGCCGGCGCGCATCGAAGCGCCTCGCGAAGAGCGCGAAAAACCGATCGACCTCGAAAACGTCTTCGCCAAATTCGGCGATGCGCCCAAAGCGCAGGAATGGGAAGATGACGAGGAAGAGGACGAATTCGGGAAGAAGAAGCGGCGGCGCTAATTCTTCTCGACGTAATCAGCCGCGCCTGACCTGACGAGCCTGCCGCCGTCGACGAAAAGCGTTTGCCCCGTGATGTAGGACGCCGCCGGCGAAGCGAGGAAATAGATCGCTTCGGCGACTTCGGCCGGATCACCGATGCGGTTGAGCGGCACCGTCAGGCGCGCTGATTTCGTATCGAACTCGTCCATATATTCAGCGTTGATGGCGCCGATGCCGACCGCGTTGACGCGCACGCCGTAAGCGGAGAGCGCCAGCGCGACGGCTTTTGTCAGCTGCTGCAATCCGCCCTGCGAGGCGGCGAAGGCGACGCGGTCCGGCGCCGCCGTCACCGCTTCCGTCGACAAAAGGTTGACGATCGCGTAGTCGCCCTCGCTGTCGTTCGTCTGTTCAATCTGTTTGACGAACTGACGCGCCGCCGCCTGCGCCATCAGGAACGCGCCGCGCAGATTCGTTGCGATCATCTGGTCGAAGGAGTCTTCCGGGGTCTCGAGGAAATCGCTCAGCGCGACGTCGATGGTGACGTTGATGAGAACATCCACGCGGCCATAGGTCTCAAGCGCTTCGGCGATGATATTGTGGACGTGAAGCCGGTTGGCGACCGACGCGGCGACGAACACCGCCTGGCCTGATTTCTGGAGGTCTGCGGCGAGCGCCCGGCCCGCCGCCTCGTCGGCGTCGGCGAGAACAAGGTTGTCGCCGGCGGCGGCGAAACGGCGCGCCGCGGCCTGTCCGATCGCGGACGCCGCACCGACGATGATCACCGATCTGCCGCTCAATTCCAGCCTCCAACAAAACGGCGCCTTCCTTCCGGAAGGCGCCGCATAATTCTTATGGCGTCGCCGTCACTCCGTCGCCTGGTCGCCTTGTCGGAGCCTCTCGATCTGGTCCTTAATTCGGAGCTTAAGTCGCTTAAGTTCGATCACTCGCGTATCGTCCGGGTGCGGATGCTTCATTTCGGTGGAAAGGAGAGACTCAAGCTCTTGATGCCGCGTATTGAGGGACTGCAAGTGTGCCTTAAGCGCCATAATCTAACCTCCTTGGTTAGGCTTCGAACGCCCCACTACATCACCAAAATCGGGGCTTGTCGATGAAATCCCCGCCTCCGAGGTAGTTAACGCCGCAGCTTTTGCAAGACGTCCTGCGAAGGGTTAAAGAAAAAGGTTCAACCGATTGAGTTCGCTTGTGAAATCATCCCCACGGATCGTCGTCGCCATCACCGGCGCGTCGGGCGTCATCTACGGCCGACGCTGTCTTGAGGCGCTCAAAGAGGCGGGCGCTGAAACTCACCTGGTCGTGAGCAAGGCGGGCGAAATGACGCTCGCCTATGAGCTCAATATCAAGGCCGCCGATCTAGAACCTCTGGCGAGCGTGCGTTACGCCGCCGGCGATATCGGCGCGGCGATCGCCTCGGGCTCCTTTCGCGCCGACGGAATGATCGTCGCGCCGTGTTCCGTACGCACGATGTCGGAGATCGCAACCGGCGTCACGACGACGCTCGTCAGTCGCGCCGCGGATGTGATGCTCAAGGAACGCCGCCGTCTCGTCCTGATGGTGCGCGAGACGCCGTTCCATCTCGGCCATCTGCGAACAATGACGGCGCTTGCGGAAATGGGGGCGATCATCGCGCCGCCCCTGCCCGCTTTTTACGTCGAGCCGAAATCGGTCGCGGAGCTTGTCGATCAATCCGTCGGCCGCGCGCTCGACCTTCTGGGCGTCGAGAGCAAGCTGACACGCCGCTGGGGCGAGGACCTCGACAAGGGAGCGCGCCGATAACCGCGCCGCCGCTCAAGGACTGGGCCGCCGAGGTCTATCAAAGGCCGGGCGTCGAGCGCGCGCTGCTCTCGTTGCAGAACGAGCATGGACTGAATGTCTCGCTTATCCTCTGGTGCCTTTGGACCGGCGTCCATTTCGGCGAGCCGGACGCGGCGACCATGAAGCGCGCAATAGCGATCGGCGGCGAATGGGAGCGCAAGGTTGTCGCCCCCCTCCGCAACGTCCGCCGCGCATTGAAAGCAGGCGTCGAGGGGGCGACGGCCGAGACGCTGCGCGCACAGGTCAAAGCCGCAGAAATCGACGCCGAGTTTGAGGCGATGGGCGCGCTCGAATTTCTGACCCGCACACGGGCTGGCCTCATCGTGGGAACGGATGTCGCAGCGCGCGTCCGGCGCACGCTCGCCGCTTATGTCCGCGTGAGCGGCGCCGCCGAGACGCCCGGTTTTTCCATCGGATTGCTAGAAAAGCTCATCGGGCTTACGGTCCCGGCCGCGAATCAGGACGCGATCCAGAACGCGCACGGCGGCTCATGACAAGTGACGGGTCCAAGGACGAGGACAGCGATGAGGCGACGCCGAAAATCGTCGAGGCCGCACGCCTCTTCAAGGCGCGCGAGAGCGCTTTTTCCGGCGCCAATGAAGACGCGTTGCCGGTGAGGCTTGCGCTTTTGACGCAGGAGCACAGCGATCTCGACGCCGCCATCAAAGCCCTTGCCGCAGACGCGAGCCATGACAGCATTTCGCTCGCGCGCCTCAAGAAGAAAAAGCTGCAGCTCAAGGACATGATCCAGCGGCTGAAGGACCAGATGACGCCGGATATTATCGCGTAGGCGGCGTTTGCTCCTTTAGGGAGGTTTGCGCTAATCGCCTGGTTTTGAGGGAGAGCGTCTTGGCGGCACGAAAACTCAAGCGAGCGCCCAAGAGCGAGCCTGCGCCGCAGGTCAGCATCATCATGGGATCGCGGTCGGACTGGCCGACGATGAGCCGCGCCGCCGACATTCTCGGCAAGCTCGGCGTCGCTTATGAGACGCGCGTCGTCTCCGCCCATCGGACGCCGTCGCGCCTCTATGATTTTGCGCACAACGCCGGCGCGCGCGGCGTCAGGATCATCATCGCCGGCGCGGGCGGGGCGGCGCACCTTCCGGGCATGACGGCGTCGATGACCACGTTGCCCGTCATCGGCGTGCCGGTGCAGTCAAAGGCGCTTTCAGGCCTCGATAGCCTCCTCTCGATCGTGCAGATGCCGACGGGGGTGCCGGTGGCGACGATGGCGATCGGAGAGGCGGGCGCAGCGAATGCGGGGCTGATGGCGGCGGCGATCCTCGCGCTTGGCGATGAGCCGCTCGCACGACGGCTCGCCGACTGGCGCGCGAAAGAGACGGCGAGCGTGCCGCAAACCGTCGCGGATCGATGAAGATCGTCGCTCCCAACGGAACGATCGGCATCCTCGGCGGCGGACAGCTCGGCCGCATGCTGGCGCTCGCCGCCGCACGCCTCGGGATCAACTGCCGCATCTATTGCCCTGAAGAAGACGCGCCCGCGAGCGCCGTCTCGGCGAGGACGGACCTCGGTTCGTATACGGACGCTGCGGCGCTCGAACGCTTCGGGCGCGCCGTCGACGCCGTCACCTATGAATTTGAAAACGTTCCGGCGGAGACGGTCGAGATCCTTACGCGCGCCGGCGTATTCGTCGCGCCGGGCGCGAAGGCGCTGGCGGTCGCGCAGGACCGGCTGATCGAGAAGCAGTTCGCCCGCTCTCTCGGCGCGGCGACAGCGCCGTTCGAGGCGGTCGACAGCGCCGACGACCTCGCCGCGGCGCTGAAGCGCATCGGCCGCCCGGCGATCCTGAAGACGCGCCGGCTCGGCTATGACGGCAAGGGGCAAACGGTCATTCGCGCCGCCGACGGCGATACCGAGAAAACCTGGCGCGAGGCGACGGAGAAGGCGTGGGCGGAAATCGGCGCCCGGCCCTCCATCCTGGAAGGCTTCGTCGATTTCGCCTTCGAGCTGTCGGTCATCGGCGCGCGTTCCAGGAACGGCGAAATCGCGCTCTATGATTGCCCGCGCAACGAGCATGAGAACGGCATCCTGCGCCGCTCAACCGTGCCCTCGGGCGCCAGCGAGGCCACCGTTCGCATGGCGGCGGACATCACCCGCAAGCTGCTTGAGGCGCTCGATTATATCGGCGTCGTCGGCGTCGAGTTCTTTGTGCTCAAGAACGGAACGGTCGCGGTCAACGAATTCGCGCCGCGCGTCCACAATTCCGGCCACTGGACGACGGACGCCTGCGCGGTCTCGCAGTTCGAACAGCATATCCGCGCCGTCGCCGGCTGGCCGCTCGGAAACACAAAGCGCCATTCCGATGCGGCGATGGAAAACCTGCTCGGCGATGAAGCCGCGCGCTGGGAAACGCTTGCGCGAGATGCGCAGGCCTCAATCCACCTCTACGGTAAGCGCGACGCAGCGCCCGGCCGAAAGATGGGCCATGTGACGCGGATCAATCCGCTCTAACGCCGTTCCGGATACCGCATCTTCGCGAGCCAGCCGAACATTCCTTCGGGATCGAAACCGCTGTCGCGAACGCGCGCCTTCAGCTTTTCGAATTGCATGACGTTGTCGATGCGCGCGGCGAGGAAAGACTTCGTCGCCGTCTCGTCTTCGCTGTCATCGCCAAGCCAGCGGGCGAAGGTCGTGCTGAGGACGCCGGAGAGAATCGCGCGCTTCGAATAAAAATTGAAATCGGTTGACGGATCGCCCATCGCGCGCCAGATCGCATCCGCGCTCGCCCAGACCAAGCGCGCCGCACGCGGCGCATTGTGCGGCAGCGCCAGATAGGCCGCCGCCCGGCGCGCCGCTTCCTTTTGGGGCCGGAGGAACGCAAGGCGCGCTTCGACCGCCCTTGCGACCTTTTCCCTGATCTTGAGCGGCGGCTCTTGCGGCGCCGAAATGGCGGCCGCCGCGGCTTCGTCGGCCTGCGCCGACCAATAGGCGAGAACGTCGATCGCCCCGCCCGGGAAGGCGGCGGCAAGCTCTGCCTTTGTCCGGCCGGCGTCCGCCGCCGCCCGTTCGAGCGATAGCGGGGTGAACCCGTCAAAGGCGGCCGCCTTCAGCACCTCCGCCAGAATCGCCTCCCGCACCGGGGCGAAAGCGTCGTCAGGATGGGTCATCAGGGCCCTCGGATTGCGGCTTTTCCAATATGGACAGGAACCGGGGCCTTTGATATGAGCCGCGTCGCCGCGGGGTGGATTGCGCCTCGCGGACCAGCTTTAGCGTCGCCCGCGGTCGTGGGCGCCCCCTGGGGGGGCGCAAGGACGGGGCATTGGCCGTTCAGAGGAGGGACTTCCCCTGGTTCAGATCGTCGTCCGCGACAACAATGTCGAGCAGGCGCTCCGCGCTCTCAAGAAGAAGATGCAGCGCGAAGGCACCTTCCGTGAAATGAAGCGCCGCAAGTTCTACGAAAAACCCTCGGAAAAGAAGGCCCGTCAGAAGGCGGAAGCGGTTCGCCGCGCGCGCAAGCTCATCCGCAAGCGGATGCAGCGTGAGGGCGGCGCCTAGTCCGCATCCGTGGCGGCGCCTTATCCGCGACCTAATCTCTTGGCCCTGTCGGGCCGTAACAATTGGGCCCGGCTTCAAAGTCCGGGCCCTCGCGTTGAATGGAGACCCGTCATGAAGCGTTTCGCCATCCTGCTCGCGCTCTGCGCCTTTGTTTCGGCCTGTGAGACGATCAAGGGCGTCGGCCGGGATATCGAGAACACCGGCGAAGCCCTCGACGACGCCGTCAGCGGTTGATTTTCCGCGGGGCTTGTCGCCTGCCGGCGCGGCTATTCTGCCGCAGCGGTGATAATTTTCATGAATATTCTGCAAAAATCCGTCGCATGGTTAGCGATCGGAAACCATAGACTTGTATAAATTCTCGCGGGAAGGCGCGTCGGGGTACGAGCGCCTTTTCCATGACTGTCTAGGCCGGATGTGGAGGGGTGCGTGAAGGGCTTCTTGAGAATGGCGTCAGCCGCGGTCTGCGTCGCGGTCCTGTCGGCGGGATCCGCCGCTCTCGCCCAGTCGGAGATCGACGAACCCCGGCTCGACCCCATCTTCGGCGAGAGAACGCCGGAGCGGGAGCGCGAACGTGAGCGCATCCGCAATGACGACGAGTTCGACAACGAAAAAGGATGGCGCCCCTTACGCGACTTCATCGGCGTTTTCACGTTTTTGACGCCGGAAACGACGGATTTGAGCATCGGCGTCGGGCCCGTCTATCGGCCCGACTATTTCGGGTCGGACGACTATGAGTTTCGTCCGGACCCGGAAGTTTACGTCAAGTTCCGCAATTTCGTCTTCCTCGACAATGACGGCGCCGACTTCGCGCTGTTCGGTTTTTCCGGCTTCAGTTTCGGTCCTTCGTTCCGCGTCGTCGGCGACCGCGACGAGGACGACAACATCGCCCTCGCCGGCCTCGGCGATATCGACCATACTTTTGAGGTCGGCGGCTTCGCCGCGACGAAATTCGTCGATCGGTTCCTGTTCCGCGCGAAGGTGCGCAAGGGCGTCGTCGGCGGTCATGACGGGCTCATTGTCGACGCGACGGGAACCGCGCTGTTGTTCCGCGTCGGGCGCCTGTCGACGTCGATCTCCGGTCAGGCGGCGTGGATCGGCGACCGGTACGCCGACACCTATTTCTCCGTCACCCCGGCGCAGGCTGTCGCCTCAGGTCTTTCCGAATATGACGCCGGCCGCGGCATGCGCGATGTCGGCGGCAGCTTCAACGCCTACATCAATATCGGCAAACGCTGGTCGCTGAACCCTTACGTTTCCTATCGCTATATCTTCGACAACATCGCTGACACGCCGATCATCGACCAGTTCGGCGACCGCAACCAGTATGCGGTAGGCTTTCACCTGATGCGCCAGTTCGAGTTCGACTGGCGCTGACCTCCGCTGCGGCCGGGCCTCGCGAGACCCGCTTTTCCATGCCATTCTCTCCGGCATGTTCACGAAGTTCTTCCACGAGCTGAAGGCGGCGGGCGTTCCCGTTTCCTTGCGCGAATATCTGACTCTGGTCGAAGCGATGGAGGCCGACCTCGCCGAGCGCCGGGTCGAGGACTTCTATTATCTCTCCCGCGCAAGCCTCGTGAAGGACGAACGCAATCTCGACAAGTTCGACCGCGTCTTCGCGCATGTCTTCAAGGGGATTGAATCGCTAGCGGAAGGCGTGACCGCGGAGATCCCCGAGGACTGGCTGAAGCTTCTCACCCAGAAGTACCTGACCGAAGAAGAGAAGAAACAGATCGAGGCGCTCGGCGGCTGGGACAAGCTGATGGAGACGCTGAAGCAGCGCCTCGAAGAACAGAAAAAGCGCCACGAAGGCGGTAACAAATGGATCGGCACGGGCGGCACGTCGCCGTTCGGTTCCGGCGGCTACAACCCGGAAGGCGTGCGCATCGGCGACGCAGGTCAGCGGCAGGGACGCGCGGTGAAGGTCTGGGAGAAACGCGAATATCGCAATCTCGACGACCAGGTCGAACTCGGCACCCGCAACATCAAGCTCGCGCTGCGCCGCCTGCGCCGGTTCGCGCGCAAGGGCGCGCCCGATGAATTCGACCTCGACGGCACGATCGACGCCACCGCGCGCGCCGGCTATCTCGACATCAAGATGCGCCCGGAGCGGCGCAACACCGTCAAGGTCCTGATCTTTTTCGACGCCGGCGGATCGATGGATCCGTTCATCCGCCTGTGTGAGGAGCTGTTTTCCGCCGCGCGCGCCGAATTCAAGCACATGGAGTATTTCTACTTCC
>CAZOEB010000119.1:0-8157 GCA_964578685.1 uncultured Caulobacterales bacterium
CGTAAACGCGGGTCATGCCGATCTTGCGCGCGATCAATCCTGTACGCATGGCGTTTTTCCCTCTAGGCGCCGAGGCGGATTTCGACGTCGACGCCGGCCGAAAGGTCGAGCTTCATCAGCGCGTCGACCGTCTGCGGCGTCGGATCGACGATGTCGAGCACGCGCTTGTGGGTGCGCATCTCGAACTGCTCGCGGCTCTTCTTGTCGATATGCGGCGACCGGTTGACGGTGAACCGCTCGATCCGCGTCGGCAGCGGGATCGGCCCGCGAACCTGCGCGCCCGTGCGCTTCGCCGTATTGACGATCTCGCGCGTCGACGCGTCGAGAACGCGGTGATCAAAGGCTTTGAGCCTGATGCGGATATTCTGTTGCATGGGGTCTTCGCCTTCGTTCCGTCGTCCGTTCAACTGCCGTTAAGAGGGCGGAGCCGCCGTCGCGGCTCCGCCCGGATCTTCCTTACTTCACGATTTTCGCCACGATGCCGGCGCCGACCGTGCGGCCCCCTTCACGAATGGCGAAGCGAAGCTTCTCTTCCATGGCGATCGGCACGATGAGCTCGACATTGATCTCAACGTTGTCGCCCGGCATGACCATTTCAACGCCCTGCTTCAGCGTCACGATGCCCGTCACGTCCGTCGTGCGGAAATAGAACTGCGGGCGGTAGTTGGTGAAGAACGGCGTGTGGCGGCCGCCTTCCTCTTTCGTCAGAATGTAGGCTTCGGCGACGAAGTTCGTGTGCGGATTGACAGAACCAGGCTTGCAGAGGACCTGGCCGCGCTCGACGCCGTCGCGGTCGATGCCGCGCAGAAGAACGCCGACGTTGTCGCCCGCCTCTCCGCGGTCGAGCAGCTTGCGGAACATTTCAACGCCCGTGCAGGTCGTCTTGGCCGTCGGACGGATGCCGACGATTTCAAGTTCGTCGCCCACGTTGACGACGCCGCGCTCAACCCGGCCGGTGACGACGGTGCCGCGGCCCGAGATCGAAAACACGTCCTCGATCGGGAGAAGGAACGGCTGGTCGATCGGACGCTTCGGCGTCGGAATGTAGCTGTCGACGGCTTCGATCAGCTTGCGGATCGCCTGCTCGCCGATTTCCGGGTCGCGGCCTTCCATGGCGGCGAGCGCCGAACCGCGGATGATCGGGATGTCGTCGCCCGGGAATTCGTACTTCGAGAGAAGTTCGCGGATTTCCATCTCGACGAGGTCGAGAAGCTCCGGATCGTCGACCATGTCGACCTTGTTCATGAAGACGACGATCGCCGGAACGCCGACTTGGCGGGCGAGGAGGATGTGCTCGCGCGTTTGCGGCATCGGGCCGTCATTGGCGGAGACGACGAGGATCGCGCCGTCCATCTGCGCCGCGCCGGTGATCATGTTCTTCACGTAGTCGGCGTGGCCGGGGCAATCGACGTGGGCGTAATGGCGGTTCGCCGATTCATATTCGACGTGCGCGGTGTTGATCGTGATGCCGCGCGCGCGCTCTTCCGGCGCGTTGTCGATCTGGTCATAGGCGCGGAATTCGCCGAAATACTTGGTGATCGACGCCGTCAGGGTCGTCTTGCCGTGGTCGACGTGACCGATCGTGCCGACGTTCGCATGCGGCTTGTTGCGTTCGAACTTTGCCTTCGCCATTTTACTTTCTCCGTCTCCTGACGACTTCCTGACTTGTTCCGGCGCTTTGCGGGATCAACCCGCGAGTTTCGCCTGAACTTCTTCCTGCACGTTTTTCGGAACCTGTTCGTAGTGGTCGAACAGCATCGTGTAATTAGCGCGCCCCTGCGTCTGCGACCGCAGCGTGTTCACGTAGCCGAACATGTTCGCGAGCGGCACCATCGCGTGAACGACGTTCGCGTTGCCCCGCATCTCCTGGTTCTGGATCTGCCCGCGCCGCGAGTTGAGGTCGCCGATGACCGTGCCGGTGTATTCCTCCGGAGTCACGACTTCGACCTTCATGATCGGCTCAAGGAGCGCCATGCCGAGATGGGGCTTGGCTTCACGCATGGCCGCGCGCGCGGCGATTTCGAAGGCGAGCACCGAGGAGTCGACGTCGTGGAAGGCGCCGTCGATCAGTTCGACCTTGAAGTCGAGGATCGGGAAGCCGACGAGCATGCCGGCGTTGCGGACCGAGTCGATGCCCTTGATGACGCCTGGAATATATTCCCGCGGGATCGAGCCGCCGACGATCTTCGATTCGAATTCGTAGCCCTTGCCCGGCTCCTGCGGAATGATGTTCATCTTCACGCGCGCGAACTGGCCCGTGCCGCCGGTCTGCTTCTTGTGGGTGTAGTCGATCGAGTACGCCTTCGTGAAACACTCGCGATAGGCGACCTGCGGGGCGCCGACATTGGCTTCGACCTTGAATTCGCGGCGCATGCGGTCGACGATGATGTCGAGGTGAAGTTCGCCCATGCCCTTGATGATCGTCTGACCGGACTCTTCGTCGGTCGAAACGCGGAACGAGGGGTCTTCCGCGGCGAGGCGCTGCAGCGCGAGGCCCATCTTCTCCTGGTCGGCTTTCGTCTTCGGTTCGACGGCGAGTTCGATGACGGGCTCCGGGAACACCATCCGCTCCAGGATGACCGGCTTCATCGGATCGCACAGCGTGTCGCCGGTCGTGGTGTCTTTGAGGCCGACGACGGCGATGATGTCTCCGGCGTAGGCTTCCTTGATGTCCTGACGATCGTTCGCATGCATCTGCACCATGCGGCCGATGCGCTCTTTCTTGCCCTTGACGGTGTTCTGAAGGCCCGTGCCGGACTCAAGATGGCCCGAATAAACGCGGCAGAACGTCAGCGAACCGACGAACGGGTCGTTCATGATCTTGAAGGCGAGCATGGCGAGCGGCTCGTCGTCAGACGAGTTGCGCACCACTTCTTCTTCGGTGTCCGGATGGACGCCCTTGATGGCCGGGACCTCGTTCGGGCTCGGCAGATAGTCGACGACCGCGTCGAGCAGCGGCTGCACGCCCTTGTTCTTGAAAGCCGAGCCGCACAGCACCGGATACCAGGCGCCCGCGCGCACCGCCTTGCGGATGAGGCGCTTCAGCGTCGGGATGGGAATTTCCTTGCCGTCGAGATAGTCGGCCATCACCTCGTCGTCGAGTTCGACGCAGGCCTCGACCATCGCGGCGCGATATTCTTCCGCCTTCGCTTGGAGGTCCGCCGGGATCGGCTCATCGTGGAACGCGGCGCCGAGGCTTTCCTCCTCCCAGATGATCGCTTTCATCTCGAGAAGGTCGACGACGCCCTTGAAAGTCGATTCAATGCCCACCGGCAGTTGCAGCGGAACGGCCTTCACGCCGAGGCGCTGCTTGATCGAGTCGAGGCAGAAGTAAAAATCCGCGCCGATCTTGTCCATCTTGTTGGCGAAGATGATGCGCGGCACGTTGTACTTGTCGCCCTGGCGCCAGACGGTTTCCGTCTGCGGCTCGACGCCCTGGTTGCCGTCGAGAAGGCAGACCGCGCCGTCGAGAACGCGCAAGGACCGCTCAACCTCGATCGTGAAGTCGACGTGGCCGGGCGTGTCGATGATGTTGAGACGCTTGTCCTTCCAGAAACAGGTTGTGGCGGCCGAGGTGATAGTGATCCCCCGCTCCTGCTCCTGCTCCATCCAGTCCATGGTGGCGGCGCCGTCATGGACTTCGCCGATCTTGTGGCTCTTGCCCGTGTAATAGAGGACGCGCTCCGTCGTCGTCGTCTTGCCCGCATCGATGTGGGCCATGATGCCGAAGTTACGGTAGTCCTCGATCTTATGGGTGCGGGGCATGAGGGGCGGTCCCTGAAACTCTGACGCTTGTTACCAGCGATAATGGGAGAAGGCGCGGTTGGCTTCCGCCATCCGGTGCGTGTCTTCGCGTTTCTTAACGGCGGCGCCGCGGTTCTGCGACGCGTCCATGATCTCATTCGAGAGACGATCGACCATGGTCGTTTCGTTACGCGCGCGCGCGGCCGAAATGATCCAGCGCATGGCGAGCGCCTGACGGCGCTCCGGGCGGACTTCGACCGGAACCTGATAGGTCGCGCCGCCGACGCGGCGGGAGCGGACCTCGATCGCCGGCATCACGTTGTCGAGCGCCTCTTTGAAGGTGTCGACCGGCGGACGGCGGAGCTTTCCTTCGATGCGGTCGAGCGCGCCGTAGACGATCTTCTCGGCGGCCGATTTCTTGCCGTCATACATGACGTAATTCATGAACTTCGAAACGGCGGCGTCGCCGAATTTCGGATCGACGTGGACTTCGCGTTTTTCTGCGCGGTGACGGCGTGACATCGAATGACCTCGCTTACTTCGGCCGCTTGGCGCCGTACTTCGACCGGCGCTGCTTGCGGTCCTTGACGCCCTGCGTATCGAGGACGCCGCGAATGATGTGGTAACGAACGCCCGGTAGGTCCTTCACGCGGCCGCCGCGGATGAGCACCACCGAGTGCTCCTGCAGGTTGTGACCCTCGCCCGGAATGTAGCCGATGACCTCGAAGCCGTTCGTAAGGCGCACTTTCGCGACCTTTCGAAGGGCCGAGTTCGGCTTCTTCGGGGTCGTCGTGTAGACGCGCGTGCAGACCCCGCGTTTTTGCGGGTTCTGCTGCATCGCCGGCACCTTGTTGATCTTCCGGCGCGGGCTCCGGGGCTTCCGGATCAGCTGTTGTATCGTCGGCATTGGCGCTCCAAGAGGCGGACCCGGCGTCCCGGACCCTTAATTCCACGGCAAACGCTTGCGTCGCAGGCGGCAGGCCGCAAACGACGCGAAAGGACGGGGCCCACGAGGTGGAACTCCGTCCGCGAAAACTGAACTTTGTTCGGCTAAATGGGCCGCGTTTCAGGAGATCCTGACTGCCGACCTTTCAGCGAGCGTGTCCCTACCTGCGCGAATCGGGTGGGTCAAGGGCGCGAGCAACAAAAACTTCGCAAATCCTGCCGATTGGTTGCGCGCCCCTTTAGCGGATTATCCACAGAGATTGCAGACCCGGCCGCGCCGCGCGCAGACATTGCCCTCGGGGGGCTTTGTCAGACCTTGCCTCCAACGGGGACGCATGGTCTGGAAATTGCGTCGCTGAAAGGCCGCTACCGGCTGGGATTCTCGAGAAGAACGTGCGGATATTTCGTTCCCTGGTCCGGGAGGCCGCGACGCGGAAATCAGCGTTTCCCCATCTGGGGGCGTCGACCCCGGGCCCGTTCTCGCGGTCGAGCGGACCTAAGGTCGCTGTCTATTACGACCCGAACCGGATCAGCATCAGCCAGGCTTACCCGTTCCTTCATTATTCCGATGCGTTCCGGAGGCGTTTTGGGGCCGAGGTGAAGCTTCGAAACGTAGCGGAGGTCATCGCCGACCCGTCCAAGATCCTTCAAGGGGCGGATATCGTCCTCGCCCAGACCTGGTTCCGGATCGGGGATGACGCGCTGAAACGGCTTCTGGCGTCGCTTCGCCCTTCATCAATGGGGGGCGTGCTCGCCTTTCTGGATTCCTTCGCGCCCTCCGACATCAGGCTGGCGGCGACCGTTAACGATCACATCGACTTTTACCTCAAGAAGACCCTGCTCCGGGACCGGTCCCTTTACGGCCGCGAGACCTATGGCGATACGGTGCTCAGCAATTTCTACGGACGCCATTACGGGATCGACCTGCCGAACGTCGTCTGGCCCGCGCCGCGCGGCTTTCTGTCCAAGCTGCGGCTGTTCCCGAACTTCTTCACGGCGCCGGCGCTCATCCACGAATTCGAGCGCGACCTCAGCGCGCCGCTCGCCGGACGCGCCATCGACCTGCACGCGCGGCTGGCGGAAGGAGACTCGACCGGCCCCTACAGCGCCATGAGGAAGGACGCAGTCGCCAAGGTCGCCGCGCTTACGGGGATCAAGAGCGTCACTGGCGCGACTGTCGATCGCACCACCTTCATGAATGAGATGCGCAATTCGAAATTGTGCTTCAGCCCCTTCGGCTTCGGCGAGATCTGCTGGCGCGATTTCGAGGCGGTCGCCGCCGGCGCGGTCTTCATCAAGCAGTCGATGGACCATCTTGAATCCTCGCCCGACCTTTATGTCGCGAACGAGACCTATGCAGCCATTCGGTGGGACATGGCCGATCTTGGCGATGTGGTCGCCCGCCTTCTCGCCGATGACGCTGAGCGTGAGCGACTGGCGACGAACGCCTTCAACCGCATCGCCGACTATGTGCGCAACGAGCGGTTTGTCGACCAGATGGCGTTCCTGTTCGAGGCCCCCGCGGCCGCAGCGGCGTCGATGCGGGCCGGATCACGGACAGGCGCCGGCAGCGCCGCCGGTTGACTGTAATTGAAAAGGAAAAAGCCTCGCCTTTTCGGGCGAGGCTTTTCCATTCCTTCGAACCGCCAGCGCGTTACTGCGCGGCCTGCGGCTGTTCTTCCGGCGCGGCGATCGCCTGCGTCGCCGCGCGGCGTTCGCGTTCCGCGATCATCGCCTGATCACGGCGCTCGGCCTCGAGCTGGTGACGGGACATCATGCCGCCGGTGCCCGCCGGGATGAGGCGGCCGACGATGACGTTCTCTTTCAGGCCTTCAAGGTTGTCGACCTTGCCGTTGACGGCGGCGTCGGTGAGGACGCGCGTCGTCTCCTGGAACGAGGCGGCCGAGATGAAGGACCGCGTCTGCAGGCTCGCCTTGGTGATGCCGAGGAGAACCGGCGCGCCCTTCGCAGGGCGCTTGCCCTGATCTTCAAGGCGCGCGTTCATCTCTTCGAACTCGATCTTGTCGATCTGCTCTTCCTTCAAGAACAGCGAGTCGCCCGGATCGGAGATCTCGACCTTCTGCAGCATCTGGCGGACGATCACTTCGATATGCTTGTCGTTGATCGGCACGCCCTGCAGGCGATAGACTTCCTGGATCTCGTTGATGAGATAATTCGCCAGCGCCTCGATGCCGAGGATCTGGAGAATGTCGTGCGGCGCCGGGTTGCCGTCGATCAGGAACTCGCCCTTCGCGATGAAGTCGCCTTCCTGCACCGAGATGTGCTTGCCCTTCGGCACAAGGTACTCGATCGGCTCGAGGCTCGCGTCCGTCGGCACGATGCGGATACGGCGCTTGTTCTTGTAGTCGCGCCCGAATTCGACGCGGCCGTCCGCTTCCGCGATGATCGCGTGATCTTTCGGTCGGCGCGCTTCGAAGAGTTCGGCGACGCGCGGCAAACCGCCGGTGATGTCGCGCGTCTTCGCGCCTTCAGTCGGAATGCGCGCGAGCGCGTCGCCGACGCGGATAACGTCGCCGTCCTCAACCGAGAGAATGGCGTCGACGGGAAGCTGGTAACGCGCCTCGCCGCCGGTTTCGAGCTTGAGCGCCTTGCCCTTGTCGTCTGTGATGACGATCGCCGGCTTCAGCGCCGCGGCGCGCGGATTGGCGCGCCAGTCCATGACGACGCGGCTCGCGATGCCCGTCGCTTCGTCGGCGACGACCTGCATCGAGAAGCCTTCCTGCAGATCCTCGAACTTCACCTTGCCGGCGAGGTCGGTGAGGATCGGCTGGGTGTAGGGGTCCCAGTCGGCGATACGCTGACCGCGCGTCACTCTCGCGCCGTCGTCGATCCGCAGCTTGGTGCCGTAGGAGACCTTGTAGGACGCGTGCTCCTTGCCGTCCTTGTCGACGATCTTCACGAGCGTGTTGCGGCCCATGACGATGAGGTCGCCGTCGGAGTTTTTGACGACGTTCCGGTTTTCAAGGACGATCTTGCCGTCATGGCTCGCCTCGATGAACGAGGTGTCGCCGACCTGCGCCGTGCCGCCGATGTGGAACGTGCGCATGGTGAGCTGCGTGCCCGGTTCCCCGATCGACTGCGCGGCGATGACGCCGACCGCCTCGCCGACATTGACCGCCGAACCGCGCGCAAGGTCGCGGCCGTAACATTTCGCGCAGACGCCGACCTTCGAGTCGCAGGTAAGGACGGAACGCACCCGAACCTTGGTCACGCCGGAGCCTTCGATCTCTTCCGCCTGCTCTTCGTTGATCTCGTCGTTGCGCTTCGCGAGAATCGCGCCCGTTTCCGGATGCGCGACGTTGACGAGCGCCGTGCGGCCGAGAATGCGCTGCGACAGCGGCACGATCGTTTCGCCGCCCTGGATGACGGCGTCGAGCGTGATGCCGTTCTCCGTGCCGCAATCAAGCTCGCGGATGATGCAGTCCTGCGCGACGTCGACGAGACGGC
>CAZOEB010000120.1:0-8157 GCA_964578685.1 uncultured Caulobacterales bacterium
TCACGGTGCTGGCGGCGATCTTCGCGCGCGTCGGGGCGATGATGATGACGGCGCCGGCCTTCGGCGATTTCACCATTCCCGCGCGCGTCCGGCTCGCCATCGCGCTTGGGCTGACGCTGGCGCTCGCGCCCTCAGTCGCGGGCGGAGTTCAGGCGCCGGCGGCGGGCGACGCTTTCGCGCTCCTTCTCCTCATCGGCGGCGAGACGCTGATCGGCCTTTTTCTGGGGCTCTTCGCGCGCGCGATCGCGGCGGCGCTCAATGTCGCGGGCGAGGTGATCGCGCTGCAGATGGGCCTTTCCCTCGCGCAGGTCTTCGACCCGACGCAGGACGTGCAAGGCGCGATCGTCGGCGGCTTTCTGGCGATCCTCGGCGCGACGATGATCTTCGCGACCGACGCGCACCATCTTCTCTTGGCGGCGCTCAGCGATTCTTATTCGCTCCTCGCGCCGGGCGGCGGGATCGACTTCGGCGACGCGGCTTCGGCGATGATCAGCGCCGTCGCGGCGGCTTTTTCGCTCGGCGTCAGGCTCGCTGCGCCCTTCATCGTGTTCGGGCTTGTCTTCTATACGGGCGCGGGCGTCCTCAACCGCCTGATGCCGCAGGCGCAGGTCTTTTTCATGCTGCTGCCGGCGAACCTCGTCGCCGGGCTGATGCTCCTGATGCTGACGACCGGCCTCATCATGACGGCGTTCCTGACGCGGTTCGAGGCCGAGCTGTCGCAGTTCCTGAGGTGACGCCTTGGCCGAGGAACAGGACAATCACCAGAAGACCGAACAGCCGACAGCCAAGCGCCTCGCTGACGCGCGAAAGAAAGGCGATGCCCCGCGCAGCGCGGAGATCCCGGCGACGGCGATGATCGCCGCCGGCGGCCTGGCGCTCTGGCTGCTCGCCGACGGCCTCGCCGCGCGCCTCGCGCGTCTCGGCGCAGCGTTCCTCGAGCGCCCGCACGACTTCATGACGGACGCGGAAGGTCTTGCGGCGATCTATGCCAAGGTCTCCCTCGCCGCGGGCGCGGCGCTCGGGGGCCTTGCGCTCCTCCTCGTCATCGTCGCGGCCGGCGCGCATGGCGTGCAGGCGGCGCCGGTTCTTGCGCCCGACCGGCTGAAGCCGTCGCTGAAGCGCCTCTCGCCGTTAGAAGGGGCGAAGCGCCTCTTCGGCGCGCAGGCGATCGCCAATTTCCTGAAGGGCGTCGGCAAGCTCCTCATCATCGGCGCCATTCTCGTCTTCACGCTGTGGCCCGATCACGAGCGGCTTGCGGGCCTCCCCTTCGCGGATGAGCGCGCCGCGCTCGCCCTGACGAAGGAGGGCGTCCTGAAGCTGGTCGCCGCGACGGTCGCGGCGATGAGCGTCGTCGCGGGCCTCGACTACGCCTTTGCGCGGGCGCAGTGGATGAAGCGCCTGATGATGACGCGCGAGGAGGTGAAGCGCGAACTGAAGGAGACCGACGGCGATCCGCAGATCAAGGGCCGACGGCGCCAGCAGCGCGAGGCGCGCGCGCGCCGGCGGATGCTGAAGGCGGTCAAGAGCGCCAGCGTCCTCATCATGAACCCGACGCACTACGCCGTCGCCTTGAAATATGAGAGCGGCAAGACGCCGGCGCCCCTCTGCGTCGCCAAGGGCCTCGACGACATCGCGCTGCGGCTTCGCACTGCGGCGGAAGAAGCGCGCGTGCCGGTCGTCGAAAACCCCCCGCTCGCCCGCGCCCTCTACGCCGCCGTCGAGATCGACGAGGAAATCCCGGTCGAACATTACGAGGCGGTGGCGAAGGTCATCGGCTTTGTCATGGGAAAAGCGCGCGCGGCGGCCGCCCGCCCGAACTAGCGCCCGCAGGCGAACAGTTGCAGGAGGGACGACCCGCTTCTGGAGGCTCCCTTGGCTGCGACGCCCCTTCGCGCAGATGAACCTGTGCCGCCCGATCCGTCCGGCGCCGCCGAGACGGCGCCGCGCCCGCCCGGCGCCGGCGACATTGCGGCCATGATGGCCGCCGCCGAAGCGCGGGCGCGCGAGACTGAAACCGCGCGCGAAGGGAGCCGGTTTGAAAAACGCGCGCGCATGGTGCAGCACGCCCTTTTCGGCGCCTTGTGGGGCGGGCTCGCCGTCGCGCTTGCCGCGGCCGCCTATGTGCTCTCGACGGGCGCGCTGGGGATTGCGGGCTATGGGCTCGCCGCGCTTGTCGCGGTCTTTGCGGTCATCTGCGCCGCCGCCGCTTTCCGTCCCGGCTCCTCGGCGATGCTTGCGAGCGCGGCGTTGAAACGCGCAAAAGGCAAATCGACCGTTGAGGCCGCCCAGCTCGCCGGGTCGGAAATTCTTGAAAGCCTCGGCATCGCCGGGCGCGTGCTCGACGCCGACCCCGATGCGCGCCTCGTCTCGCGCCGCGACGGCGTCGTCATGTACGCCAACACCGCCTATTTCGCGCTGGCGCGCGACGCCGGCGTCATCGGACCCGCGGGCTTGCCGCCGCGCATCGACCGCCTGTTCGCGCAGCAGGGCGCCGAAGCGACCAAGGTCTTCCGGCTCTGCCGCGCGGCGAAGAGCGCGGCGGCGGCGGAGGAAATCGTCTATCAGCAGATCGGTCTCGCCGGCGGCGGCGCGCGCCGCCGCTTCGAGGTGTCGACGCGCCCGATCGCCGGGACCGACGATTTCGTCGCCTGGCGCCTGCGTGAACTGCCGATCGAGGAAAAGGAGCATGACGTCCTCGCGGCGTCCTACGCCGATTTCCCGCGCCCGGTCTTCGCGGTTGAAAAATCCGGCCAGATCGCCTGGGCGAACGCCGCGATGCGCGCGAGCCTCGGCCTTCAGCGCCACGAGCTTCATCACGTCAACGACGTCATCCTCGGCGAGACGGCGGAGACGGTGCGCGCGCTCTGGCGCGCCGACGGCGCGGCCGTATCGGGAATGGTGCGCCGACGCGCCGCCGATCCGTCGGACGCCGCCTTCTGCGCATTCCGTCGCGGCGGAACCGGCGAGGGCTTCGTCTGTGTAGAGATGACCTTGGCGCCGGAAACGCCGGAAACCGAGGCCTCCGACATGTCCGGCGACATCTCGGAAGCGCCCTTCGGCCTAGCGGTCGTTGAGGGCGAGATCGGCCGCGACGCCCGCATCGTCGAAGCAAACCGCACATTCCTCGAAGCCTTCGCTTGGGCGAAGAAGAACACGCCGCTCTCGCGCGTCTTCGCCAACGAGGCGATCGACGAAATCGCTGAGGAGGTGCGGCGCAAGGCGACCTCCGGCGGCCACCCGCGCGTCATCGACGCCGTCGTCGGCGAGGGGCCGGCCGCGCGCACCTACGGGCTCTACGCGCGCCCGCAAAAGCGCAAGCGCGGCTCCTACGGCGTCAGGCGGACCTTTCTCTACACGCTCGACATCACCGACCGCAAACGCATGGAGCAGGACCACGCGCAGGATCAGAAGCTGAAAGCGATCGGCTTCATCGCCGGCGAGGTCGCGCATGACTTCAACAACCTGCTGCAGGTCATCCAGGGTAATTGCGAGCAGCTGATGCTCCGCCACCCGGCCGGCGATCCCGCCTATCAGGACCTCGTTCTCATTCGCGAGAACGCCCAGCGCGCCGCCAATCTGACGAAGCAGCTTCTCGCCTATTCCCGCACGCAGACGCTGACGCGCAAGGTGCAGTCGATCACCGACGTGCTCCTCGACTTCTCGCGTTTTCTCGACCGCGCTGTCGGCGAGAAGGTGAAGGTTGAATTCGTCAACGGCCGCGGGCTTCCTGACGTGAGGGTCGACCGCACGCAGCTCGAGACGGCGATCATGAACCTCGCCGTCAACGCGCGCGACGCGATGGCGCCGCAAGGCGGCGTGCTGACGATCCGGACGAGTCTTGTCCCCGCCGCCGACGTCAAGTCGAAGGCCGTCAGCGGCCTGTCCGAACAGGACTATGTGCTCCTTGAAGTCGCGGACACGGGGCCCGGCGTTCCGCCCGAGATCATGGAAAAGATTTTCGATCCCTTCTTCACGACGAAGGAGGAGGGCAAGGGGACCGGCCTCGGGCTTTCAACCGTACACGGAATTATCGGCCAGATGGGCGGCGCGATCACGGTCGAGAACGCCGCCGCCGGCGGCGCGGTCTTCAAGGTCTATCTCCCCGCCTATGCCGGCGGCGCTGAAGAGGACGGACCGGCGGAGGAGCAGGCGCCCGCGCCCGCCGGGGATTATTCAGGATCAGGCCGCATTCTTGTTGTCGAAGATGAAGACCCGGTGCGCGCCTTCGTCGTCGCGACGCTCGAACGGTCGGGCTATGAGGTGACGCATGCCGAAGACGGCGTCGCCGCCCTCGACATTCTCGGCGGCGACCGCGACTTCGATCTCATCGTCTCCGACGTGATGATGCCTGAAATCGACGGGCCGAGCTTCGTCGCCCGCGCGCGCGCCGAACTCGGCGTGACGGCGCCGGTCATCTTCATGTCAGGCTATGCGGAGGCCTCGGTCCGCCGGCAAATGGATGAAATCGAGGATGTGCGCTACATTCAAAAGCCGTTCCCTATGGCGACGCTCGGCGCGCGCGTGAAGGAAGCGCTGCAGGCGCGGGCGCGTCGCTGAGGCGCTTTCAAAGACGCCCCTGTTCGGATAGGACGCGCCGATGAGACAAGTCGTCTTCGATCTTGAAACGACCGGTTTTCGCTATGACGAAGGCCACCGCATCGTCGAGATCGGCGCCGTGGAGCTGGTTCGCGGCGCCGTCACCGGCAAAACGTTTCACACCTACGTCAATCCTTTGCGCGACGTGCCCGAAGGCGCCGTCAAGGTGCACGGCCTCACCGAAAAATTCCTGAAGGATTTTCCGCCGTTCGACGACGCGCGCACCGCCGATGCGTTCGTCGATTTCGTCGCCGACGCCGAGCTCATCGCGCATAACGGCGAAGCGTTCGACCTTCCTTTCGTCAACGCCGAGCTCGAAGGATCGGGCCGCAGGCGCCTTTCCAACCGGCTCGAAGACACCTTGCTGATGGCGCGCCGGAAATATCCGGGCAGCCCGGCGAGCCTTGACGCGCTTTGCCAGCGCTTCAACATCGATACGCGCGAACGGGCGCGCGACGGCCACGGCGCCCTGCTCGACTCGCGCCTTCTCGCCGAAGTTTATATCGAGCTGACCGGCGGCGCGCAGGCGGGCCTTGATTTCGCCGTCGCTGAAGGCGGCGCCGGCGGCGACGGCGGCGGCGAACGCCGCACGGGGCGCAAGCGTAAGGTCGCCTCGCTGCTGACGGAGGCCGAAATCGCCGCGCACGAGGCGTTCATCAAAAACGAAATCGCGCCCGGGGGCCCTTGGGAGCGGCTGCTCAGCCGCTAAGCGGAAATCGCTCTCAGGCGTTCATCGCCTGAGGCGCGGCGCCCGCGCGGGCGGCGACATTCCGCTGATAGATCATCAGGAAGTCGATCGGATCGAGCATCACCGGCGGGAAATTCCCCGAGGTCGTGGTTTCGGCGACGATCTGGCGCGCAAACGGGAAGAGAAGCCGGGGGCACTCGATGAGGAGGATCGGCTCGATCTGGTTTTCCGGGACATTCACGATCTCGAAGACGCCGGCATAGGTCGTTTCGACGACGAAGACGACGTCCTGCCCCCGGCGGGCGCGCGCCGAAACGGCAAGTTCGACCTCATACTGGCCGCCGCCGAGGCCGCGCGCGTTCACATCGACGTTAACCTCGATTCCGGGGGCCGTGCCGTTATCGCGAAAGCTCATCGGCGCCCGCGGGTTCTCGAACGAGTGGTCCTTGAGATATTGGGCGAGCACGCGAAGCCCCGGCAAACCGGTCTCCGGCGCGCCGTCTTGTGGTCCACCAGACCCATTGGGCGCAGTTTCTGACATCGTTCGTCACCAGTCCTGAAAAAGAAGCGGGGGTCATACACGTGGGCTCGGCCCGCGGCAACCCGCCGCGATCGCGAGCGTCTTGTCGATTCGTAAGCTCATTGAAGGGAATGCTTGGTGTTTTCCGGGCTAACCTGTCACTATATCAGGACACGGCCGCCGGGCAGGAAAACGGCGGCCCGTGAATGTGAGCGCTCATGGATCCCGCCCTCATCATCTTCATCGCCCTTTCGGCTTTCGTCGCCTACCGGCTCTATTCGGTGCTCGGCACGCGCACCGGCGAGGAGCGTCAGCGCGACATCGAAGGACTGCAGCGCGCCCGCACGCGGGAAGCGCGCGAAGAGCCGCCGCCGGCTGTCGGCGCCGAGCCTGAGCCTGTAAGGCCCCTTCCGCCCGTATCGGCAGCCGCCGAGCCTCTTCGCGCCGCAGACCCTTCTTTCGACGAGCGAGCCTTTATCGAAGGCGCCAAAGGCGCCTATGAAATGATTGTCGAGGCCTTCGCGGCCGGCGACCTAAAGTCCGTTCGCCGCTATATCGCCGCCCCGGTGCATGAGGCGTTCAAGTCCGCGCTCGCCGCCCGCGAAAGCGCCGGGCGCCGGCTGGACCTGAAATTTGTCGGCGTAGAAAAGGCGACGATCGTTTCTTCGCGCGTCGACGGCGGCGAGGCGTCGGCGTCGGTCGAGTTCCTGTCGAACCAGGTGCGTGCGACCTATGACCGAAACGGAACGCTGGTTGAGGGCGATCCGAACCGTATCGATCTTGTGAAGGACCTCTGGACCTTCACCCGCTCGCTCTCGTCAAACGATCCGAACTGGACTCTGGTCGCAACCGGGGCCTGATATCGCCGCCGGAGCTTTGGTCGTGGTGACGCTGACCCCTTTGCGCCTTGCCGCTCTTGCGCTGGCGGTCGCCAGCCTCGTCGTCGTCGCTTATGTCGCCGGGACCAAGCGCGGCGGGCCGAAAGCGCCGCCGCCAGAGCCTGCGCTTGCCGGCGTCAGTTTTTCGGTTCGTGAATTTGCGGCGTTGTCCGGCTGGCGCGAACACGATCCCTCGCGCGCCCTCGCCGCGTTCGCCCGGCTCTGCGTGCTTCGCAGCGCCGCCGCGGATGACGCGCGCGCCAATCCCCACGAAGCGCTGATGCGGGACGACGCAAGCCTTGGCGGAACGGTCGCGGACTGGCGCGCAGCCTGCGCGGCGGCCCCGACAGCGAGCGCCGGGGCGGAGGCCGCGCGCGCCTTTTTCGAAACGCATTTCACGCCGGTCGCCATCGCCGCCCGCCTGACGCCGGGCGGGGCGCCGGAAGGGCCGGCGACGATCGAGCCGACGGGACGCTTCACCGCCTATTTCGAGCCCGCTTACCCGGCAAGCGCCCAGCGGACGGAGGAATTCTCCGCGCCCGTCCTTGCGCGTCCCGACGACCTCGTTACGGTCGATCTCGGCGCGTTTCGCGAACAGCTTGCGGGCGATCGCATCGCGGGCAGCGTGACGGACGGCGCGCTCACGCCCTACCCCGATCATGCGGCGATCAACGCCGGCGCCCTCAAAGGGCGCGCCGAAATCATCGCCTATATGCGTCCGACAGATCTTCTGTTCCTGCAAATCCAGGGCTCGGGCCGACTTCTTCTCCGGGAAGGGACGCTGCGCGTCGGCTATGACGGTCACAACGGACACCCCTACACGCCCGTCGGCAGAACGCTGATCGACGAGGGCGCGCTGACGCGCGAAACGGTCAGCATGCAGACGATCATGGCGTGGCTCGACGCCGCCCCGGCGGCGGAGGCGGCGAAAGTGCGCGAATCGAACCGCTCCTATATTTTCTTTCGACGCCTTGACGACCTTCCCGATCCTTCGCTCGGCCCAGTCGGGGCCGCCGGCACGCAGCTGACGCCGATGGTCTCGCTCGCCGTCGATCCGCGCTTCACGCCTCTCGGCGCGCCGGTCTTCGTCGAGATCGAGGGCGTCGAAGGCGGGGAACCGATCCGCCAGCTGATGATCGCTGAAGATCGCGGCGGCGCGATCAAGGGGCCGGTGCGCGGCGATCTTTATGCGGGGTCGGGTGAGGCGGCAGGCGCCTTCGCCGGCGCCTTCAACCGCACGGGAACGATGACCGTCCTCGTGCCGAAGATCATTGCAGCAAGGCTGCCCGCGGACGACGCTCCATGAGGAAGCGCGATCTCTCCGGCGAGGAGCGCGCGCTGTGGTCGCTGGTGACGCGCGATGTGAAGCCCGTGAAGAAAAAGCGCCGCGGACGCGCGCCCGACGCGTCGCCGAAGACGCGGGAAGCTCCGTCGCTCTCCGCTCCTGGCGCCGCGCTCCGTCTTCCACCGCAGCC
>CAZOEB010000121.1:0-7714 GCA_964578685.1 uncultured Caulobacterales bacterium
AGGAAGGTCGAAATATATTTCGGCCGCTGGTTGCGATAGTCGATGTAATAGGCGTGCTCCCACACATCCATCGTGATGAGCGGCGTCACGCCCTTCGTCAGCGGCGTTTCGGCGTTCGGCGTCTTGCGGACTTCCAGCTTGTCGCCGGCCTTCACGAGCCACGCCCAGCCGGAGCCGAACTGCGTCGCGCCGGCGTCGGCGAAAGCCTTGGCGAAGGCCTCATAGGAGCCGAATGATTTGTCGATCATCGAGGCGACGTCGCCCTTCGGTTTGCCGCCGCCCTTCGGGCTCATCGAATTCCAGTAGAAGGTGTGGTTCCAGACCTGCGCCGAATTGTTGAACAGTGGCTGGTTCTGGCCTTCGGACTCACGGACGATGTCTTCGAGCGAGGCGTTCTCCAGCTTGCCGCCGGCGATCAGCTCGTTCGTCTTGTCGACATAGGCCTTGTGGTGCTTCGCGTAGTGATAGTCGAAGGTTTCCTCCGAGATATGCGGCGCAAGAGCGGACTTCGCATAGGGAAGGTTGGGCAGGGAGACGGCCAAGGTGTTGCTCCTTCGGTGTAACCGTGATGAGGGAGCGCCAAACTAGGCCTTTGGACCCTTGACGCAACCCCCATGACCCAGCCGGACGCCGCCGACGACCCTGCCGCCTATTGCCGCGCCGCCGTCGCCTCGGCGGATGAAGACCTGTCGCTGTCGCTCAACTACGCAGCGCCGGCGGACCGCACGCGGCTTGCGGCGCTGTTCGCCTTCGCGGTCGAGCTACGGCGCATCCCGGCGTCGGTCAGCGAAGCGCCGCTCGGCGAAATCCGCCTTCAATGGCATCGCGAGGCGCTCGACGAAATCGTCGCGGGCGAGCGCCCGCGCGCGCATCCGGTCATCGCCGCGCTCGCCGCATCGGGCGCGGGCGTGGGCGCGCGCGGCCTTCTCGAGACGATGATCGATGCGCGTGCGCGGCTGCTTTATGAACCGCAGTTTATGGGGCTCGACGACTTCCGCCGATTTCTCGCGAACGCTGAGGCGCCGCTCGCGGAATTGGCGCTTGGTGAAGCGCGTGCGGAAGAGCGCGACGCCGTCCGCGCTCTCGGGGAGGCGCATGCGCTCGCGCGGCTTGCGCCATCCTTTGCGCCCGATCTCGCCGCAGACGCCGCGCGCGCGGCGCTCGACCTTCACGCAACGCACGCCCCGGCGCTCGCGGGGCTGGCGCCTCCGGCCTTCGGACGCATCGCCTATCTCGCCCTGACCCGCGGTCACGCGAAACGCGCGGACGGCGCAGCGTGGCCGGTGATGAAAAGGCTGGCGATCGCCCAAGCGGTTGCGCGCGGGCGGTTCTAATTCTGGAGAGGAAATTAACACCCAAAACCGCCCATCACCCCGGAGCGCGCCTCTTGACGCGAACCCGGGGACCATCTCCCGAGACTCGCCTTCGTTCGCGCTGATTGTTCTGGAGATGGACCCCGGATCGGCTTCGCCGTCCGGGGTGACGGATTTCCGTGCCCCTGCCAATCCACGCTCTTCTATCGCTCCAACTTTTCCCTCGCACTTAAGCCAACTTTCACGACGTTCCGGCATTCTCCCCGCGAAAATTTCGTCAAATTGCGTCCAGCCGAGGGGGCCGCCGCCGATGACTTCACCCATGAGAGCGCCGCACGCCGGGCTTCAGCCGTCGAACGAAACGATCGATCCGACGCGCGCTGCGGCCGCCGTGCAGCGCTGGCGCCGTCTCCTCTCGGAAAGCCTCGGGCAGGACCCCGGCGCTGCGCTCGATGAGCCGCGGCGGATGCTGGCGATGCTGAAGGTGTTCGGCTCGACGCGCCGGCTCTCGGATCTCTGCATCAAATATCCGGTGTTCGCCGGGCAGGCCTTCCTCGACGGGCCGAGCCAGGTGCTGGCCGAAGCGGCGCGCGACCTGACGGCGCTTTCGGGCGGCGTCGGCGGCGCGGACGCGCTTTACTCGGCGCTCGCGCCGATCAAGAGCCGCGCCGACATCGCGATCGCCATCGCCGAAATTTCAGGACAGTGGACGACCGCGCGCGCGACGACCGCGCGCACCGATCTCGCCGAACGGCTCGTTGAAACGGCGCTTGCGTGGCTGGTGCGCGGCGCGGTCAGCCGCGGCGAGCTTCCGCTTCCAGCCGATGACGGCGCCGCGAAGGGTGTCTTCGCGCTCGCGGGCGGCGACTTCGCGCATGAAGACCTCGCGCCGCACGGGCCGCTCGACATCCTCATCGTCTACGATCCGGAAGTGTTCGACGGGCAGGCCAAGCGCATGGCGGAGCGCGCCTTCATCCGCATCGGCGCCGAACTGCGCGAAGCGTTTGAAGGAAAGCCCGGCGATTATCCGATCTATGCGGTCAGGACGCCGCTCGGCAATTGCGTCAACGGCCAGGGCCTCATCGAGGCGGCTCCTCGGGTGACGGCGGCGCTCGGCAATCCGCAGCAGAACCCGGTCAAGCGCTGGTGCGCGGCTGCGCGCGTCGTCGCCGGCGACCGGCGCGCGGGGGGCGAGTTTCTTGAAGCGGCGGAAGAACTGATCTGGGGCAAAGGGGAACTCCTCGGCGAAACCGGGCGCGCCGAGCTTCAGAAGCAGACGGAAGACCCGCGCCAGCCCTTCCGCGCGTCCGCCAATCTTCTCCGCTGGAGCCTTGGGCGCTCGCGGCCGTTCTTTCGCACGCTGTCGGCGCGCGAAGTGTTCGACGCCGCCGCCGACGCCGGGACGCTGCCCGCCGACGTCGCGGCGCGCCTTTCGGCCGGCGCTGAACTCGCGCAGACGATCGTCGCGCGCGCGCAGATGATGAAGGGCGCCGCCGCCTTCGGGGCCGGCGCCGCGGACGAAGAAGGCGCCCTCGCGAGCCTTTGCAATTATTCCGACTACGCGTCGCTCGCCGCCTCGCGCGACGGGGCGATCGCGGACGCGCGCAACGCGCTCGTGCGGCTGCTCGAAGGTCCGCGGGCGGACTTTCAGCGCTACCGCGCGGGCGAGCGCAATCCCGATGACGTCGACAAGCTCGAGGATCTCGGCTTCCGCAACGGCGCCGGGCTGTCCTCGATGATCGACGGCTGGGCGGAGCTGTGCGCGGCGGGCGGGGAAGTGCGCTTCTCCGAAATCGCGCCGGGGCTCCTGACCGCCTTCGGCGAGACGCAGCACCCGGATGAGGCCGTGCGTCTCTTCGACCGCATTCTCCGCATCGAAGAGAACGGCGTGCGCAACGTCAATTCCTCGACGCGCGCCGGGCTTCGCGACGGGCTCATCGACGCGCTCGGCTGCTTCGGCGCCGCGGTCGCGCCGCTCGTCGAAACGAAGGAAGCCGCGACCATCCTCTTCGAACCGCGCGGGCCCGAGACGCCGAAATCGGGCGCTGAGTGGATGAACCGCTTTGCGCCGCCGAAGCCCGCAAGCGGCGATTCAGCGTTCATCGCGTGGCGGCGGGAGCAGATCGCCCGCATCGCGCTGTGCGCCGCCGCCGGCGACATGGCGTTCGACGCCGCGTCTTCCGCGCTTTACGCGGTGCATGTCGCGACGCTCAAGCGCGTCTTCGACTCCGCCCGCGCGGAAGCCGGCGGCGATGAGCCGGTGACGCTGCACATGTTCGACGGGCCGGCGCGCGGCGTTCCCGGCTACGCGACCCCGATCGGCTTCATCGCCGACGGCGGCTCGCCGGAGAAACGCGAAGCGATCGCGCGCGATTTCGTCGACAGGCTCGGCGCGCTCGGCGACGGCCTCTTTGCGCTGGCGCCCGACGTTTCGCACCGGCCGGGCGGCATCGCCGGCGCGCTCGCGCCGGACCTCGCGCAGTTCCGCACCTATATCCAGTCGGAAGCGGTCGCGCAGGACCAGATCCTGCTTTCCCGCGCGCGCATCATCGCGGGATCGGAGAAAGCGGAAGCGGCTGCGGGCGCGGTCCTGCGCGGCGCCGTTTCCAATCCGCGCCGCGCCGAAGTGCTCCTGCGCGATCTCGACCGCGCGCGCGCCCAGCGACTCCGGCGCGACAAGGCGGGCAGCCCGTGGGACCTCGAACAGTCCGAGGGCGGATTGTTCGACGTCGAACTCATCATCTCGACGCTGATCTATCGGCACGCCGGCGCGCTGCCGGCGCTTCAGAAATCCTCGCCCGACGACGCGCTCGACCTGATGGCGCGCTCCGGCATCGTGACGGCGGAAGTCGCCGAAACGCTGAAGGGCTCGCGCGCGTTCTGGACGCGGTTGGCGACGGCGCGCGCGCTGGCGCGCTGGAGCGATCCCGGCCGCGAGCCCGTGCGTCCGCGTTACGCCAAGCTTCTCGCGCGCGCGGCCGAAGTCGACAGCTTCGCGCAGGTGCGTCCGATCATGCGCGGCTACGCGGAGGAAGTGACGCGCCTCTACAGCCAGCTCGTGCTCGGCCGGCCGTCAATCAGCCTCGCCGCCAGCGCCTGACGCTTCGCGCAGCGCGAACACGCGGAGCGCCGAGGCGAGGCCTCCGGCGCTTTCGCTTCTGGTGCGTTCGGCGTCGATCTCCGCGACAAGTCCCGCAAGCGAGACCTGCCGCTTTCGGGCGGCGCGTTCGATCGCCGCCCAGAACTCCGGTTCAAGGACGATGCTGGTGCGGTGGCCCTTCAGCGTGATCGAGCGCTTTTTCATGCGCCTGCCTTAAGGCGCCCGGCCCCCTGATGCACGATCAGCCTAGCTGCGCGCCCAATTGTCGATGCCGTGGCTTTTGATCTTTTGCGTGGCGAGCGTGACGCCGTCGATGATGCCGGCCATGTGCGAGACCGCCTCGGCGTCGCAGTCGGCGAGTTCGGCGCCGAGCGCCTTGTAGAGCGACTCGATATCGACCCCGTTGGCGAAGAGGAACTGCGCCAAAACGAGACGAACCTGGCTCGGTGACTTCTGATCAGACATGGACAACCCCAAGATACCCGCCGCCCGCGAGCGCGACCTGCGCCCCTAAGGGACAGCCTCGCACCGGACAGCGCAAGTCCCGGGCCGGTTAGGAATTGCTCAGCCGCGCCGACCGGCTCGGCTCCGCTGACGCGGCCGTCGCAAAGCGCAAGAGGGAGTACCCAAGCAGGCCCGACACGATTGAACCGAGGAGGACGCCAAGCTTGACGTCGGCGATGCGGGCCGGGTCGGCGAAGGCCAGCGACCCGATAAAAAGGCTCATCGTAAAGCCGATGCCGCAAAGGAGGGAGGCTCCGGCGAGGAGGCGCCAGTTGAGGTCTGACGGAAGCTGCGCGATCCCGAGCCGGACGGCGAGCGCCGACGCAGCGAGGATGCCGAGCGGCTTGCCGAGGATAAGGCCCAGCGCGATGCCAAGGGGCACGGGCGCAGCAAGGCTCGCCAGAGTGACGCCGTCGAGCGGCACCCCGGCATTGGCGAAGGCGAAGACCGGCAGCACGCCGAAGGCGACCCAGGGGTGCAGCGTGTGGATCGTATCGTGCAGCGGGGAAGGGCCCATCGGCGTCTTGCCGAACAGCGGCACCGCGAAGGCGGTGATGACGCCGGCGAGCGTCGCATGCACGCCGGACTTCAACACGCAGAACCACAGCACGACGCCGACGGCGGCGTAAGCCGCGATATGGGTGACGCCGGCGCGATTGAGCGCGACGAGCGCGGCGACGGCGACGCCCCCGAAGATCAACGCCTGCAGCGACAGGTCCGACGTGTAGAAGATCGCAATGACCATGATCGCGGCGAGGTCGTCGATGATCGCCACGGCGAGGAGAAAAATCTTCAGCGCCGCCGGTGCGCGCGTCCCCAGCAATCCGAGGACGGCGACCGAGAACGCGATATCGGTCGCCGCCGGGATCGCCCAGCCGTCGAGCGCGTCGCCCCCGCCGGCGTTGATGAGAGCGTAGATCGTCGCCGGCGCGAGCACGCCGCCGAAGGCGGCGAACACCGGCAGCATCGCCTGCCGCTTGGTCGACAGCTCCCCTTGCAGGACTTCGCGCTTGATCTCCAGGCCGACGAGGAAGAAGAAAACGGCCATCAGGCCGTCATTGATCCAGAGCGACAGCGGCTTGTCGACGGCGACCGGCCCGAGGTCGAACGCAAGACGCTGCGCGAGCAGCGCGTCATAATAGGGATTGAGCGGGGAATTGCTGAGCGCGAAGGCGACAAGCGCGGCGAGGCCGAGCGCAAGGCCGCCGGCTCCCTCCATATCGATGAATTTCTTGATGCGTTCTGCGAGCTGTTCCATGGGTCTTCAAGGCGCTAGTCGCAACCGCGATTTCGCGGTTGCAAAGACTAAAATCGGCGATACGCTTTGCAAGCGTTCGCGGTTCAATCGTGCGACGACCCGCCGGCCCGTCGGGATAGAAGCGCAATCGCGTCCTTCAGCGCAAGCTTGCGCTTTTTCAAAGAGGCGACGCGGGCGAAATCAGGGGCGCGCCGGCGCGTTTCGCTGCGGATCGCCGCCTCCAGCGCGCGATGCTCGGCGGCAAGGCTCGTCAATCGCGGCTTGAGGAAGTTGATCGCAGTCATGGCGGACCTCCTTGTTTCGGCTATTGTCGAGATAAGCTCGACCGCCGCATTGAAAACCCCGGGCGGCCGATTATATCGATAGGAAAATCCTATCGAGGTCCGCTTGAACGCCGGCGACGACGTCACCCTGAAGCAGCTTCGCGCCATTCTGGCGCTATCCAACCACCGCCATTTCCGCCGCGCGGCCGAAGAGCTCGGCGTGACGCAGCCGTCTTTGAGCGCGCAGATCCAGAACCTTGAATCGGCGTTGCAGGTCAGGCTCGTCGATCGTGCGCGCGGCGGCGTATCGCTGACCCCGGTCGGGCGGGAAATCGCGGCGCGGGCGCGCCGCATCCTCGAAGAGGAACGCGCGATGCGCGATTACGCGGCGAGCGCGAAGACGGGGCTCGCCGGCACCATCCGCCTCGGCGCCGCGCCGACCGTCGGCCCTTACCTCCTGCCGCATATCGTTTCCAGCCTGCACCGGAAGGACAAGTCGCTCGGCCTCTATGTCCGCGAGGACGCGCCGCATTCGCTGGAATACGATCTCGCGCGCGGGGATCACGACGTGCTGCTGACGCCCTTGCCGCCGTCAAGCGCCGATTTCGCAAGCGAGGTTCTGTTTCGCGAGCCGCTCTATCTTGCGGTCGCCGCCGATCACCGTCTCGCCGCCGTCGACCAGCCGACGCTGAAAGAGATTAGGGGCGAGCGCGTCCTCGCTTTGTCGCCGCGCCACCAGTTGCATGATCAGGTCGCCGAGATCTGCGAAGCGGCGGGCGCGCGGGTCGATCGTGATTTCGAGGGAACAAGCCTCGACGCGCTGCGCCTGATGGTCGGCATGGGCATGGGCGTCAGCTTCCTGCCGGCGCTCTATGCGCACTCTGAAATCCGCACGCGAAACGAGATCGCCTTGAAGCGGATCGCGGGACGGCTCTTTGTGCGGTCGATCGCGCTCGTCTGGCGGAAAGGATCGGGCGGCGCCCGCAATTATCGCGAGATCGCCGCGATCGCCCGTGACATCGCGCGGCAGCGTTTTTCCGACATCCTCCTCAGCTGATCGGAAATTCCTATCGGAATGAAAGGCCGAACAACCTTGACCGCAACGCCGTCCGCGTTCAAATCCGCCGGGCGATATCGGTGGATACGCAAGAAACGGCGATCGGCCGCCGGATAAATCGCCAAAGCGCTTTCGTGTGACCCGCCGATGGTCATCCGACCCCGGAAGCGCCGCCCTCCGCGGCTCCGTTCTCCCCCCGGACGGAGCCGCTTGGCGTTT
>CAZOEB010000122.1:0-7705 GCA_964578685.1 uncultured Caulobacterales bacterium
GTCGGGCACTTCTCGCTGAAGGCCGCCGAGGACGCGAAGAAGAACGCCGACGCCGCCATCGAAGTCGCCCGCGCCGAATCCGAGCGCGCCGCGACGACGGCGGTCGAATTCACGACCCGCGAATCGCGCCGGGTCGCCGAGGCCGCAGCACGCGCCGTCGACACCGTGCGCGAAGCGACGATGAATTCCGTGACCGCCGCGGCGAGCGACGCCGAGCGCGCCGCAGCGGCGGCGAACCTCGTCACCGACGCGGCGAAAAAGGCGATGACCGCCGCGCGCGAGGCCTCAGCCGAAGTCGCCAAGGCCGGCGAGTTCGCGAAGAAAAATGCTGACGACGCGCTCGCCGCCGCCGAGACGGCGTCGCAGCGCGTCGCCGAACGCAACTGGGAGCTCGCCGCCGCGCGCGCCGCGCTCGAAGCGGAGAATGCGCGGCTTGAAACATTGATCGACGAGCAGCGAAAGCGCGCCGACCGCCTCGCCGAAGCGATCGCGACGCAGACGGAGCGCCTCTCCAAGCTCGCCGAGAACCAGCTGCGCGAACAGGAAGCGGCCGCGCGCCTTGCGGAAGCGCAAGCGGCGATCGAAAAGACCCGCGCGGCGGAGGCCCTTCGCGCCGCCGCTGCGGAGACGGCGCGCCTGTCCGCCGAAGCGGAGCGTGCGGCGGCGAAGATTGAAACTGAAAGACGCGCCGCCGAAGCCGCGCGCAAGGCGGCGGAAACGGAGAAAAACAACGCCACGAAAGCCGGGCGCGCTGAGACCGAACAGGAACGCTCCAACGTCCTTGAACTCGGCAAGAACGCGAAAGCGGCGGGGGCCGCGCGTCTCGACGCCATCGCCGCCGACATTGAGAAGCCCAAAACGCAGCGCCCCGTCGCAAGCGCCGACCGCGGTTCGCTCGGCGAGGAAGACGACAAGCGCTCGAAACACGATGTCAGCTGGCGGGAGATTCTGTCGGCGACCGACGGCGCCGAACCCCTTGATCTCGGCGCGGAGGGCCGGCGCGCCGCGGACGCGCGCGCGAGCGCCCAGAATGCGATGAAGATCATCGCCGGCCTTCAGGACTTCACGCTCGACCTTGAAACGCGGCTCTATGGCGAGCCGCCGCCGGCGCTTCTCGAACGCTTCGAGCGCGGCGACCGCAACGTCTTCGCCAATCGGCTGCTGCGCCTTAACGAATCCGACGTGAAGCGGCGCATCCGCGCGGAAGGCAGCCGCGACAAGACGTTCGAGCGCGGCATCCACGACTTCCTGCAAGGCTTCGAACGCCTTCTCGAAGACGCGACGACGTCGGAGACGGCGGACGAGGAGCTGGAGCAATACCTCTCCTCCCCCTTGGGCCGCGTCTACCTCCTCGTCGGCGCGACGGTCGGCTATTTCGCGTGACGGCTAAATGGCGGCGAGCTTCGCCGCTCTCGCAGACAGCCGAGCTTGAAGGCGGCCGATAAGAGGGTTGTTGAGCCCTTCCGCTTGTGCGCGCGCGACTTCGGCCGCCAATAAGTCGGGAAGCTCCGCAGTCATGTTCCGTATGCGGTCAATAACGGCCTCAGCGTCGATCTTAGTCGCCGCAGCGAGCTTTCGCCATTCGTTGACGCCGACATGGTGCAGTCCATATTCATCACCGATCTTCATCGCGAGCCTCGCCTTACTGGGATCGATATCGTCATAAGGAAGTATGCTTGCAATGTCGTAGAGCGGCGCAAGGCGCACTAGGCCGCCGGCGCCGATCAGCACCGAGTAGTTCTTGGCGTGCGCGTCCGTGCCGCCGATCAGCCAGTTGAAGATGAGCGCGTCGAGGAATGTTTGGATGTCGATTTCCGCATTCATGCGCGATTGGGCGCCCGGAACGACATTTACCGCCGATGTATTGACCGTAGACGGTCTCGCCGTTGAAGCGTTGGCCCGCAGCAATGAAGTGATCTCACGCGGCCCCGGCCCGCCGTCATTCTGATATTTGCGCGACGGATGAACGCCGAGGGCCTGACATATATCCTCCTGATGAAGTCGCCTTGTTCCGCCGCCGTCGCGCACGCGGTCATAGCGCTCCACGACGATCGCGATTTCGTCGCCGAAGCGCTTCACTTCCGACTGCGCCGCCGGCATGCCGAGCGACCGCGCGAGCGCCATGCAGAGATGTTCGTTTTCGGCGTGCCCGTCGAAGCCGTTCGTCGGCGGCTTCAGGATGTGCGTCGTCGGCGCGCGGCCCGCTGGAACGCCCCAGCGCGCGCCGTCGAACAGAAACGCGGTTTTCGGCTGCGCGCCCGCAAGGCTGAACCGGCCGGGGTCGCGGGGTTGGCGCCATGCGCTTGCGTCCTCTCTCAGCGCGCGCAGGCGCGTTGCAATTTCAGCTTCGTCGATCCAGTCGATTTCCGACGCGGCGGGGCCCGTCACCTCAGCGACGCGGTCGGGCGCAGCGAACTGCACCGCGCCGGCGCAGTCCTCGCCCACATGCAGGAGCAGCGCGAACGGATTGCGGGGCGAAACCTGATAGCGTTGCGCCCAGCGTGCGAGAATGAATTCATTGTCCGGCAGCAGGCCCCACAGGAACGGCTCGATCGCGGAATGCGGATGCTCTTTCGCGGCGAGCGGCATCGACAGCGACAGCGGATAAGCGCCGCGCGAGGTGCGCCAGCTGTCGAGATACGCGAACGAGAGCCGGTTGCGGTCCTGACGCACAACGCCGACTTCGCGGCCGTCGAGCAGGGCGATGAGTTCCTTCATGTCTTCGCCCTTTTCCGGGCTGCGGCGACGACCGCGTCAATGTCGGGGCTCGTCACCTGGTCGCCGGACGGAGCGCCGTCATTATCGGTTGTCACCGAAAGAGTGACACCGAGCGCAGCGAGCGTTCTAAGAACGAGCCCGAGATTGGCGCCGGACTTTCCGCTTTCAACTTGATTGATCCAGAGCCGGCTGACGCCGACTTTCGCTGCAAGCGCCGCCTGATCGAGGCCGAGCGCTTTTCGCCGGTCGCGGATGAGCGCGCCGATATCGGCGGGGGTTCTGACCGGGATGCTTGCCATGAATACGATCGCTTACTTTTTTGTTTGTAAGCAATAGCATACATTCCAGATAGTAAGCAATACCTTACTTTCTGGCAGCCGTATCTGCCCGCCCGGCCTCTTCAAAGGTCCAGGCGACGATCTCGCGCTGGATCACGGAGAGTGCCGTATCGAGAGCGGAGGCCGCGTCCGCGGGCGTGTCGGCTGCGACGGGGGCCGACGCCGTGAACAGCCGCGCGGCGTGAACGGCGCTGCGCCCGTTGGTGAGGCGCGCGAAGACCTCGACTTCGGCGCGCCGGCCGCCCTCCTCCACGACGCCCAGCTTTCGAACGTCCGTTTGCAGAACATAGGTCGAGACCGGCAGGCTGATCCGGCTGCCGACGCCCATGATCGCGCCGGTGTTCTCAAAGCTTCTGACGAGCGCGACGCCGAAGAGGCGCGGCGCCCGGTCGACCCACTCGCCGCCAGCGTAATATTCGATACGGCCGGGCGCGCGGCTCAAGGCGATCTTCGCGGAATTATAGGCGAGCGTCGCCGACGGCTCTTCGACGCCGAGCGTCCACGAAACCGGCGCGGCCGCTGTCTCAATCGTCACGTCGCTGACCGTGTAGCGGGCTGACGCCGGCGGCGCTTCAGGAAGCACGGAGACGCAGGAGGCGAGCGCGGCGGTGAGCGCTGCGAGAAGCGGAATCCGGGACTCGGGAAATCCGTTCTTCACTGCCGTTCCCCTTCATAGCGCGGCGTCGATTCGCCGAGCAGGTACCCCCGCGGGTCGCGGTCGATTTCGCGCAAGACCTGATCGAGCGTGCGGAAAAGCGCGCGCGCTTCGGCCACCGCGGGGCCGACCTGCGCGAGGCCCTGGTCGGTGAAGATGCGGATCTGCTCGCGGTTTTCGGCGACGGCGGCGCGCAGCTCCGCCATCAGCAATTGCGTCTCTTCCAGCGCTTCGGGCGCGTCGCTCGCGAGAAGCTTGTCGAGATTGTCGACCGTCCGCCCCAGCTTTTCGCTCGTTGCGGCGAGATTTTCCGTCATCTTCGCCGTATTGGCGACCGCCGCGGCGATTTCATCGTCCTGCTCGGCGAGCGTCGTCGTCAGCGTTTCCACATTGGCGAGAATGCGCCCGAAGGCGGCGGTGTTTTCTTCCGACAGGAGCACGTTCGCCGACGCGATGATGTCGCCGGACCCGGAGATGAGCTGGGCGATGCCGGAAGCGTCCGCCTCGATGCGCGGAACGCCGCGAGTGACGTTTTTCAGGAGCTCTTCTTCCGCGCTGCCGCCGACGAGCTGGATGATCGCAAGACCAGTGAACCCGACGAGCTCGAGCTCGGCCTTGGTGTCGGTCTTGACCGGCGTGTCCTTGTCGACGCGGATACGTGCGATGACGATTGAAGGATTGTCAGGCGCGATCGTCAGCTCCCGGACTTCGCCCTTCTGGATGCCGTTGAACGAAACGGCTGCGCCGACAGAAAGGCCCGAAACCCGCTCGCGGAAAATGACGTCATACTCGTCATATTCATTTCTCGACTGCGAGAGGAAGAGCACGAACAGGAAAGCGAACGCCGTCAACGCCAGCACGACGGCGCCGACAAGGACGTAATGCGCGCGGGTCTCCATTCTTCAATCCCTGTCCGCGCGCGAAGCGGGCTGCGCGCTCTTCGCCGTCAACGCCGCGCGGCCGCGGGGACCGGAGAAATACTCCTGAATCCAGGGATGATCCCTCCGGCGAACCTCGTCGAGCGGCCCAATGGCGATCACCCTTTTCTCGGCGAGCACGGCGACCCGGTCGCATGTCGCGTGCAGCGTATCGAGATCATGGGTGACCATAAACACGGTTAACCCTAAGGACTCCTTGAGAGAGACGATCAATCTGTCGAAATTCTCCGCGCCGATAGGGTCAAGACCCGCCGTCGGCTCGTCAAGGAAGACGATTTCCGGGTCGAGCGCGAGCGCGCGCGCAAGTCCCGCGCGTTTCGACATGCCGCCCGACAACTCAGAGGGGAATTTCGCGCCGGCGTCGGGCGGCAGGCCGACCATCGAGATCTTCATCGCGGCGATATCGGTCGCGAGGCTGTCGGGGAGCTTCAGATGCTCGCGCATCGGCGCCATCACGTTCTGCGCGACGGTCATCGAGGAGAACAGCGCGCCGCCCTGAAAGAGGACGCCCCAGCGACGCTCGACCGCGAGCCGTTCTTCCGGCTTCAGCGCATAGAAGTCCTCGCCGAAGACACGCACCGTTCCGGCCGAGGGCTCCTTGAGGCCGATGATCGCGCGCATCAGCACCGATTTGCCGGTGCCCGATCCCCCGACGACGCCGAGGATTTCGTTACGACGCACCTTCAGGTCGAGATTGTCATGGATGACAGCTTCGCCGAACTGCGTGCGCAGGCCCTCGACCTCGATGATCGCGTCCTCCTCAATCTTCCCGGTCAATAGTCAATCTCCAGGAAGAACATCGCGAAGAACGCGTCGAGAATGATGACGACGAAGAGCGACTGCACGACGGAGAGCGTCGTCCGCTGACCGAGGCTTTCGGAGCTGCCCGCGACCTCCATGCCCTGATAGCAGCCGATGATGGCGATGACGAAAGCGAAGAACGGCGCCTTGATGAGGCCGACCCAGAAATTCGAGAGCGCGATCGTTTCCTGCAGGCGCCCGACAAAGAAGGCCGGCGAAATATCCATCGCCGTCGCCGCGACAAGCCCGCCGCCGATGACGCCGAGAACGGACGCCATGAAGGTCAAGACCGGCATCATCAGAACGAGCGCGATCGCCCGCGGCAGGACGAGCGTTTCAATGGGATCGAGGCCGAGCGCCTTCATCGCATCGATTTCCTCGCGGATTTTCATTGCGCCGATCGAGGCGGTGAACGCGCTCCCTGAACGCCCCGCGACGAGGATCGCGGCGAGCAGCACGCCGAATTCGCGCAAGACCGAGATGCCGACAAGCTCGACCGTGAACACCTCTGCGTTGAAGAGCCTCAAAATCTTCGCGCCCATGAAGGCGACGACGGCGCCGATCATGAACGACATCAGGCCGACGATCGGCATCGCGTTGATGCCTGCCTCCTCCATGTGCCAGAAGATCGAGGTGACGCGCAGGCGTTTGGGCTCCTTAACGACGCGCATCAGCGCGGTTAGGGTGAGGCCGACGAAGTTCAGGATTTCGATCGCGGCGTGATAGCCCTCGAAGAGGCCCTGCCCGAAGCGGTTGACCATCATCACGAAGGCGTTGCGGCGCGCAGGCTCGACGTCGCAGGGCGCGACATGCGGCGCGACATTGGCGATCAGCGTCGCTTGCGCTGGCGAGCCGCCGACGATCTTTGACGCCCCCGTCCGCGCGTCGCAGGCGCGAAGCATTCGCTCGAACACCATCGCCCCCGCGGTGTCGAGGCGCTCAACCCCGGAGATGTCGATGATGAGCTCCCGGCCGACGGCGTCGTCTTCAAAGTCCCGAAGTTCCCGGTCGATCGCGCCAAGATGGCGCGCCTGCCAGTCCCCGGTCGCCTTGAGGCGCAAGGTCCCGTCATCGAGGTCGATCGTGAAGGCGGCGGGCTGCATTCAGGGCGTCCGTCGGGCGTTAGAGGGGGCGTCTTACAGGCGGCTCGCCGCTTGCATTGGAAGATGCTAATGCAGGATGATAAATTCATCCTGAATTAAGGTGAACGAGTGTTTACGCGTCGCCTCCCGGGGGCGGGCGGCCCGGAGGTCCGGGCCGGTCAGCCGGGGGCCGCGCGGGAGTGGCGGGCGTGGCGAAACCTTCGATGGCGGGGCGGTTCCGGTGGCTGGGCGCCCTTCCCCTGATGCTCATGGTTGCGGTCATGGCGGGGCTCGCGCTGATGACCCTCGCCAATTCGGAGGCGCGCCACGGCGACGCGCGCGAGCGGCTCTTTGACTTCTATTCCCGCATTTTCCCGGCGGACATCGACCGCAATTCGCCGATCCATGTCGTCGAGATCGACGCCGAGAGCATCGAAAAGATCGGCCCCTGGCCGTGGCCGCGATCGCTGATCGCAGAGCTTGTCGCGGCGAGCGACGCCGCCGGCGCCAAGGGCGTCGTCTATCTTGAAGGGGTCGACACCCCGGACCCGCTGGCGCCCGAGACGATCGGCGAGTTCTGGCTCGCCGGCGCGCGCGACGAGCGCCTCGCCCAGCAGCTTGCGCTTCTTCCGAGTACGGACCTTATGCTGGCGCGCGCGATGGCGCAGACGCAGGGCGCGGTCGCCATCGGCGCGGCGTCGGTCGCGCGCGAGGCCGCACACCTGACGCGCGAGCGCTCGGACGCCTCATCGAACTCGGCCGTTTCGGTCAGCGGCGGCGACAATTTCTTCGGCCTGCCGGCGGCGCGCCCGCGCGCCGCCGTAAACGCCGACCTCGCGGACGCCGCCGCCGTCACCGTCGCAGCGCTGCCCGCCGACGGCGACGGCGTTGCGCGCATGGCGCCGCTGCTGTGGTCGACGGGCGGGCGCCTCTCGGTCGCCTCCGCGCTTGAGGCCGCGCGCATCGCGAGCGGCGCGGCGACGATCACCGTTCTTCCGGATCCGACCGCCGTCACCGCCGTCGGCAAGACGCCCGCGCGCATCGACGTCGGCGGCGCGAGCCTCTCGGTCGATGCGATGGCCTCGACCCGGCTCTATTTCCCGCGCCGCCTCGACACGCCGGTGACGCCTGCATGGAAACTCCTGCGCGAGCGTTCGGCGCAGAGCCTCCTTT
>CAZOEB010000123.1:0-7684 GCA_964578685.1 uncultured Caulobacterales bacterium
GCCGCCGAGCTCCATCGCGTAGACGCCGTCGCGCTTGAAGCAGACGTCGCCGATCTTCACATCCTCGCCGGCGAGCTTCTTGTTGGTCGAGGTCTCGATGATGGTCGGGCAAGCGCGCCCGCCGAACAGCAGCGAAGTCGTGTCGCTCTTCGGGTCGCAGCCGATAAGGAGAACTTTCTTCCCCGTCTGCGCCATCATGTAAGAAAGGTTGGCGAGCGTGAAGCTCTTGCCGATGCCGCCCTTGCCGTAGATCGCGATGATCTGCGTTTCCTTCTTCACCGCGCCTGTCGGCGCGGGATCGGGCTCGATCGCCGCTTCGGCGAGGAGGCCCGCCCGCAGCGCGGCTGTCGGCGTCGCCGCCGAGCGCGGCTCGGGGGCATCAAAGGATGCGGCCATGCAGCTCTCTCCAGTCGATGATCATTTTGAGGCAAAGGGGGTCGCCGAACGCCGTGTCATAGGCTTCAGACGCCGCGCCGAAGTCGCGCATGTGCGTCACAAGCCCTTCGAGCGACAGCGCGCCCGACGTGACGAGGCCGATGACGGCGCTGAGATCGTCGCGCGACCATTCTGCGGCGATGCGAAGGCGCGCCTCGCGCATGAAGGCGGGCGCGAAATTGAAGGACGGACGGTCGCGGTAAAAGCCCGCGAGCGTGATCTCGCCCTTCGGCGCGAGGCGCGCGACAAGCTCATCGAGAATGCCGGCGTCGCCGCTGGCGTCGTAAATCGCCTTGTAGTCCCGCCGCCCGTCGCAGTCGGGATCGATGACGGCGTAACCATCGGCGAAGGCGCGATCAGGATCAATTTCCCAGACGACGGGAGCCGCGCCGCCAAGCGCGATTGCGAGGCGCGCCAGCAGGCGTCCGAAGACGCCGTGTCCGACGATGAGGTCCGGCGCCTCATGCCCGTTGATCGCGTGATAGGCGGTCGCCGCGAGCGCGAGGAGCGCGCCTTTGTCGCCGAGCGCGGGATCGATCGCGGCGGCGCGCTCAGCGGCGACGACCACGCGAGACGAGGCGCCGCCGAACAATCCGCGTACGTCCTTGAAGGCGCGGCTGCCGGGAACGAAAACCGTTTCGCCGATGCGTGATTCGACATCGGCACCGGCGGCGACGACGCGTCCGACCGACTCGTAACCCGGGACGAGCGGATAGCCGAGGCCTGGAAAGGCCGGCATCTCGCTCGCCCACATCAGGCGTTCGGTGCCGGTGCTGACGCCCGAAAAATCGATGTCGACGACGAGATCCGCAGCGCCCGGCGCCAGCAAATCGACCCGCTCCGCCCTGATTTTCCGCCCGCCGTCGAAAATGATCGCCGTCGAGGCGAGTTCGACCGGGGAGCGCCGCCCTTGCGCGTTCGGCGGGGCTGGCGAGACGTGGTCGGGGGGCGCGAAGTGCATAGTGTCACTTTAGGTTGACATTTTTGAGTGTCAAGTAAAGTAAACGCTTGGCCCTCAGGCGCGCGCAACGAGAACGCTCACGAGAAGCGGCCGGCGGGTCTTCCTGGATTGTGCAGCGCGAAATCCGGCGGCGTTGAGCAGCGCCTTCAGTTCATTTGCCGTGCGCGGACGTCCGCTGCCCATCGCCAGCAAATAAAGGCCAAAATAGGCGTTTCCCATCGCTCTTGCGCCAATGGCGTCCGCCATCGGTTCAGCGAGAATGAGCGTCCCGGACGGCCGCAGCGCAGCATGGGCCGCCTTCAGAATGGTCAGCGCTTTATCGTCGTCATGGTCGTGAATAACGCGCACGAGCGTCGCCGCATCGCAGCCTCCGGGCAGCGGATCGCGATAAAAATCGCCCGAAGCGATTCGCACGCGGCCCGAAAGTCCCGCCTTTGCGAACGCCTCGCGCGCGATTTCGCCGACTGCCGGAAGGTCGAACAAGACGCCCTCGATCTGCGAATGACGCTGGAGCGTCGCCGTCAGGAAGGCGCCGGCCCCGCCGCCGATATCGAGGAGGCGCTTGAGTTTCCCGAACCGATAGGCGTCGAGAATGTCGGCGGCGATGAAGGATTGCGACGCCGCCATCAGCGCCGAATAGCGGGCGACATCATCGCCTGAGAGCGCGTCGCGCCTGTCAGCGACCGGATAGCGCCAATAGCGGGCAAGCATCGTATCCTTCGGCCGCTCACGCAGCAGACGCACGGGATCGGCGAGATCGCGATAGAGCGCGGCGTGATGCTCGATCATCGCGATGACGCCCGGATTGCCGAGAAGCGCCGCGCCGCCCTCGCCGAGCGCAAACCGCTTTGGCGCAATTTCTTCGAAGAGATCGAGCGCTGCGCCCGCGCGCATCAGCGTCAGCGCTGACGGTTCGGAAAGCCCGGCGGCGCGCGCGATGTCCGGTAGATCGCGCGCGCCCGCGCTTAGAAGATCGAACAGTTTCAGTTCGACCGCTGCGGCTAGCGCCTGCGAATAGACAAAGCCCGCCGTGACGTCGAAGAGGCGCGCCGCCTTTCGGGCCGCAAGGCCGCGCGTCAGCGGAAACGCCGCCGCCCAGCGCTGGAATGCGGGATCGGCGATCCGGCGATTGCGCCAGGCCGCCCACCGCTCACGCAAGGAGCGTTCGCGCAGGGTCTTGTCAGGCGGGGTTGCGGGCAAGATGTTTCGGCGTCAGGCGGACGGCGGTCGCGCGCACCAGCGCGCGCAAGGCGTCCGCGCCGTCGCAATCGGGAATCGACGCTTCGGCGTCCGCAATCAGCGCATCGAGAAGGTCGAGCGCGCCTTCAAGGCCAAGTTCGCGCGCCGTCGACGGCCGGTCATGCGCCGCATCCTGGCCCGCAGGCTTGCCGGTCGCGTCCGCCGTCTCGGCGACATCGCGGATATCGTCGGCGACCTGATAGGCCTCGCCGAGACGGTCGCCGAGCGTGCGCCAGGGCGCGGGTTCGCCGCCGCAGGCGACCGCGCCCATCATGGTTGCGGCGACAAAAAGGGCCCCCGTTTTCGCGCGCTGGTACTGGCGAAGATTGACCGTCGTCTCGCTTTCCCACGCCTGCCCGGCGACGATGCCGCGCGGCGCGCCGACGGCGCTCGAAAGGATCGCAAAGAGCGGCGCGAGCCGCTCCGGCGACTTCGACGCGGCGAGCGCCAGCGTCTCGAAGCCGAGCACGATGAGCCCGTCGCCGGCGAGAACGGCGATCGCCTCGCCATATTCTCTTTGTACGGAGGGACGCCCGCGCCGCACGTCGGCGGCGTCGAAACAGGGGAGGTCGTCGTGGACGAGCGAGGCGCAATGGAAAAGTTCGATCGCCGCGCCCGCCGCCGCCGCCAGCATCATGTCATCCCCGCCGCAGGCGCCCGCGACCGCAAGACAAAGTTGGGGGCGAACGCGGGCGCCGCCGGGAAAGACCGCATGGCGCATGGCGCCGGCGAGTTTCGGGGGGCAGTCTGGCGAGGCCGCGCGCGCAAGCGCCGCTTCGAGCCGCGTCTCGATCAGGGTGGCGGCGGCATGTGCGGAGGGCGTCATCGGCGATCTCCGGAATCCAGGCTGTCAACCGATATTGACGCCTGCTAGCGTCTAGCAGGATGGACGCCTTTTCAGGGGGCGTCAATCGGCGTTTTTTCGAGGAGCGGAAGGCTGGCGACGCGGAAAATCATCATTGCAGGCGCCGGCATGGGGGGCCTTGCCGCTGCGCTGGTGCTCGCCCGCCGTGCGGAGGTGACAGTTGTTGAGCGCGCCGCGCATCCCGGCGGCAAGATGCGCGACATTGAAATCGGCGGCGCGACGATAGACATCGGCCCGACCGTTCTCACCATGAAATGGGTGTTCGACGAGCTGTTTGCGCGCGCCGGCGCCGATTTCGACGCCGAGGTTTCGTTGCAGCGCCTCGACTGCCTCGCCCGCCATGGCTGGCGCGACGGATCGCGGTTTGATCTTTTAAGCGACGACCGCGCTAGCGCGGACGCCGTCGGCGCCTTTGCGGGCGCGGAGGACATGCGCGGCTTCGTCCGGTTCCTCGCCGACGCCCGCCGCATCTACGACATGCTGCGCGATTCGTTCCTGCGGGCGCCGGCGCCGGACATGCTGCGACTGGTGGCGTCGGCGGGACCGCTGAGGCTTCTGAAGATCGACCCCTTCAGCACCTATTGGAGCGCGTTGCAGCGCTATTTTCGCGATCCGCGCCTTTTGCAGCTCTTTGGGCGCTACGCGACCTATTGCGGCTCGTCGCCCTTCCGGGCGCCCGCGACTTTGATGCTGATCGCAGCGGTTGAAAAAGCCGGCGTCTGGGCGCCCAAGGGCGGCATGGCGGGGCTTGCGCGCGCGGCCGCGCGCCTTGCCGAGAAGAACGGCGCCCTTTTTCGCTATCGTGAAGAGGCGGCCGAAATCCTCACAGAAAATTCGCGCGTCTCGGGCGTTCGTCTCGCCTCAGGCGAGCGGATCGCCGCGGACGCCGTCATCCTCAACGCGGATGCAGGCGCCGTCGCGGCGGGCCTTCTCGGAGCCGCCGCAGCGCGCGCGGTTCCCTCAGCGCGTGCGCGGTCGCAGTCCGCGGCCACCTATGCTTTTTCGGCGGAGGCTTCCGGCTTTCCGCTCGACCGGCACAATGTCTTTTTCTCGCGCGACTACAAAGCGGAGTTCGATGCGGTCTTCGGGCGTGGCGCGGCGCCGGAAGAGCCGACGACCTATGTCTGGGCGCCGCGAGGGAGCGCGGGCGTGCAAGCCTTGTTCTGCCTCGTCAATGCTCCGGCGACGGCTACGCGCTTTACGGGGGAAGACGCCGCGCGCGTGCGCGGCCGAATGATCGATCACCTCAGCGCCTGCGGGCTGACGCTTGATGTAAAGGCCGAGCGCGCAATGACGCCCGCCGAGTTCGCCCAGGATTATCCGGGTACGGACGGCGCCATTTACGGCGCGCCGTCGCATGGCTGGCGCGCGACCTTCCAGCGGCCGGGCGTCAGGACGAAGGTCGAGGGCCTTTACCTTGCGGGCGGCAGCGTGCATCCGGGACCCGGCGTGCCGATGGCGGCGCTATCGGGAATGGCGGCGGCGACATGCTTGATGAACGACTTCGCTTTGACCTGAAGGTCCGCCCCGGCGGCTACGCCTGGTGGTATTTCGATGCGGAAAGCCCCGACGGGACCGCGGCGCTGACGATCATCGCCTTCGTCGGCAGCGTTTTCTCGCCCTATTACGCGTGGTCCGGCAGGGGCGCGCCGGAAAATCACTGCGCGCTCAACATTGCGCTCTACGGCGCCGCGCCGCGATGGGCGATGACGGAACGCTCCGCGCGCCGCATCAACCGCACGCGCGAGCGATTTGAAATCGGCGCGAGTTCGCTGAGCTGGCGGGACGGCGCGCTGACGATCGAGATTGATGAACGCGCCGCGCCCCTGCCCTTCTCCGTTAGCGGCCAAGTGACGGTGCGCCCGCACGCGCTGACGGATCGCACTTTCACGATTGATGCGGACGGCGCTCATCGCTGGCGCCCGCTCGCGCCGCGTTCTGCGTTTGAAGTGCGCTTCGAGGAGCCGTCGCTGCAATGGACGGGCGAAGGTTATTTCGACTCGAATGACGGCGATACGCCGCTGGAAGAGGCGTTCCGCTTCTGGAACTGGGCGCGCCTCGAAACGGCGGGCCGTCCGACGCTTATTCTCTACGACACCGATCCGCGCGCGGGGCCGTCACGCCGGATCGCGATCGACATTGATGAGACCGGCGTGATCCGCAACCGTGAAAGTCCGCCCTTGGCGCCCGCCCCGCTGACACCGGTCTTTCGGATGGCGAGACATGTCGGCGGCGAAGGGCGGATCATCAAAACGCTGGAAGACGCGCCGTTCTACTCACGCTCGCTTATGGAAACGACGATCGGCGGGGCGCGCTATCGCGGCTTTCACGAAAGCCTTTCCGGCGACCGCCTGAGATCGTCCATAGTGCGCGCGATGCTGCCCTTCCGGATGCCGCGTCACGATTTCTGATCGGCGTCTGTCGGTTTCGCGGCCTTCGCTTCCTCTTCCTTCTGCTTTTTCTGAAGGCGGCTCACCGAGAAAAACTCCCACGACGCCCAGGCGAGCACGAGGATCGAAAAGATCACGGTTTCAAAGAAGATGAGAATGTTCGGCTGGTCCATCGGCGCCTGTCCTCAATAGGCTGCGGCGCCGTCAAGGCGCTCGCGCCGTTCGAGCCGCGAGAGGAGATCGATCACGCCGGCGATGCGATCGTCGAAATTGAGCGGCGCCGTCGGCGCTATGTCCGACCACGCCGCTTCGACAAGAAACGCATTCGCGGCGAGCGGCGGCGCGACGCGCAAAGCGCTGTTCTGGGGAACGCCGGCGATCGCCGACGCAAGAAGCGCGAGCTTGCGCCGCATTGGCGCCACTGCGCGCGCGCTGACGCTGTCATGGCCGCGCGCCGCGATCTCACGCCCGATGTCGGCGTAGATGAGGCGCGCGGCGCCGATCGCCGCGCGGCATTCCGGCGGCAGAAAGGCGATGCCGGCGGCGCCGCGCTCATAAAGGACGGCGGCGCGCTCCAGCAATCTTTCAACAACGGCGCCGATTGCTGATGAGAATCGCGGGCCTGCGAGAAAAGATTCAACATCGACGCCGGCCTCATCAAGCCAGTCGAGCGGCAGATAAAGGCGCCCCGCCCGCGCATCCTCGCCGACATCGCGCGCGATGTTCGTCAGCTGCATCGCCGTGCCGAGATCGGTCGCGCGCGACAGCGCCTCGCGCGAGCGTGCGCCCATGAGGCAGGCCATGATCGCGCCGACGGCGCCGGCGACGCGCGCGGCGTAGTCTTCGAGCGCGGCGAGAGTCGGATAGCGGCGCCCTTCGACGTCCCAGGCGAAGCCCTCAAGCAGCGCCCGCGGCAGTTCGATCGGAATCGCGCGTCGCGCCGCGACATCGGCGAAGGCGCGATCGGCGAAATGATCCTCCGGCGCGCCCGCATAAAGACGGTCGAGGCGCCGCTGAAGATTTGACAGCGCTGCGCGGTCGCCGCCGGCGACGTCGATCGCATCGTCGGAATACCGGCAGAAGGCGTAGATCGCGTAGGCCGCGAGCCGCATCTGTCGCGGCAGCAAAAGCGAGGCGGCGAAGAATGTTTTCGATCCGCCGCGAATGGCGGCGGCGCAGGCGTCGATGTCGGCGGCCGAGGGCGTTACGGCGCGCATAAAGCCGCCGCCGGCGGCACGACCCGGTCAAGGACGCGCGCGGAGGAAAGAACGCCGGGAAGGCCCGCGCCCGGATGCGTGCCGGCGCCGACAAGATAGAAGTTCTTGATGTCGGCGCTGCGATTATGCGGGCGGAACCATGCGCTTTGCAGCAGCGTCGGTTCTAGGCTGAACGCCGCGCCCATATAGGAATTGAGCCGGTCTTGGAAATCGAGGGGCGTCATCATCCGTGATGTGACGATCTCCTTTTCAAAGCCGGGCATAATCGTCTGATCGAGACGGCGCGCGATCGCCTGCCGGTAAGTCTCCGCTGCGGTCCGCCAGTCGACGCCCGATCCAAGATGCGGCGTCGGCGACAGGACGTAGAAAGCGTCGCAGCCGGGCGGGGCGAGCGAAGGGTCCGCCGCCGTCGGGCGATGAAGGTAAAGGCTGAAATCGTCGGCGAGCACTTTGCGCTCGAAAATGTCGCGGAGGAGTTCGCGATATCGGGGGCCGAGCACGATGGTGTGGTGGCCGACGTCCGGGAACTGCCGGCGCGTGCCGAAATACCAGACGAAAAGGCTCATCGAATGGCGCG
>CAZOEB010000124.1:0-7645 GCA_964578685.1 uncultured Caulobacterales bacterium
AGCTCCCACCGCGCCATCAGCGCCGGCCAGATGTCGATGTCGTCAAGATGGTCGAAGAGAATGCGCAGCGTATGATAGACGCGCGCGTGCGCCTGCCGTTCGGGAAGCGTCGCCGCGGCGACGGCGCACGCCGCGGTGAGCGCTGCGAGCGAGAGGCGGTCCTGCATCAGGCCGGCGGCGCGCGCGGCGGTGAGTTCAAGCGTGAAAAAGCCGAGACTGTCGTCGAGGCGGCCCTTCCATGTCGCCTTGACGCCGTTGCCGGGCTGGAGGAGCGGCGTTTTCGTCCGCCCCTGCCCGCCATAGACGAGGCCCGCCCATCGTCCGTGATGGCCGGTCAGGATGTCCGCGACCGCCGCGCTTTCGCCATGCGCGCGCGCCGAGAGAACGACGCCGTCGTCAACGAATTCCATGGCGGGCCGTTTTTCCTCGCATCACGCAAACTCCACCGTCATTGCGTCGATGGCGCGGATGGCGACGTGCCCCGTGATCGTCGGCGGCTTGCCGATGATGCGCGTCTTCGGCGCGAGGCGCGCGATCGTCGCGATCGCTTCTTCCATCTCTGCGCGCGCGAGCGCCTCGCCGAGGCAGCGATGGGCGCCGTGGCCGAAGGCGATGTTCCAGCGCGGCAGGCCGGTGCGGCGGATGTCGAAGCGGTCGGGGTCGGGATAGACGTCGGGGTCGCGCAAGGCCGAGACGAGCGAGATCGACACGACGCGCCCCTCGGGTATCGCGACCCCGTCAATGTCCAGGTCCTTCAAGGCGACGCGCCCGACCGAACCGACAGGGGGATCGTATCGAAGCCCCTCCTCCACCGCCGCTCTCTTCCATTTGTCGGGGTCGGCGCAGACCATCGCCCATTGATCAGGGTGCTGAAGAAGCTGCGATAAAATCGAGGCTGTTCCGGTGCGCGTCGTGTCGGAGCCGGCGAGAATGACGCCCGCCATCTGCACGCGGATTTCGCTTTCGGTGAGCTTTCCCTCCTCCGCCGTCGCGCGGGCGTAGCTTGTCAGGAAATCCTCGCGCGGATGGGCCCGCCGGTCATTGAGGAGGCGCGCGACATAGGCGTTGAGATTGGCGACGCCTTCATTGATCGCAGGGAGTTCCTCGGGCGTGAAGAAGGCGATGCCGCGCGCGGCGTCGGCGACCCACTTCGTGAATTTCGGCCAGTCTTCGGGCGGCGCGCCGACGATTTCGGCGATGATGCGCGAGGGGATCGCGCGGCTGAAATCGTCGAGAAAATTGACGGGACCCTTGCCGCGGTTCGCTTCGATGATTTCGGCGGCGATTTCAGCGACGCGCGGACGCATGCCGTCCATCAGCTTGAAGGCGAAGGTGCGCGCCATCGGCTGGCGGCGCTTCATGTGCGTCTCGCCGTTCGCGAACAGCATGGCGTCGCGATAGATTTCAAAGAGCGGCCCTTCCGAAATGCCGCGCAGGAACATCGGCTCCATCTCGATCTGGCGCGTGAGAGCGGGGTCGAAAACGGTGTCGGCGTGGCGGTGGCGCAAGGGGATGAAGATGCCGATCTCGTTGACCGCGACGTCGCCCGAGCGCCTCGCTTCGGCGTAGACCCGGTGCGGCTCGGCGAAGGCCTTGCCGGTTTCGATGAGGACAGGCTCGCGGCGTCGGAATTCGGCGGCGGCGGACATGGGGAACTCCAGCAGGGGGCGCAACTGCTTACTCCCGCCGCGCATGGCGCTCAACAAGGGTCGGCAGCAAGCTGCGGACGAGGAAAAGCGCCGGGGGATCGCCCCGACGCTCCCTGTACGGATGAACGAAGACTGGTTTTACGCCGCCGGGTGAACGCCGGGTTCCGGGCAGGCGTTCTTCGGCCGGCGCAGCAAAAGCGCCAGCAGCACGAGCGCGATGATCGGCGAGCCGACGATAAACAGCGTCACCGCCACCGCCCCGCCAGCCGCGACAAGGCCGATGAGAGCCCCGATGAGGCCGACAATAATCCCGATCGCCGCCCCGATGAGGCCGAGAATGATGCCGGCGAGGCCGCCGAAGCCGGCCGCGATCGATTCCGCGACCGTAAGGTCGGTATCCGAGAAATTGTACGCCGCGACGGAAAGCGCCGCGCCGAGAAAGAGAATGAGAACGATCGGCACGTAGAGCCAGGCAAGGCCTGAGCTGCGCTTCTGTACGCCGTAGTCTGCGTCGATATTGGCCATGTGAAGAGCCCCTTTGCGTGGTTGGTGGTCGTTTTGGCTGTCGGGGTCTTTGAACGCGCCCCGCTGACGGGGCGAAAGTCGACCTTTCCGCGCCCCTGATCAAGTCGGCCCGTCGCAAGCCGGGGCCCGCCCGTCGCAGCCGCGCCGCCTCGCCGCAGCGCCGGAAAACGACTAAACTACCCCGATGGCGCGCATTGTTCCCCTGTGGCGGTCGGATTCGATCAGCGTCCACCGCTTCGACCACCCGGCCGAGCATGAAGACCGTCCCTATGAGGAGGTCTCGACCGACTTCGTCGCGAGTTTCGTCGAGGCGGGCGCGTTCGATCTCGCCGTTGGAGACGGCGCGTGGCGCGTCGGCGCGGGCGATGTGATGCTGCAACGGCCCGGCATGCGCTTTCGCGCAAGTCATGAGGGCGCGGGCTTCACCGACACCTGCCTGACGATCGTCTATCACGCGGCGAATGACGACGGCTTTGACGCGCGGAAAAGCTGGGAGCGGGCGAACCGCGCGGTCCTCCCCGCCTCCGGCCGGCTCAACTATTTGCGGTGGACCCTGCGGCGCGCGATCGACGCGGCCCAACCGATGCTCGCCGAGCATTGCGCGTCGGAGATTTTCCGCGAGATCCCGGAGGAGCGCCCCGCGTCCCGACTCAGCGCGCGGCGGTTTGATTGGTATGCGGAGCGTGTCCGCCATGCCTGCCGGCGTATTGACGAAGACTTCGCCTCCGACCTCACCGCGTCGGCGCTCGCGCGCGAATGCGGCATGAGCCTTTTCCATTTCTCGCGCGTTTTCGCCGAGCTGACTGGCCTGCCCCCGCATCGCTATCTCCTGCGGGCGCGCTTTACCGCCGCCGACGCGATGCTTCGCGAGGGGGCGAGCGTCACGGAGACCTGCTTTGCGGTCGGGTTCGGCGATCTCTCCCATTTCACCCGCTGCTTTTCGCGCTGGCATGGGCGCCCGCCGTCGGCGCTGCGCCGCCAAATTTAGCAAGAAAGCGCAAGCCGCCCGCCGGGCGCTGCGCCAAAAGACGCGCGAAGCTGAACGGGTGAAAAATCCATGCGTAAGATTCTCGCCGCCTCCGCCGCCGCGCTGTCGATGGGGGGCGGCGCCGGCGCCGCAGACAACCGCGCCATCATCGCCGCGCTCGACACCGCCTATCAGGCGGCGGTCGAGCGGAACGACGCCGAGGCGATGGCGGCGATTCTTCACGAAGACATGATCCTCGTCGTCGGCCGCGGGGAGGTTTTCACCCGCGAGGACCTCTTGCGTTCGGCGCGCGAGGCGGAATTCCTCTACGAAAAGCAGGTCGAGGACCCTGGCACCCAGACGGTCCGCCTCTATGGGGACAAGACGGCGATCGTGACCGCCCGGCTGTGGCTCAAAGGCACGAAAGACGGCGCGCCGTTCGACCGGCGGCTTTGGTTCTCCGACACCTATGTGAAGACAAGCGAGGGCTGGCGCTACGCCTTCGGTCAGGCCTCGATCGCCTTGCCCTGACAGTCGCGGCCGATGGCGGCGCCATTGGCCGCGGAAGAGTGATTTGCCAGCGCCTGGGCCCATGGTAGCATGTGACGATGGCAAAGTCGCTGCTGGCATTTCTTTTCGCCCTATTCGCTGTCCTTAGCCCGGCTGCTTTCGTTTCTGCGGTTAGCGCAGGCGACAGCGGCGGGACGGTTCAGTCAGCCGGATCACTTGACGACTGCGCTTGCTGCGACAGCAGCGCCGGTGTTGCGATTTCATGCTCCGCCCTGTGTCACGTCACGATACCGACCCTCTCGCCCGACTTCTCACCCATCGTATTGGCGCGCACCGAAATCTCGTTTGCGATGAAGCCTTTGTCCGGCGCTTTTCCCGAGCCGTTGACGCCGCCTCCGCGGCTGTCAGCAGGCTGACAGTTTCTTTCAATCAACACCATCCAGGAGACAATATGAGAAAGATGCTTGGTTACATCGCAGGCGCAGCAACCCTTGGGTTTGCATCGGCCTACGCGGCCGCGCCTGAAGCGATCGCAAAGGCAGCCGAGGCTTGTTGCGCTGTCCTTGCTTCGTGCTGCGTCGGCGCCGGCTGCTGCTGAGCCGACCAGACTAACATGACCAAGCGAGCCCGCGCCGAAAGGCGCGGGCTCGTCAGCATTAGCGCCCCCGCCCCTTCTTGCTTGCGCCGCGCACGACTTGGTTTCAGGCGCAGCAGGCTCATATGTTTCGGCCGGTCCATGCCTCAGAAAAAAATTATGGAGACTACGCCTCCGCGCGCCTGGCAGCGCATGCTGTCGGGGCGACGGCTCGACCTTCTCGATCCGTCCCCGGTCGATGTCGAAATCGAGGACATCGCGCATGGCCTCGCGCGCGTCGCCCGCTGGAACGGGCAGACGAAAGGCGAGCTTCCCTTCACCGTCGCGCAGCATTCGCTGCTGGTGCTTGAATTCTGCGAGGCGATGCGTCCCGACTGGCCGGTCAAATGGCGCCTCGCCGCGCTTCTCCACGATGCGCCGGAGTTCGTCATCGGCGACATGATCAGCCCCTTCAAGGCGGCGCTCGGCGAGGGCTATCGCTCGATCGAGCGGCGATTGCAGACCGCCGTCCACCTTCGCTTCGGCCTTCCCGCCGCGCTCCCCGACGCCGTGGCCAAAACCATCAAGCGCGCCGACCGGGCGAGCGCCTTCTATGAGGCGACCCAGCTCGCCGGGTTCTCGGTCGAGGAGGCGCTGGTGCTGTTCGGCGCCCCGGAGGGCGCCCCCTCCGTCGCGCTCCGGATCGAAACGACCGCCGCCGTGCAGGCGCGCTATCTCAGCCGGTTCCGGGCGCTGATGGCGGCGTTCGACGCGGCCTGACTCCCTATTCCGGTCACCAAGCCGCGATCTCAAGCCGGTGTGACCGCGGCGTTCTTTTTTTGGCAAGGATGACGCGCCATTGTCAGGGCGATGCTGATCGTCTCGTCCCTTTCCGGCGCTGCTGACGCCTATGCCCGCTACCGGCCGGGCCGGGTCATTTCTCTGTTGTCGGAAGAAGACGCGATGCCGGTCTTTTCGGGCTTGCCGCCCGATCGCCATCTGAAGCTTTATGTCGCCCGCGAAAGCTGCGCGGCGTCGATCAATGAGGCGGCGCGCGCGCGGGCGCGCGACGTCATCGACTTCATCAGGACGTGGGACGGCGCCGGCGATATTCTCATCCATTGCAATCGCGGCGTCTCGCGATCGACCGCCGCGGCTTTCATCATACTGTGCATGCGCGAACCGGGGACCTCCGAAGCGGCCCTGATGCGGCGCATCCGCACCGCGGCCCCCCATGCAGATCCTTGCCCGCTGATCGTCACCTATGCAGACGAAATCCTCGGCCGGGAGGGGCGCATGGCCGAGGCGTTGGACGATCTCTGCCCGCCTTGCGCTGCGATGCCCGCCCCGCTCGCGACAGTCCGGGTCGCGGCCTAGGGGCTGCTGCGTTTCTTCGCCTACCGCTTGCAGGCAGAGCGTTCTCATTTGACCAGTTGCGCCGTCACCCCGGACGGCGAAGCCGATCCGGGGTCCATGCCTCCTCGCAGAACCAAAGATGGACCCCGGGTTCGCGACTTCGTCGCGCCCCGGGGTGACGGATTTCAGATGCGATCGACCTTGCCGCAAAGGAGAAGCAAGCCCGTCTAGGCGCCGCTGCGCAGGCGCCGCTACTAAGGCGCGTGCCGAAATCTCCGCCGTCATCGCCGATCGCCATTGTTCTGAACGCCGTGCTGGCGGTCATTGACGAGGCGCAGCCGAAATCGCTTTGCGTGCGGCGCGGCGAAGGGTTCGGGCTTCCCTACGGCCCTTTCGATCCGGCGCGCCACCGCACCTTCGAGCTGGGGCTGAGGAGCTGGGTCGCGGAACAGACGCAGGTTCCGCTCGGCTATGTCGAGCAGCTTTACACCTTCGGCGACAAGGGCCGGGAGTCGCCGGCCGCCGTCATCGCCGGCGGCGCACCCGATGCGCGCGTCGTCTCGGTCGGCTATCTCGCGCTCGCGCCGGAACCCGCCAAGGTTTCCGCAAACGGCGCCGAATGGCGCGGCTGGTACGAGTTCTTCCCGTGGGAGGACTGGCGCCGCGGCGAGCCGGCGACCCTCAAAAAAGCGATCATGCCGGGCCTTGCCGCGTGGGCCGCGCGCGCGGACAGCGACGGCGCGCGCCGCGACCGCGAGACGCGCATCGGTCTTGCCTTCGGTCTCGGCGAAGCCGGCTGGGAAGAAGAGCGGACGCTCGAACGCTTTGAGCTGATGTACGAAGCGGGCCTCGTCGAGGAAGCATGGCGCGACCGTGCTGCGGCGGGCGCTGCGGCGCCGCGATCCGACCGCGCGGCGGCCAAGGCCGCGGGCCTCGCCATGACGTCCGACCACAGACGCATTCTGGCGACCGCGATCGGGCGCTTGCGCGGCAAGCTGAAATACCGCCCCGTCATTTTCGACCTCATGCCCGCCGAATTCACCTTGCTCGCGCTGCAAAAGGCGGTCGAAGCGATCGTCGGCTTCGAGCTCCACAAGCAGAACTTCCGCCGCTCCGTCGTCGACGGCGGGCTTGTCGAGAAAACCGGCGCGACCGCGCCGCAGACGAGCGGGCGCCCGGCGGCCCTCTTCCGCGCGTCGCCCGCCGTAAGGCTCGACGCGGCGGCCTCGGGCCTTGTGATCCCGCGCCTCAAAGCGTCGCCGCATGGATTTGACGTGAAGGACGCTCAAGGGGCGCGGCCGCCTTCTTCGAGGGTCGCGCGATAGCCGCCGAGCACCGCCAGCCAGCCATGATCATACATGTCGCGGCGCCCGAACGCCGCTTTCGTTTCGCGCCAGCCGCGATGGAGAAGCGTGAAATGCGTGCCGCCTTTTCCGTCGGGCGCGAAGGTCACTTCGACTTCGGTCGCGTCGGCGAGATTTTCGAGCAACCAGGAAAAGACGAGACGATGAGGCTTCTCGCAGTCCCTGACGCGCCCCCATTCGCGTTCGCGGCCCGCGGCGTCGATCTCAAAAATGCGCCCGCCCGCCTTCGCCTCGAAAACGACGCTGCGGGCCAATCCCTCGCTGAGCGAGTGCGACGCCAGCGGCCACCACGCGGCGATGTTGTCGGTGAAATGTGCGAAGGCCCGTTCAGGCGTCGCCTTCAGGGACAGCGTCTTCTCAACAGGCGCAGCGGCGCCGGCGACATATTCCTTCACGCGTCTCCTCCCTCGAGCGAGCGGCGATAGCTTTCGAGCGCGACGTCCCAGAAGCGGTCGAAATAATCGCGCAGTTCCGCGACGGATTTCGGGTCGATGCTGTAGATGCGCCTGACCCCGCGCCGCTCTTCAACGACGAGGCCGGCGTCTTTCAGCGCCTTCAGATGCTGGGAAACCGCAGGGCGCGACACCGGCATTCCCGCCGCCAGCCCCCCGACCGAAGACGGACCCGCCGCCAGTCGCTCAAAAATCGCGCGGCGGGTCGGGACGGCGAGAGCCTCGATCTTGGTTCCGTAAGCCATGGC